>JAKPKU010000001.1 GCA_029553545.1 Candidatus Cloacimonadota bacterium
TTATCAATACTCAATAGCTTTAGAGAATAAATACTTAGGCATTGATCATCAGCAAGTAGGAGCCTTTTTTGCAGAAGCATGGTTACTTCCAAACATAATAGTTAATTCAATAAAGTACCACCATAATATCAATTATACCCCAACAGATAAAGATGTTGTGGCTGCTGTAAATCTTGGTAATAATATAGTTAAAGCAATGGAAATAGGGCAGTCAAGCTCGCTATTAGTTGAATTAATCCCTAAATGGGTCTGGAGCTTTTTAGAGATCAAAAAAGAAGATCTCTCAAAAGTAATACAATTAACACAACAAAAGTATAATGCATATTTAGCATATTTAAACATGGTGTAAAATGAGTGAATTAAAGCTTGGGATTCCTTTTTTTGATCAAGTATTGAATGACTTGAACGAAGAAGAAATATATGGGGTTCGTGCAAATAATATAAAAATCTCTGTACTCTTTATAATGCAAGTGATGAAAAGTCAGCTTGAAGCTAAGAAGAGATTTATGCTTGTTTGTGATTCTAAAGCTGAAATATTCTTAGATGAGTTTAATTTGCATGGGTTTGATGTAAAACCATATATTGAAAATAATGATTTATTAATTATTGAACAGCCTCCAGAACTAAGCTCCATTTTATCAAGCTTGAATAATTTAGATATTGTTTTTGAAGATCTAAAAGTGTATATCAAAGATTATATGCCTGATGTAATTTATTTTGAGTCTTTAGGATCTTTTCTTTCAAAAAACAATGTATCACCAAGTAAAATCATTATTAATCGATTTATTGGCTTTATTGAAAGTTTAAATATTACATGCTTTATTGATTATTCAAATATTGAATATGATTTACAGTTATTGTTCGATAAACAAATCAGCTCCTCATTAGCTTTTAAACATAATAATAAGACTAATGTGCACCAAATGACATATAAGAATCAAAAAACTGGTTTTGCTTATAACTTTGCTTTTAGTATTGAAGGAAATAAACATTTTGTCAAGCCAACCTTACAACAAGGCACGAGCATTTCTGTTAATGATATTGATACCGTGTATATTAGTAAGGATTCCAAATTACTTGAAGAGATATTAAAAAGAACTTTAACAAAACAAGCAAAATATGTCGTTTACGACACCCTTGAAAAACTGACAGAAATCATTAAACATAATAATAATTTAGTCTTTATTCCAAATACGCTCGATAATAGAAACGGGTTTGAGATAGCATACAAAATAAAACAAGAGCACCCAAATATTAAGGTTGTGCTCGTGATTGATGATAGTATTTGTACCAATCAAAAAGCGCGATTCATTCGTATGGGAATCGATAGACTGATTACTCTACCCTTTTCTAATGAAAAAGTGCAAAATCTATTATTAAAGCTTAGCCCAATAAGCTCACAAGTTAAGCAAAAATCCAATATCAGTGTTTTGTATACAGATGATATAGACTTTATTGTAGACAACAACAGCCTAACGTATTTTGATAATGTTTACAGATTATTAAAAGAAAACTTATATGACATTATTGCTAAAGCAGGCTCAGTTTTATTTGTAAAAATTAAGTTTTCATTTTCAGATACTAATAGAATATCAGAAATCTTAAAGCAATCTGAAAACTTGATGTGTGTTTTTTCAAATCAAATATCAGAAAAAGAAGTCCATTTAATTGCAGCTTATAAGAATATTTCAGAAAAGGCTAAACAACAAATCTATGCACAAATCAAAATAGGCACTATAAACCTGTCAAATCAAATGCAATCAGGCTCTGAGAGTATCTTGAAGGATTTATTCATGTTTGATGACCATAATAGTAATTTGTTTAAAAATAACTCAGGTAACATTGAGCAAATAGAGTTTATTAATTATCCCTTTGATGAAGTGGATTATGATATTTTAATTAATAGGTTGTTTGAAGATGTTTAATCAAATATACTTGCTTTTAAGATTTATTTTAATATTAACAATACTTATTCTTTTCTTCTCATTGTATAGAATTATAATAATGTCAAAGCTGATTAAAAAGCTAAAAGAGCAATCTATAATTATTAATACATTTATTAAACAAAACAAATCAAAGGATATTATCGATCGATTATGCATAAATCCGCTTACAAAACAAAAGAAGTACTATACTATTTTTAAAGGCGATGGACAAATCAATCATAAAAATTATCATGAAAAGATTGATTACAATGTTGCAAATCAAACAATATTTAAGCTTTACAAAGTAAAAGACAAAAGAGATAAGTAATGGAAACATTTAATACAAGTATCAAGAGTATCTTAGTAATAGATGAAAATTTTGAAGATTATAATGAACTTAGCTCTGTATTATTCTATTATAATATTGATGTGAAGATTTTAAACAATGTAATCACAGCATACAAAGAAATCGAGCAAAAAGAGTATGATTGTTATTTTGTGGCAGAGAACTTAAAAGCTGAAAAGTCTATTAAGGTCATCGATCGTATTAAATGCTATTACCCAGGTGCAATTATTATGTTGATTGTTGAAAAGCCAACAACAGATATGATTATAAAATATGTACCCTATGGCATTGATTATGTAATCACAAAGCCATTTTTATGGTCATCTATTGAAAAAGCATTAGCTTTTTATGATTTTTGATAAATGGAATCTTTTATCAAAGTTCAGCTTCTGTTTTAGATAATAACTCAACAAAATCACATTTTGAAGCAAGATTATCATTTATTGCCCATTTAAAAACAACAGATACAAATCTTGGGTTTTTGGTTAATGAATCTTGTATTCTATTTTTAACAATTTCTCCTTGTTCTTTTGTTGCTTCGTATAAAAATAAAGCAAACATGTCAGAGAAAAGAACACCAACAATATCGGTATCACGAATATTGTTTTTTATTATAGAAGATATTTCTTGGAAAAACATTGGCAGTTTATTATTGCCGACTATTTGTGCTACTTCTTCTAAGTTGTCAATTTTTAGTAAACATAATGAATAGACCCTATCATATCTATGCATAACAGCATGTTTCTTGATACAGTACTTTAAAAAGCCTTTATGGTTATAAAACCCTGTGTTGGAATCCAACTCATTAGCTTTTTCAACTTGTATTTGAAGAGAGTTAATTGTCATTATAAGTGATAATAAAGAACAAAAAACAGAGATCTTTGCAATTTCATAGTCGCTAAAATAATCGTTTTTTCTATCTACAAACAGAAACCCAAATAATGAATTATGGTGATAAAGTGGGATGATTAGTATGTCTATGGCACTGTATTCAAATTTCTCATGAGAATCAGTATAGCGAAGGATGTTTAATCTTTGTAAATCTTTTAATACTTTATCTTCAACATGAATTTGAGCATCTCTTGCATAGTTTGGAGAAAGGTATCTGTACATCTTAATAATGAAATAATCGCTCATATCATTTTTAATAAATATGCCCATTGATTGGATAGGGATTTCATCTTCAATAGCCTTTATTATATAACTAACACTTTCTTCAATAGTGTTTTTGGTTAAGAGGCTTGCTGAAAGTTCGTGAATGTCTTTAAATCCAATGTTCATTTTTACCTCCTTTTAACTCTTTGTACCCATCTTAATATAGCAGTTTCGCCACCTTTAATATTCTTTTCAATAGTTATTGTATATGCGTCTGTATTTATGAAGTCAAAATTCTTTTCGATAATCTGATAATCATTGTATCCAATAGTGTGCATTATAAAAATCTTTATAGCTTCTTTTTTCTTGTTTTCAATAGTTAATTCAAATTCTTGTTCTCTATCATTGCGAATAGTATTGTCTTTTACTATTTTAGTTTTTGCAATAATATCAAAAGCATTGCCAATATTAACAGAAACTTCTTGATCAAGACTGGTATGAGATATGTTATCTTCGCCAATAAACTCAAGATTGCCATCGCTGTCATCGACTTGATAGACTTTAACTATACCAGTAGGTAGTGGTATGCCTAGTCCGTTTTTTTTACTATTTTTAAATGTAATAACGCTTTGCACTTTGTTGTCAGCGAGAGCATTACTCTGATATTTATAGATTTTTTTTACATTTACTGTTTTTGGTTCAAATAATAACATTTGTTTAACTTGTTTATCAGCGACACTTGCTTTTTGATCTAAAGTATAAAGATGATAGTCAGAAAAGTCTTTTTCTTGAAAAGTGGGGGATCCCATAGCTGTCATTTCCATTACATTTAATTTGTCGCTTCTTCTATAATTGTCTCTTTTTGCGACATCGCCAGCAAGAAGTTTGAGGTTAACACTGTTATAAGATCTGCCACTATGGTTATTAATAGATACCCAAGGGCTGATTTGTAGCGTATTATTTTTCAAAACAGCATTGTAGGTAATAAACCAGCTTAAACCTTTTGTGATATAAGATATATCGATAGGGTACTTACCTTTTGCAGGAGAGTCTAATAGCCAGTTAAGCGTCGGCTTAATATAAAAATTACCAGGAAGGTTTGCCAATTTAATACTTTTAAATTCGCTTTTATTGATGAGATAGAGTTCTTTACTTTTATCATCTTGAAGACCTATAGCATTAAAGTCAAAGAAAGTAAGCGTGCCTGAATACTCGCTATTGTCTTTTAAACAAACAGTAATGTTAGAATTTAAATACTTATTTAGTATTGTATCTGAGTTTGCCAAGTCATATTCATAGTTTTGAGAATGCAGCTTAATCTTATCATCCTTTGATTTAAAAATAAGTGATATAGGCTCAATTTGGGCAGGAATATCGCTATATAGATAGCTTTGTAATCCTTTTTCAAGCTGTATTTCAAGCTTTGTTCTGAACACAGCAAAATTATCATTGTAAATGGTCAAGTTCTCTTCTGCATTTAGTGGTATAATGCAAAGAATGATACTAATGATGAATATTAAATTTTTAATCATGCTCTCTCCTTTTATTACAAATATCATGAATTTTCGTAGTTATCATATCAAGTGCTATAACATTATGTCCACCTTCTGGAACAATAATGTCTGCAAATCTCTTGCTCGGTTCAACAAATTCAATATGCATTGGTCTAACAGTTGTAATATATTGATTTATAATGCTATCTAAAGTTCTGCCTCTTTCTATCATGTCTCTTTGTATTCTCCTTAAGATTCGAATATCAGGGTCTGTATCAACATATATTTTTATGTCCATTAAATCTCTAAGTAGTTTGTTTTCAAAGACAAGGATCCCTTCAATAATCATTATTGTATTTGGTAGTATTGTGATAGTTTGGGTTGTCCTGCAGTGATTTTTAAAGTCATATACAGGCATTTCAATTGGTATATTATTCTTGAATGCTTCTATGTGTTCAATTAACAGTTTAATGTCAAATGAATGTGGGTGGTCAAAATTAATCTTCGATCTTTCTTCAATGCCTAATGATACAAAGTCTTTATAATAGTTGTCCTGCATAAGCAAAGAGACTTGGTTGCCAAAAGTTTCTTTTATTTTAGATGTGATTGTTGTTTTCCCTGAGCCAGACCCGCCTGCGATTCCGATAATGACTGAATTATTCACTTTTCATCTCCATAAAGTTAGCATTTTAATATTACATTAATGTTTTAAAACTTAAAGTCAACTACTTTTTTTATATATTGATATTAATAGTCCTGCTTCGTGGCTTAATTGCATTGTAGTAAAGCTATTACTGGCTGTTATGAACTGTTTGTATGCTATTGTTGTTTCTTGATGAGAGTTGATATTATCTGCGATTATCACTGCATCGTTATCAAGTTTTGGTATTATTTGCTGTATGTAGTTGATGTAAGATTTTTTATTAGCATCGATAAAAACGAAATCATAGGTACAGTCTAAAGATGGTATAATATCTTCAGCTTTTCCAAAATGTATTATGATGTTTTTCCTACTTTTTAGGTTTTCCGTTGCCATATTGAAGCGCTTTTCATCGACTTCTATAGTATCAATTAAGCAATTATCATTTTGACAAGCGACACTCATCATAAATGATGAAAAACCATTGGATGTACCTATCTCTAAAATATGTTTAGGTTTTTTTATCTGTACAAGAAAGAAAAGTAGGTTTGCTGATTCAGGATCAATATTCCAAAGTCGTCTAATTTCACTCTTTTGTTTATCAAACTGAGCAAACTCATTAATATATTGCTGCTTTAATTTTTCCATTTATATGCCCCAAAAGTTCCTTTTAGTCCATAAAACAAAAAATATGGGATATAGAATAATTCCATAAACGGTAGTAATAATATGCTATTATATAATTTCATTTTAATCTGCCATGTTATAATCAAAGCGGCATCTGCTATGGTTTTGATTAAAAAAACTACAAGAAATATATTCCATTTTGCAAGCCCTAAAACTGAGAAAAGGAAGAGTAATAATAATAGAAAGTAAAAAATAGCAACTGACAATACAATGGTTTTAAGGTATGCAGGATAGTATTTTAACTTTGAAGCACGTCTTATTTCTTGTTGGTGATGTTCTGAAATTGTTTTGTCTTCAATAGATGGCACAATAGAATTTTGTGAGAACATAAAACTATGTTTATTAGTTAGTTTTCTTTGCAATAGCAGCATTAAATCATCATCACCAGACTTTATATGCCCAATCTTGCTAAAACCTCCAGCATTAATAAAATTGGACTTTCTATATACCATATTTCGTGCAGTGCATGTCATTGGGATATTATGCCCAAAACTTGCAGAGGTAAGTGCAAATATAGACATTCTTTCAAAAGACTTAAAGGTATCAATAATACTTGGGCGTTTATAGATTAATGGTGAATAGCCTGCAATAAAGTCAGTTTTATCGTCAATGTGTTTATTTATTTCATTAAGCCATTCTTCTGACGGCAAGCAATCGGCGTCTGTAAAGGCGAGGTACTCATATTTAGCATTGTCGATAGCAATTTGTAATGCTCTTTTTTTACCTATTAAATTAGAGTATTGTTTCTCATTGATAAAATCTTTAACTCTAAAAGTGTGTAAATTGCTCTTTAAAGTAAGCTTAGTGAGTAAGTGAAAAGTAGAATCTTCTGATCTATCATCGACTATAATAATCTCGTAATGATCTTTGGGATAATTTTGCTTTGTGAGGATGTCACATAGCCTTGCAATGTGTTGTTCTTCATTACGTGCAGCTACAATGATTGAAAAATTAGTGTAAGTACTCTTTTTATTATAATATCTATGTTTATAATGCCCAAAACTTAAATAAATAAAGAAAAGAAGGTAAATAAAAGATAAAAATAAAACTATATAATAAAGCGTTATCATGTAATTCTTGAATCTGTCATTTCAATAAACTGAGCTAAATTAGGTGATTCATTTTTAATGTCTTGAAGAGTCGGGTTCTTAATTACATTAACAGTTTTATCCTGTACAAGCTCAAAGAATACTTTTATTTTCAAATTAAAATGCTTATAGAAAATTTCTTCTATGCCAGCTGTTTGTTTTTTTAGCATTTCAAAAGCTATTGTTTGATTTGTAATAAGGTGAAGTCCGTTGTTTTCAAATGCTTTAATGGTTAAGTTTTGGAAAAAAGCACCTATTACAGAGAATTCTTTATTTATTTTTTCACATATTGCAGCCCAGTTCTCTTTAATTGCCTCTAAAGTAATTTCATAGACTAAGGGGCTTGTATTCTTAACATCTTTAATAATCTTTTCTTGTATAGCTTGTGTCTGTTTTTGGCTAATGTCCTGTATTTGGGTTGTTAGTTTGGTAATAGGTATTTGCTGGACGGTAATGCTACCTGACTCAAGCTGTTCAAGTATATGATTAATTGACTTCATTTCTGATATTTTGGATAGTTTTATAAAACACATCTCAATTACTATATTGGAATTGTGGCTTTGTCTAATTTGGCTTTTAGTTTCTATAAGATACGACATAATGTAGATTAATTCGTCTTGGCTAAACTCTTTACATATTTCTTTCATCATGTCTACTTGAATTTGGTTAAGGTCTTTTGTAGGAATATTCAAATGTATTAGTAGCATATTTCTAAGATAGTCTAAATAAGAGTTGATAAATTCATTAATATCAAGACCTTTATCTGTCACAATAGCTAGAAGCTTTATCATTTCTGCAGGGTTGTGATTTGCGATAGCTTTCATCATATTATGAAAAATATCATTATCAACCATGCCAAAAATGGTCCTTACATTTTCGCTTGTTGTATGTTTATTGCCATAAGAAATCACTTGATCCATCAAAGATAAAGCGTCTCTCATGCCTCCATCAGCTTTCTTGGCAATAACGAAAAGAGCTTCTTCATCTATGCTAATTTGTTCAATTTTACAGATTTCTTTTAGTCTTGCAACAATTGCTTCAACAGGGATTCTTTTGAAATCAAAGCGCTGGCATCTTGATATAATAGTTGGTAGTATTTTATGTGGTTCGGTGGTTGCAAAGATAAACAAGACATTTTTGGGAGGTTCTTCCAGCGTTTTTAATAGTGCATTAAATGCATTTTTACTTAGCATGTGCACTTCGTCTATTATGAATATCTTAAATTTTGAATTATTGGTTGAGTACATTAATTCTTTTTGTAGATCACGTATATCGTCAACACTTGTATTTGATGCACCGTCAATTTCAATAACATCAGCAGAATTTCCTTGTGTTATTTCAACACAATTAGTACAGATACCACATGGGCTGATGGTCGGTCCATGTATACAGTTTAGGCTTTTTGCAAATATTCTGGCGAGAGAAGTTTTACCCACCCCTCTCGATCCTGTAAATAGATATGCTTGCCCTATTCGTTCGCTTTCAATAGCATTTTTAATAATTTGAACTATGTGATCTTGTGCATACACCTCAGTGAAGTTCTGCGGTCTATATTTTCTGGCTAAAACAATATATGACATACTTTTCCCTAAATGTATTTATTAAAGGTTAAAAAGGTACTTTCTTATTCTCTTGCTAATCACCACAAAAAACAATGCAAGCCCGATCATTAGGGTAGATAATGAGTTTATTGTAGTAATAGTGCCTCGCCTTATAGCACCTTCGACATAGACAGGCAGCGTGTTAAAGCCTCTACCTGATGTAAAAAATGTGATCATAAAATCATCTATCGATAATGTAAAGGTAAGCAGAGCTGCGGCAATTATTCCAGGCATTAAAAGAGGAAGTTGAATCTTAAAGAAAATCTGCCTTTTGTTTGCTCCTAAGTCCATTGCTGCGTCGATTAAATTGTAATCAAAGCCTTCAAGCCGAGATTGAATAACAATGATTGAATAAGAAACACAAAATGTTATATGTGCAAATAAAACAGTCAGCATACCCATTTTAATCTTTAAAAAGCTAAATAATAATGCTAATGAAACCCCCATTAATATATCTGGCATTATCAGTGGTATAAATATTAATCCTTGAAAAAACTTTGCACCTTTAAATTTCTTATTTTCAAGTGCCAAAGCTGAAACTAAGCCAAGGATAGTAGAAAATATTGTTGATAACACTGCAATAAGCATAGTGTTTTTAAAAGAGTTAATTATATCTTTATTTTTAAATAGTAATCCATAATACTTAAATGTAAATCCTCTCCACGAAGATATAAACTTAGAGTCATTAAAGCTATATATAACAAGTAGTAATATTGGGATATAAAGAAAAATTATTACAAAAGTAAAGGTGGTAATATTGAAGATATTAGATTTGTTTTTTTTAGTTTTCATCAAGCTCTACCATCTTTTCTTTAAACTTTATATGCAAGAAATAGAATAAAACAAGTAAAACTGAAATGAATAACAATAAGATTAGTGACAAGGCAGAGGCGAGAGGCCAATTCCTTGGTATGTTTTTAATCTTATAAGTAATTATTTGTCCAATGTACAATGAGTCTTGTGAACCAACTAACTGAGGTATTATATATGCTCCTAAGGCAGGAATAAATACGAGGATTGAGCCTGCTAAGATTCCGTCTTTTGAGAGTGGTAAGGTGATTTTGTAAAATGCTTTAAGTTTGTTTGCGCCCAAATCCATAGCAGCATCTAATAGGCTAAAATCCATTTTTTCGATATTGCTGTATAAGGGGAGAATCATATACGGTAGATAAACGTATACCATAACAAGAATGACAGCAAAATCATTACGAATGAGCATTAGTGGTGATTCTGTAAACTTAAAATAAATTAGTAAATTATTCAGTATTCCTTCTGGCGATAAAAATATTCTCCATGAGAAAATCCTAATTATAAAGTTAGTTAAAAAGGGGATAATAATCAGGACTAATAGTATATTTTTGATTTTCTCTGAGCTCCTTGCTATTAAATATGCGGCAGGATAGCCTAATAATAAGCATACTATTGTCGATATTAATGCCAGTCTAAAAGAAAGATAAAAAGAACGAAGGTATTCTACTGAAAATACTTCTCGATATGCATCTAAAGAAAAAACAGCTTTCACATCATAAATATCGGTTTGCAAAAAGCTGTAGATGATTATGATAATATATGGAATTAAAAAGAAAAAAACAAGCCAAGCCATCGTTGGGAACGACAAAACCCAGCTATATAAGTTTTTCTTTTTCTGAAGATATTCTTCGCTTTTCACCTATTTTACGCTCTCCTTTACTTGTGGGATTTGTTCTTCAATTACAAATGAATCGATATCGTGCCAAAATAGATAAACTTCTTCTTCCCAGTCTAATGCTACATCATCAAAATATACACGTTTATGTTGATTAAACACACGGAACTTGTGTTTACCAACTCTTACAATATATTGCGTATGAGTGCCTAAATATAGTATATCTTCGACTATTCCTTTTATGATGTTAAAATCACTCTTTATGTTTGGTTGTTTTCTTGAGATTGCGATTTTCTCAGGGCGTAGAGAGAGCGTGACTTTTTCGCCTACTTCAACTTTTAAGTGGCAAGAGCTATCTAATACTATTTTTTGACCATCCTGTTCAAGCTCAGTTTCTATTTCTATAAATTCATCTTCAATACCAACTACCTCACCAGAAATAAGATTGGTATCACCTATAAAATATGCAGAGAATATGGAATTAGGTCTTTCATAAATATCACCAGGTTGCCCTGTTTGAACAATTTGCCCCTTATTCATAATTGTCATGCGATCAGAAACACTCATTGCCTCGCCTTGATCATGGGTAACATAAATAAAAGTAATTCCGACTAAATCGTGAATGTTCATTAACTCGATTATCATTCTTTGTCTTAATTTTAAGTCAAGCGCAGCTACTGGTTCATCGAGCAATAATACTTTTGGTTTATTTATGAGTGCTCTACCAATGGCAATCCTTTGTTTTTGCCCGCCGCTTATTTCATTTGGATATTTATCTTTATGTTCAAACATTTGTACAATATTTAGCATTTCATGTACTTGTTTTTTTATTTCATTTTCAGGTACTTTTTTTATTCTTAAACCAAAAGCTACGTTTTCGAAGATACTCATATGTGGAAATAAAGAGTAGTTTTGAAAAATCGTATTGACTTGCCTTTTATAAGGAGGTAATTCAGTAATATCTTGATTTTCAATAAATATTCGACCTTCTGTAGGCATCTCAAAGCCAGCTATCATCCTTAATATCGTAGTTTTTCCACATCCGCTTGGTCCAAGAAAGGAAAAAAGTTCACCATTATTTATTGTTAGTGAAACATTGTCTACAGCTTTAAAATTGCCAAAATTCTTTGTAACATTTTCAATTCTTATTTCTCCCAATATCAAACCTTTCTATAGATAATCTATATATATTGTATTTCTGTTACAATATAATTAATGCCATCCATTTGTCAAAGACTTTTTTATTTATTATTACTATACTCAAAAAGTAGACGTAGAATGTTGGTCTGATGTAGTGATTAATAGCAATAGCTCAAAGTATCTGTCATTAAAGATGCCATGCAAAATGCCCATTTTAAAAGCATTTTGATCTTAAAAAATTGCTGGCTATAAACTCTTTAATTAGTGATTGTTCTTTTTATATCGAGAGGATCGAAAAGCGATCTCAAATCACATCTTTTTCTATCTTTCAAAAGTTCGTAATAAATCTCCTTTTTATTCCCTTTTGATTCCTATAGAAATACCTTTCATTCTCCAAGATAGCAAAGGGAATGTAAGAGGAGTCGTGTAGGTATATTATAGATAAATAGCCTTATACATTAATAAATGAAAAATGAGCAAAAAGCTGGAAAATCAGGACCAGATTACAGAGATATTTGTTCTTTTATGACACTGTTTTCTTTTCAATAAGATCATTTTTAAACAGAGATTTTTAGTAGATTATTTTTATTTATCGTGCAATAACTTCATACAGTAAAAAAACAGCTAAAATAGCATTAATTCACACATTTGGTGCATTTTTAACTTATTATATGGCGGAAATACAAACGAGCCATGCAATCATATAAATGTAGTAAAAGTATTAATATATAGGTCTTTAAGTAATAAATAAATTTATTATCAAAAATATAAGTTGACAAAAATTAAAAGATATTTAAATTATATAATGTAATAGTAAATATGTTTTAAAGGAGATTTTATGAAAAGCATATCAAAAGTTATAGGGTTGGGAAGTATTCTTGCCATGTTATTTCTTGCTGCATGTACGCCACCACCACCACCAATATCAAAAGATCAGCTAAGTAAAGCTGAAGAAGAGACAACTATGACGGAAAAAAGGGCTGCAGGCATAGCTAAACAAAGAGCAGAACTTCAACAAGAGGTTGATGAAAGAAATAGCAAGCTTTCTACTCTCAAGCAAATGGAAGCAGAAATGCAGTAAAGGGGTATGATTGTATGAAAAAGATAATTTTAATTAGTTTAATACTTGTAGTATTGTTCCCTGTTACTCTTCGTGCTACTTTTACCTATCTAAATGATGATGAGTATAAGAAATTAAGTAAAGCTGAAAGAGAACAGTATATCATCGAATTAGAAGGAAGATATGAATCACTAGGACAAAGAAGAGAGAGTGCTGAAGCAAATATCGAACGTGATATAGCAGCTATCGAAGAATTAAATAAGGAACTTGAAGATATAAACAAAGAGATTCAAAGACTATATGACACTTTAGGCATAACAGAAGAAAATCTTAATGCATATCGTTCAACAATTAATTACTACAAAGATCAAGCTACAAATTGGGAGAGCATGAGCGATTCTCAGCTATGGGATAACGCAAAGGCTTTTAAAGAGTTGAATGTAGCATATGATAAAACAAAAGAAGAGCGTCTTGCAAAACTACCAGAATTCAAGAGAGAATTTAATGATTTAGACAGAAGATTTGTTGCAATTGATAATTCAATGAAGGCGTTTGCAAAAGCACAAAATGAGGCTAAACAAGCACAATCTCAAGATGGTTACAGTGAAGATAATTACACAACCGTCAGAGGAGATTACTTATCCAAGATAGCAGCATATGACCACATATACGGTGATTCTAAAAAATGGGGAATTATTTATCGCGCGAATCGCGATCAGATCAAAGACCCCAATATCCTTAAAGAAGGAATGGAAATAAAGATTCCACGCGGATTACCTACTAGTTGGAAGGTTTATCGAGGCGAATCATTGTGGAAAATCGCTGCATACCCAGAAGTATACGGAAAAGGAAGCAAATGGACGCTAATTTACCGGGCAAACAAAGATCAAATTAAGGATCCAAATATAATTTATCCAAATCAAACATTCTCTATACCAAGAGATTAAAATAATTTACGCCTAGTAGTCTCCTTTTGGAGACTACTTTTTTCTCATTTATATGTATTATTATAAAAAAAACCTTATCATTTCATTATTAGCTTCCTTTGTAATAGCACTTTGTTATTTCTTTTTTTCTTTTTTTTATGGTAACAATCCGCGTTACCAATTTCAGATAGGGCAAATATCTCAACAAGACATTAGGGCACCATTTGATTTTCCTGTTGAAAAACGTGAAACAGAAATCCAAAAAGAAATATATGAAATCACAAAAAACCTTGAGCCTATTTATAAAATCTCTGAAAATGCTAAATTTCAAATGCTCAAAGAGCTTGATTATCTTTTTATTGAAATAAATAGCATTTTTGAAGACGGTAATATTGACAACTTTGTAGAACAGTTAGAAAAAAGCAAATATCACTTTACTAATGAAACATTTCAATATCTAAAATCAAGTAATAATCGACAAAATATATATAATATTCTTAGTCTACAATTGCAAATAATAAACGAAGTGCCTATTTATGATGCAAGCTTTGAACCCCTTGAATTTCGATTAAATGAAAATGGTCAGTTAAAAAATTCTTCCAAATACTCAGTTTATTCAATTACTCAAGCAAGACAAAGAATATTAAAAACAATTAGATCCACTACACAAAAGCAAGTTGTTTCAAATTTTCTTGATAACCTCTTAATTGCAAACATTGAAGAGGATATTGAAGCTACTGATAATGAAAAACAAGAAATACGTAAAAACTTGAATATTGTTATAGCTAATATTTCAAAAGATGAAATTATTATCTCCAAGAATAGACAGATTACGGAAAATGATTTAACTGTTATAGAATCTTTAAATAAGGCATATCAGGAAAAGAAGAGCACACAAAAAATTGGAGATTATCTCATTTCAGCAATTGGACTAGTTATTTTCAATATGATTGTTTTTACTCTGTACTTTGTTATTACTTCTATATTTTTCAAACAACGCTATAATGAGTTAAGACATACATGGCTTGTTACATTGATGCTGCTCATTAATTCAATTTTTACCATAATAATTAGCTTTTCATTTGATAATAAGTACTTAATGATACTGCCATTTTCTTTATTTATAGTCATATTATCTTATTTATTCATACCTGCTTATTCTTTTGTATTTAGTTTTTTTAATCTGTTATTGTTAGCACAGTATTCCAACTGGAACTACTATTTTGTATTAAATAGCATATTCCCAAGCCTTTTTGCAATCTATAGTATTAAAAAGTATAAACATATAAATCTATTTATCTTGTTCTTGTATATGGTGTTTGGTTATATTATTACTATATTATCTATTAGCCTTTTCAAGCTGGATCATTGGACCAGTGTCGTATATAATATCATTTATGGAGCAATTTCCAGCTTTATATCTATTCTACTGGCTCACCTATTATTGCCTGTGATTGAAAAACAGTTTTCATTTGCAAGTAAACAAACTCTTCTTGAACTTCTTGATTTTGATCAGCCGCTATTAAAAAGATTGTCAAAAGAAGCGCCTGGAACATACTTTCATTCACTGACAGTAGGCAATCTCGCTGAAGCTTCAGCAGAAGCAATAAGCGCAAACCCATTAATTGCAAGGGTGGGGAGTTATTATCACGATATAGGTAAACTATATAATCCAGAAGTATTTGTTGAGAATAATCAAAATTCCAATGAAATACACGATAAAATACCTGCAAAAGAAAGCGCAACAATGATAAAAAACCACGTGAATAATGGAATAAAGCTAGCAAGACAATACAAGCTGCCAAAGTTTATTTCTGATATTATCGTGCAGCATCATGGAGATAATAAGATCAAGTTCTTTTATCATAAAGCTCAAAAAAACTTGGAACCTATTAATGAGAATGATTATTATTATACAGGTCCAACTCCACAAACAAAAGAGTCTGCTTTAGTAATGATTGCTGATATTGTCGAATCAACTGCAAAATCGTTAACGGAATATAGTTCTGAATCTTTAAAAAAAGTGATAGATGATACTGTAATTAAACTTATTCAAGAAAAGCAATTGGATGACACTCCATTAACTCTGTCAGAAATCAAAACAGTTAAAGATACAATGTTGCCAATTATGGAAAGTATTTATAGAAAAAGAATTGAATACCCTGAAGAGGTGAAAACAAGTAGTGAGCAACGTTGATTTAATTAATGAGTCCTTTTTTGAAACCAAGAATATTGATGTATTTCAAAAAGTAGTTGATGCTTTTATTCAAAGTGGCATTTATAAAAAAGAAGATATTCTTTGTTTAAAATTAGTGAGTGAGGAGAATATCAAAGCATATAATAAAAAATATCGTGGCAAGAATAGTGAGACTGATGTGTTGAGTTTTCCCTCAGAGTTTAAAGAATCAAACTTCATCGGTGACATAATTATTGATGTAAATGTTGCTAACCAGCAAAAAGACACCAGATATTTAAAAGACGAATTGATAGTCTTGTTTGTGCACGGTGTATTGCATTTATTAGGTTTTGATCATCTAAGAACAAATGATAAGAAAAATATGCAAGATCTTGAGAATCAGATATTAAACACCTTAAAAAATGAAGGGGTTTATTGCTGATGTATATTTCGATAGCTTTATTATTAGTGTTATCTGCTTTTTTTTCAGGGAGTGAGACTGCTTTTTTTTCATTGTCTAAAATACATATTAAAAAGCTTGAGAGGTCAAATAGTAAATCTGCAAAAAGAATACTAAGTTTGCTCTCTAAAACAAGACAACTTTTAATCACTGTTTTACTAGGCAACACATTAGTAAATATCCTATCTACAACAATTGCAACCTTAATAGCCATCGATATAGCAGAGAACTTTAGCCCCGATTATAAAGGCATTATTATTGCAATTGAGATTTTAATTATGACCATACTTTTGCTCGTCATAGGAGAAATAGCACCAAAGATTATTGCATTTTCTATGCCTATCAAGTTTGCAAGCTTTAGTAGTTTCCCATTAACCATTTTTAAAGTAGTTATCTATCCATTTGTTTATGTTTTAGATAAATTCTTGGGCGTGTTTACAAAAAAGAATGATACAGTAAATAGCTTTAATGCTTCTATAACAAGTCAGGACTTTCATAATTTCATTAAATCCAATTCGTTAAATCACCCTTTAGAATCAAATGAGAAAAAAATAATAGAGAGTATTTTTAGGTTTTCAACTACACAGGTAAAAGAAATAATAGTCCCACGAGTCGATGTTGTCGGTGTAGAGCTTTCTCAAAGTTTGGAATATGCAAAAAGTATAATCAATAAATCTGGCTATTCACGTATTCCTGTTTATAACCAAAATATTGATGATATTGTTGGCATGCTATATGCAAAAGATTTACTCTTAAAGCAAGACAATAAAACACTTAGCTCAATCATGAGAAAACCATTCTATGTTACAGAAAACATGAAAATACAAACTCTGCTCAACCAATTCAAAAAGAATAAAGTACAAATTGCTGTCGTAGTTGACGAATATGGTGGCACTTCTGGTTTAATAAGCCTTGAAGATGTTATTGAAGAGTTGGTCGGTGAAATCATGGATGAGTATGACGTTGAAAGCCCATTAATGACTCAAATAGGCGAAAAAAGTTACCTCATCAGTGGTATGATAAATATAGATATAATTAATACGAGTTTTAACTTAAATATCGATGATGAATACGAGAATTTGGCTGCATTTATTTTTGATTCTTTAAATCATGTACCGCAAAAGAATGAAAAATTTATCATAGAAGGTAAAGCTGAATTTACCATTACCCAGATAAAACGACAACGTATTCATTATGTAAAATTGCAGCTGCTTGAAGATAATATTGAAGAAAATTAGCCTTGTTTGTATTTGCTTATCCTTAGCTTTGTGTCATCTCATAGCTGAGTCAATGAGCTTTAATATTAATTACTTAGGGGTATCTGTAGCCAAAGTTAATATGTCTGTGAACAAAGATGTTTTATTGATCAAAGCTAAATCTACAGATATAACTAATTTTCTCTCGGATTCGATTGACAATACTTATAAAATAACATTTAATGATTCCTTTTTGCCACTGACATACGAAAAGAATATCATACAAGCTAAGTATAAAGAAAAATCAATTACTGCCTATAATTATGATAATGCTTCTTATAAAGACTTAAATGCAAATACTATATATGAATATCAGATAAAACCTAATTCTCGAGATATCTTCTCTGCATTAATTCATTTGCGTCGACTTAACCTAAAAAAAGATCATACTATGAACCTCGAAGTTAATAGAAATCTATGGCAAGTGAAAAGCACTTTTATGAAAATAGAAAAGGTAAATACCATTTTAGGTAAGAAGGATTGTCTTCTTGTAAAATTAGATTTTAAAAAGACAAATATAAATAATAATTCAAAAAGTGATATTTTAACCAATAACCTTGTTAATGAAAATAATAGCCTTTACTTTTGGTTTACTGACGACGATCAACGGATACCAATAAAAGCTAAATATGAAATGTCTCCTTTTTCTGTAATTTGGTTGTTGACAAATTATACTAATTAATAAAATGTCATTTAACTAATTTTGTAAAGGGTCATAATGAAGAAATTAAGAAATATGTTTTGGGTTTGGGCAGTGTTGATTGCAGCAGTGTCATCGTATCCAAATCTTAAATCTCCAATAAAATTTGCCGAAAACATATCATGGGATAAGGTAGCACACTTTTGTGAATACATGGTATTGGCATATTTGTATTATAAGTATAAGGTGTCAGCAGGGTTAGATCTTAAATCAATCAAAAAGCATTTGATATATATGCTGTTAATTATTCCTATCATTGATGAAGCTCATCAGTTACTTATACCTGGTCGCTCTTTTTCCTTTTTAGATATGCTTGCTGATGCATTAGGTTTTGCAACTATAATACTTTTGATTACAATAAAGCAATCGAGGCTTCAAAGATGCAAAGAGTAATAAATAATATAGTTAATAACGATATATTGCCAAACGATGTTTGGAAATGGAACTATGTAGAAAACATTATTAGACAAACAATGGAGCTGTATAGTTTCAAAGAAATAAGAACTTCGATCATTCAGTCACAAGAGCTCTTTGAATCATATTTAAACTATTATTCAGAAGAAGAAAACTCATCTAAACGCCTACTTTTCAACTTAAATGGAGTGTCAAATTTAAGCTTAAGACCTGAAGGTACAATCACCGTATTGCATAGCTTGATGAAGAATAATATTAATGAACTGCAATCACGGCTTTTTTACATTGGACCGATGTTTCGTAAACAAAATGATAATAAATTATCACAAATACATCAGTTTGGTGCAGAAATAATAGGCAGTGATGATTTGCTTACAGATAGCGAAATAATACTTTTAGCAATTAAAGTTTTTAAAAGCTTAGAAATATTTAACTACCAGCTTGAGATAAGTAGCTTTGGATGTAGCAAATGTAGGATTAATTATGTTAAGGAACTAAATAAATTTATAAGATCACATCAAGATGAATATTGCCCTGAATGTCATTATAATATAAAATTAAACCCATTTCAAGTATTTCAATGCGAAAACAGTAATTGCGAGAACATCAGCAATTTAGCGCCAGTAATCAGCGATTATTTATGCAAAGACTGTAGCTCACATTTAAAGAAGCTTCAAAAAATGCTCTCAAACCTCGGTATAGCATTTGTCATAGCACCATATTTACCTACAGCTTTTAACTATTATAACAGAACAATCTTTAGATTTGTTATCGAAGAAAACGGTCACAAAACAATATTAGCAAATGGAGGTAGATATGATTTTCTTGCTTCATCTGTGTTAAAGAAAAAGGTTCATGCTATAGGGTTTTCAGCTGATTTTGAGTCAATTATTAGAGTAATGGAAAATAGAAATATATTTATGATGCCAAAGAATCAGTTCAAGGTTTTAATATCCCCAATGGCACCGAATCTTGATGTCTTTGTTTTGCAAATTGCACAAGAAATGCATGAGAATAATATTCATACCATTATTTTAAGCTTTACAAAAGATTTTGATTATATGACTACAATTGCCGATAACTATGAAGCGGAAGTCGATATAAGGATATCAGATGAACTGATTAGAGAAGGCAAATTATTAGTTAAGAATAACCTTAAAAATCATCAAGAACCTGTACAAATAGCTGATATAGGCAACTATATCCAAACAATAAAAAAATCAACAATAATTCAATAAATGGAGGGAAGATGAAATCAATTCATACTGAAAATGCACCTAAAGCTGTAGGTCCTTATTCTCAAGCTGCACTAAAGAATGGCATGCTTTTTGTTTCTGGACAATTAGGTATTAATCCAAAAGACGGTAATCTCGCAAGTACATTTGAAGAGCAAGCCAAATTAGTATTTCAAAATATTGACAATATACTTAAAGAAGCCAATATGTCTTTTAAAAACATTGTAAAGGCAAGCGTTTTTTTAACTGATATGGGCAGATTTGCTGAAATGAATGAAATATACAAACAATTCTTTATTGAACCATTTCCAGCACGCGAAGCAATTCAAGTTGCAGCACTACCAAAAGGTGGAGATATAGAAATATCTGTTATTGCAATGGCATAATATTATGACTGGCTACATTAATAAGATATTTGTAGTTACCATATCTTTATTTCTTTTTGCTTGTGGTATTAATGAGCAGATCGCTCATACTGATATCCAACAAACAAACGGGCTATTTACACAAGCTTTTGTAGATAATAATCAACTAATTGTAAATACAACAGAAGAAATATATTTACGCTTTGAATATTTCCAAAGAATCGATGGTGAAGATAAATATCTTGGTTGGTCAGTTAAAGAGAAGAGCGATGAATTTACCATTAATTTACCATGTAAAAACATCAATAGTCAGTATTATATAAAAGTTAGAGCTGAAAACGAGAAAGCTTTTCAAGACACAGTCTTCTTTTTCTATTCAAGTAATACGAATTACTCTTTTTTAGAAATGCACTTTATCGATGTTGAACAGGGAGATGCCATATATATAAAAACACCAGAAAATAATAATATCATTATTGATGGGGGATATGGTACACGAGGGAATAATTCAACCGATTGGCAAGGGTTTGGGCAACCATTAGCGTTGAATTATATAAATGAACAGAATATTGACCATTTTGATTATATTATCGAGACACATCATCATGCAGATCATTATGGAGGGCTCAACGACATAAAAAACTCTGGCAACTATACATGGGATTATGATTTATCAAACAGTAATACATATAATTATCATGTTGGTGACTTAATTAATCTAAAGAGTGATGTTCAGTTTAGAATACTCAGTATAGGTTATCCTCCAGCTTATAATCAAGATAATTTAAATAATACCAGTATCGTTCTAAAGGTAAACTACGGATATGCAGATTATTTATTAACTGGCGATGCTGAAGGGGCAGTGCAAACATTTATGATTCAAAACCCATGGAGTTTGAGTGCAGATCTATTTAAAGTTTCTCATCATGGTAGTTCTTCAAACTCAACATGTAATTCAACCTTTCTTGACGCTATATTTACTAAATACACCAAAATTGGTATTATAAGTTTTGGGACAAATAATTCATATGGACATCCAAAGGCATTGTATCGCTTTGCTAATGACTATATTTTTGGCACAGGCACGCCACCTACTTCTTCGCCGTATCCAAATCATTACTTTAACTGTGGAACAATTAAAACATATAGTGATGGGCAAGCAATAATAGTTAATATAGAATAATAAATAATTTGCAAAACAAAAACGAGTATTTATCTTGAAATGAAAAGGCTATTTCATCCGAACCAGGTTTTATTTATAGTTCAGCTATGTTTTTTGCTTTTTTTTATGGGCTTAAATGCTGAAGCAAGTAACGATACATTAATAAAGAAAACTCTTGTCAAAGCCTTCACAAGAGGATCTACTGACAATTACAATGATTCTTTGAGGGTAATCCATGCGATGTTTAAATATGAATATTTTACCCAATTTGAAGGATTAGAAATTGACTCAATAGCATTCATTGTAATTGAGCCATTTGAAGAAGACATTTCTAAAAGTAACTTCTTCGAAACAGGTAAATCTATAGCAAATAACTTGCATATTAAAACAAAAGAGACTTTTCTAAGGAATAACATATTATTCAAGGAGGGCGATCTTGTTGAACCATTTCTTTTTGTAGAGTCAGAAAGATATTTACGTCAAAACTCTTTTATTTACGATGCAAGCATTATTCTGGAAAATACAGAAGATGATAAAGTAAATGCATTGGTATTTATTCAAGATGTCTGGAGTTTGCAAGTAAATCCAGACATTGGCTTCTTTCAAGAGAAGGGAAATTTGAGGTTAAAAGATACAAATCTTGGGGGATTAGGGGGTTCGTTTTCTATTACTATTAAAAAGAATAATGAATGGAAGGATAATTATAAGCCAGATATTGAATATAAGTTCTCAAGATTGTTTAATAAGCATGGTATTGGTCATATTTATTATAATTCTGATGTGGATTATACTAAATATGGGTTTGGTATTAATAGCTCATACATTCAAGAGGATTTGAAGTTATTAGGTGGATTTAATGTAGATGTTTATAAAATATCAAAAGAATTGATAGAACCAGATTCAATCCATTTAACTCTTGATTATCATGAAAAAGACTTGTGGGCTGCTTATAATATCTCTTCAGAAACAGAAGGTAAAAAATATAATAAATATAAGCATATTATCTTAGGCTCACGCATTGTCCAGAAACTTAATCACAAAGATCCTTCCGTCGATAATCATTATTATCAAGATAATGTTTCTGTTTTAGTTGGGCTAACATATTTGAATAGAGCATATCTTCAAGATACATATTTATTTGCGCTTGGTAAAACTGAAGACGTTCCTGTAGGAAATAAGTTCGAGCTTGTTTTAGGGCGTGAATTTCAAGTTTCTCCAGCAAGAGACTATCTTGGGCTATCGTCTACTGTAGCAAACTACATAAGCAATATTGGTTATTTACTAAGTAGCACAAAATTTGGGTTTTATCTCAAAGACAATAATTTAGATCATGGTATACTTGATTTTGATACTATTTATTTCTCTCCGTTAATGTCGCTTAAGCCTTTTATGTTTAGAAACTTTATTTCAGCAAGATATTCAAAAGCTATTAACCCATATAGTGTCGATCAATTACTGGATCTTAAAAGTAATATTCGTGGCTTTAGTAGCGATAATTTTAAAGGTGATAAAAGAGCATTACTCAGTTTAGAGAATAATATTATTCTACCAATTAATCTTATCCATTTTAAATCTGCTTTTGTGTCTTTTGCTGATTTCGCCCTTATTTCTGATGTAGGAGAGTCAATAATTGAGCATAATTTAAAGTCTTCTGTTGGCTTTGGCTTGCGTATTAATAATGATAGGCTCGTGTTTCCAACAATTCAGCTATCTTTTGTTTATTTTCCTGATAATGATTATATGGGCACGGATCAATACCATTTTATCTCTGAAAAAACAAACTTCTATCAATTCGATAAAATGACATACCATAAACCTCACATTTTTAATTGGTAAGCATTTACAATGAGTGGACTCGACGAGAGAATCAACACTTTTTCAAAACACTACAAAAATAAGTATGGTAGGAAAATGTTTAAAATTGGTTTGTCTACCGGCTTGGAGTGCCCACAAAGAGTCAATAACTCACCGTGCATATTTTGCGAGCCAAAAAGCTTTATTGACAATGAATCAAAAGAATTAGGCTCTATTACACAACAGATTGACTATCTAACAAATAAGATTTCAAAGCAATATAGAGACATTGGATTTATCGCCTATTTTCAAGACAATACGAGCACCTATGGTGATTTTGCATTTCTTAAAAAACTATTTACTGAAGCGATCAATCATCCGCTAATTAATGAAGTAATAATATCCACAAGACCTGATTATATTAATGAAGACTTACTCTCTTTTTTTAGTCGTATGGAAAAGGACGTGACATTTGAATTGGGTATCCAAACCATTCATGATAAAAGTCTTCAATTTCTAAATAGAAATCATAGCCATCAACATAGTATTGATGCAATTAATCTATTAAAAAAGTATTCGTTTCGAGTAGGCGCCCATATATTGCTTGGTATTCCAAATGAAACAAAAGCTGACATACTTTCTACAATTGATTTTATAAATAGAGCTGGTGTGGATGATATAAAAATTCACCATCTTATTGCCTATAAAAATACTCAATACGGCGCTATTTATGATTCAGTGATACATAGCATAGCCTATTCTTCTTTAGACGAATATTGCGATTTATTAATAGAGATTATTAGGGTGTTAAATCCAAATACAATCATATCAAGGCTCTTCACTTCAAATCTCAATAGGCAAGGTAATGCAAAAAATCAATTTGCTGGAGTAAAGAGACAATGGATAAATCATTTGACAAAAATGCTTAATGAAAAGAATATCGTCCAAGGTGTGAATTATATAGATTATCGGAGTGTTTGTGAATAATAATATACAGCAGAGTGAGCTAAATAGCGAACTGTTAAAAAGAATCAAAGCAATATGTTTAAAGCAAAATATAATCATTTGGTTATTAGCTGTAATACATACTGCTATTCTATTTTTTGTCTCTTTACAGTTGATTTTTACTATTACATTATTTGAGGGGCTCACCCCATTTCAAGAGTTTTTCCTTGCATTGGGTGTACGTGTATTATTAATTTTACTAATTATCTACCTGTTTCTCAAATCTCAAAAGGATGAGATATCGATCAATACTATTGCCTATCAGTTCGATCAGCTTTTTGATGATAAGTCTGATACTATTTCTAATGCTTTAGATTTTTATTTAACGCCCACTCATGGCAGCAATGATATTAAGAATAGGTATATTAACCAAGCGTTAAGTCGAATAAACTCTACTAAATTCAATTATAACTTTTTCAATATAAAGTCCTTAATTCTGATGCTTGTGGTATTAATGGCAGGCACAGCAATTACTTTTTATTATATGCCTGATAACTATAGCCAAACATGGAAACTCTTTAGGGCTCGACGTGCTGAAATTTTAACATACAATAAGTATATTCAACTAAAACCTCAAAATGTGCAATTAAGCCGTAATTCTAATTTAAGAATTGAGGTTATAGATCCTGAAAAAGGGGCTCAATATGTACTATGGACGAGCCAAGGTGAAGTATGGAAAAAAGAGAATTTAGATAATGCCTCAAAGCTTATGTATCATATTGAAAACTCTTTTCATTATTGTATAAAAACACAATATGGCAGCTCTGACACATTTTATGTTCAAGTAATTGATGAGCCAGTAGTTAAAAAACTACATATCAAGATCAACTACCCAAGCTATACAAAGATCAAGCCTTCTTATTTTGAAAATACAGATGGAAATATTACAGTGTTAAAAGGCTCCGATTTATCTTATGAAATTGAAACTGACATTAGTATTAAAGACGCAAAGTTTGTCATTAATGAACAGTCCTTTTCACCATTAAAGCAAATTGGCAAAACAAATTGGAGTATCGATTTAAAGGCAAAAGAGACATATAATTACTTTTTCACTTTGACAAATAAGCTTGGCATTGAATCCAAACCGATTATTAAGACGCTAAATGTGATCACCGACACAGAACCGCGTATTGATATTGTTTTTCCTCAGTCAGACACGGTTATCAATCAAAACATGAAGTTTAGCACACTATTTCAGGCTGTAGATGATTTTGGATTACAGAATTTAAAGATTCACTACCAGATTAATGATCTCATTTTTCATAGTAAAACCATTAAGAATTATATTCCTGGTTCGTTTTACGAGTCAACTTATATGCTTGATTTGGATGAGTTTATGCTATTCCCAGGCGACATAGTCACCTATTGGCTTGAAGTTGAAGATAATTCTCCTCTAAAGCAAAAAGGTGTTTCAAAAAGAATAAAGCTAACATTCCCTTCAATGGATGAAATATTCAAACAGTCTGAAAAGCAAGAGAATATCAACAAAGAAAACCTTGAAATGGTACTAAAAGAGTCAAAAAAACTACAAGATGAATTTGAAAAGAAAAGACGTGAGCTTCTCAGAAAAAATGAACCAAATGCCGACGACAAGAGCGATGTACAACAATTACTAAAGAAGCAAGATGACTTTAATAAAATTGTCGATAACGTAGCCAATGAATACCAAAAAATGATCAAGAATCTTGAAAACAACAATGCTATCAATGAAGATATAATCGAAAAGATGCAAAAGATTCAAGAGATAATGGAAGAAATTACAAGTCCTGAGTTACAAGATTTGCTGAAGGAAATGCAAAGAAATATCAATCAAATGAGTCCTGATCAGCTAAAGAAGACAATGGAAGATTTTAAGTTTTCTTTAGAAGATTTCAACCAAAGACTACAACAAACGCTTGACTTGCTTGAATCAATAAAAAAAGAAATGGCTTTGCAAAAGCTAAGTGAGCTTGCTAAAGAAATGGAAAAAATGCAAGCATCTATTAATGAGAAGACAAAAGACGCTAAGTCTCAATCTGATTTATCAAAAGAACAACAACAAATTAAAGATATGCTCGAGAAATTGCAAGATGAGATTAATAAAAGTAAAGATCTATTCGATCAACAGAAAGATAAAGAATACCTCGATGCACTCGATCAACTTAGCCAAGACATTGATCAAGACGGATTAATGCAAGACTTAGAGGATGCAATAAAGAATTTAGAGCAGAATAATAAAGAAAAAGCACAAAAGAGTCAAAAAAGCTCTTTACAGAAAATGGCTCAATTAAGCCAAAAGCTCGAAAAGATGCGCTCTTCAATGGGCGGTAGTGACGCTCAGGAGATGATCGAAATTGTGCAAAATACTATCAAAAGGCTTTTGCTTATGTCAAAGCTTCATGAAGATTTAAACAATAGATTTGTCCATGATCCTTTGCCAATTATGCCTGAAATGATAGCAAATTATGACGCTATACAGTTATCTTTAAAGTATTTGTATTCAGCACCTCAAATACTCATGTTCTTAGGGCAAAAGTATTTCTATGATGTATCAGAAACACAAAACGCTTTTCGTGCATTCTTTTCTGATATTCAGGATAATAAACTTCATACAGCCAAGACCAATATGCAGAATATTCTAAAGGGCTTAAATCTAATAATATTTGACTTGATGCAAACTTTGGATAATATGAGCGGCGGTGGTGGAGGTGGTAGTGGTATGCAAAGCCTTATGCAACAATTACAACAGATGGGGCAAGAGCAACTGGCAATGAATATGCTCACTCAATCAATGATGGAACAAATGATGCAGAATGGCAATCAAATGTCACAGCAAATGAGACAGCAAATGCAAAGGCTTGCTTCTGAAGAGCAGAGGCTTGCAGATAATCTAAACAGAGCTTTGCAAACCAATCCAGAAGCTCAAAAGCATACGCAACAGATAAAACAACTCACTGAAGAGTTGGAAGCAATATCAAGACAATTAAAGCAAGGTAAGTTAGATAAGTCTTTGTTAGATAGACAAAACAACATTATGTCAAAGCTATTAGATATTGAAAAATCTATTCAAAAAAGAGAGCACTCACAGAAACGAAAAGGTGAAACAGGTAGGCAAGAAGACTGGGATGTGCCTGATAGCGTGAAGAATAGATTTAAAGACCAACTGCGAAGAAATCAGCTACAAGAAGAGTTAAAAGCATATCCAAAAGAATACCAAGACTTGATAAAAGAATACTTAAAATCAATTAATGAATAAACTTATAATTTTAGTACTATTATAAGCTTTCACTAACAAAGCAATCATCTATCTCTTCAATAATCACATTAAAAGCTCTCTATATTGAGATGCTATTTTACAAAATATCATTATACCTTTTTTAAAAAATTAGCCTGAAAATTGCTATATTTATTTACTAAAATAGACACGAAAATAAATCAAATAATCCCATTATCAGGTCAATTTTTCTCCATTTACATCTTTTATTTAATCATTGTTGTATATGACTATTTTTCAATTATATGTCTATATGATACCTCTTGCATTCCCCTTGCTATCTTGGAGAATGAAAGAGATTCTTATAGGAATTAAAAGGGAAGGGAAAGGAGATTTATTAATCATTTTTATGAGATAAATAGAAGGTGTTTTATTGTCCATATTTTTAAGTAATGGTGATCGCTTAATTTGTTATTTGGAGATTATGGATCAGCTTCATAAAAAAATACAGTTACAAGATATCAAATAGTTACTTTGTCTGAGAAGAAGAGTTTTTTCTGGCAATAGAAACAGGTTACTATTAACTAAAAACTTGACATAAATTCTTATCTCAAAAATGTAGTAATTAGGAGAAAGAATGTTTGAATATTTGCTAATGATTTTTAATTATATGTCGTTTAAGCGGGTTGTGAACCTAATTAAGGCATATTTATCATATTATATATCAATACTTATTGGCAGACCCTTTGTATGGGGCTATCCACCAATATTGATGATTGAGCCAACTAATATTTGTAATTTGAAATGCCCTCTCTGCCCTTCTGGTACAGGTCAGCTTAAGCGAGAGAAGGGGTATATGAATATTGCCACATTTGAGAGGGTGATAAATGAGATTTCGCCCTATACTTTCATGTTGATTATGTGGAATCAGGGGGAACCTTTTTTAAATAAAGACTTTATCCAGATGTGTAAGATTGCCAAGTCAAAGAAGATGCTTTTGCTTGTTTCTACAAATGCTAATGTTTTACCAAATGCCAAAGAGATAGTTGAAGCGGGCATTGATAGATTGATAGTTTCTGCAGACGGAGCAAGCCAAGATACGTATAATATGTATCGAAGAAATGGAGTATTACAGACAGTTGTAGATAATGTTGAGTCAATTATTAAAGCTAAAAAAGAGGCTAAAACCAGCTTGCCGAAGGTGATTTGGCAATTCATCGTCATGAAGCATAATGAGCATGAAATAGAAGAAATTAAAGAAATTACACGTAAAATAGGCGTTGATAAACTTCAACTCAAAACTGTTCAGATATATGCTAAAGATGATATATATACCTTCTTGCCAAATAACCCTAAGTACCGCCGTTACAAGATAACAGGTGATGATTTTGAACTTAAATATGGAATCAAAAATAGGTGTAGACGTATTTGGACACAACCTGTTGTAAATTGGGATGGTGAAGTTGCTGTATGCTGCTTTGATAAAGATAATGACTTTAAGATCGGTAATATTCAACAGCAAAGCTTTAAAAACTTATGGCATGGTAAAGAGTATAATAAATTTAGACGTCAGATTCTTAAAGATCGAGCTAAAATTGATATGTGTAAGAATTGTGGCGAAGGGGTATCATTAAAAATAAAGAACAAAGGGTGATTAAATGAAAAAATATGAAGATATAATAAAAGATATTGAAGATCAACAAAATGAAAGAAATGAAAAGTTAGAAAAGAGCTTACCTATCATTCCTCTTCGTGATCAATTGCTTTTGCCATTTGTCATTTTCCCTGTTGTAGCTGGTAGACAGGGGACTATTGATGCGATTAATATTTCACTTGATAAGTTTGAAAGCAGAATATTTGCTGTACCACAGATCGAGGACAATGGTTCAGAGAATTATCCAACAGCAGGAGAATTGCATCGTGTGGGCACAATTTGCATGATCAATCAAGTGTTTAAAATGCCAGATGGCTCATTGAGAGTGATATTGCAAGGCATCAAGAAAGCCAGAGCAAAAAAGTATATTAAACAGAAGAGCTATTATCAGGCAAATCTCCACTCATACCCTTATAAAGCAGAAATTGAAAGTATGGAATTTCAAGGCTTGATAAACGTTTTTATGGACACATTAGACGAATACTTAGCCAAAGATAGAGGTATAACGATTGATTTGATTAAGAGTATCAAAGCATTTAAAAACCCTTATGAGATCTACCATTTTACGCTTGCTAATCTTGAAATACCATTGAAAGATAAGATAAAATACTTCGAAATTGATGATTTGGAAGAAGGCTTCAATGAACTTATTGGTTTCTTAGCAGAACAAATTGAAGTCATGAGAATCCAAAATGATTTAGAAATGAAAGTTAAAAGGCAGATTAGCAAATCACAAAAAGAGTATTTCCTCAATGAGCAGCTTCGTATAATTCATAAAGAGCTCGGCTATGATGATGATGAAAAAGATAATCTTGCAAGTATAAAGATGAGATTAAATGAACTTGATCTACCTAAAGAAGTTAGGAAGAAAGCAGATGATGAGTTTAAAAAGCTTAGCAAGCTGTCACCAAGTATGCCTGAACATTTTGTTGTGTATAATTATCTTACCTGGATTTTAGATTTACCATGGGCAAAGCCAGTTTATAAGGACTTTGACATAAAAGAAGCTGCTGCAATACTGGATAGAGATCACTATGGATTGGAAAAAGTAAAAGATAGAATATTGGAATATCTGGCTGTATTGAAAATCAGTGATAAAATCAAAGGGCAGATCATTTGTCTTGTAGGACCTCCGGGAGTTGGTAAAACCTCTATCGGACGCTCTATCGCTGAGTCTCTGGATAGAGAGTTTATTCGTATATCGCTGGGTGGTGTTCGTGACGAATCTGAGATAAGAGGGCATCGAAGAACTTATATCGGCGCTATTCCTGGTGTCATTATGCAAAGTATGAAAAAGGCAGGTACAACTAATCCGCTGATTATGCTTGATGAGATAGATAAAATGAGTATGGACTTCAAAGGTGACCCTGCCTCTGCTTTACTTGAAGTGCTCGATCCTGAACAAAACAAGAGCTTTAGAGACCACTTTTTAGATTTTGGTTATGACCTCTCAAATGTACTATTTATCACTACAGCAAACTCTTTATCTTCAATTCCACGCCCACTTTATGACAGAATGGAGATTATCAGTATGCCAGGATATACTGAGATCGAAAAGCGTGAAATTGCAATGCGACACTTGATTAAAAAGAAGCTTGATGAGTTTAATATCGAAGATAAAATTAAAATAAATATCAGTGAACAAATCATTACTCAAATCATTAATAAATATACCAGGGAATCTGGTGTACGCGAGTTGGAACGCAAAATAGGCACAATCCTAAGAAAGATAGTAAAGAAGTATGTGGGTAATGAAATTAAAAAATCTTATACAGTCAAATTAAAAGACCTAAAGGAATTCCTGGGCTATGAACCATATTTACTCTCAGATATACCACAAAAAGATACTTTAGGCGTAGCTGTAGGCTTGGCATGGACACCTGTTGGGGGAGATATTTTGCTGCTCGAGGCTCTCAAGTTACCTGGGAGTGGCAAGATTACCATTACAGGAAAGATAGGACAAGTCATGCAAGAGTCTGCTAAAGCGGCTTATAGCTATGCAGTTAGTCAATGTGAGAAATTTGGTATCTATAAGGATTATAAAAAAGTAGATTTGCACCTTCATATCCCTGAAGGAGCAGTGCCTAAAGATGGACCTTCAGCAGGAATAGGCTTGGCTTGTATTATTATATCTGTTTTGTCTGACAGACCTATTTATCATCATATTGCAATGACTGGCGAGATTACACTAACAGGCAGAGTGTTGGCAATAGGTGGCTTGCAAGAAAAACTTATGGCAGCAAAACAAGCTAAAATTAAAAAAGTTATTGTGCCTGCTGCAAACCGTCCAGAGCTTGAAGAGATTAAAGAAGAGATAAAAGAGGGTTTGGAGCTGATCTTTGTTGATAATGTCGATGAAGTAATTAACCTTTGTTTGCACCCAAAAAAGAAAAGAACAAATGAAAATAAAACAAGTAAAAAAAGTAGTCAATCAAGATCAGACAAATAGCTATTATATCCAAGTTCCGAGAAATGAGGTAATATTCATGGGATCAATACTCGAATCGCTTGAAGGTTGGTGCAACTATACCACCTGCGATAAAACTGAATCAGTATTGTTTGTCGATGTTGCAAAAGATTATATAGAACAGTTTGAAAACCTTTTAACTAATATAGAACAATTCGATTTTATTAATGGCTGATATACAATATTAGATTTAATGTGATTTATTTTGAAAAAGAGAAAAAAAAGATTGACAGAAAAGACTATGTTTAATATCATAAACATCATTTTATGTTAATTAGAAGAGAAGAAGGAGATATTACTTGCTAAACCCAAATCAAGCTCTACGGAATATTCTTATAAAGTCAGAACAAAGACTGCTTATTTTGTTTGTGTCTTTGTTTTTAACAGGGCTATTTTTGTCTCACTATAAATTAGTATATGCATCAAATGCAATATCAGAGCAAGTTGAAAACTTAAAAAAAGAAATAGAAACTGATTATATTCAGACATTTGATCTTAACACAGCTACTTATGATGAACTACTGACTGTTAAAGGAATCGGACCCAAAAAAGCGACAGATATTATAGAGTATCGCAAAGGTAAGAGCTTTACAAGTGTTGAACAACTAACTGAAATCAAGGGTATTGGCAAGAAGACTCTGGAAAAACTAAGTCCTTTTTTCTTTGTAGTGAAGGATGATAAACCTACTTTTTTTGTAGTGTCTACTGATAGTCAACCTACAAAACAAAAAGATCTACCAATGAATCAAAAAATCGATATTCTTACAGCAAGTCAGTCTGAATTATTAAAGCTCAACGGTATTGGGGAAGTCAAAGCTAAAGCAATTATTGAGTACAGGGAAACGCATACAATAAGCACATTTGAAGATTTATTAAATATAAAAGGGATAGGACCAAAAATACTTGAAAAGATCAAACAACAAGCAATAATAGGAAAAACATCAAAGCCAAACACGGATACTTCCATAGCAGAAAGCGGTGTTTAGAATATGTATAGTCTATTTTTGAGGAGATGTTTATGAGTAATAATAACAACAAGATAGCACCTACAATTACTCTTGCTCAGTTATACGAAGCTCAGCAACAATACTTTGATGCTTACTTGACCTATAAAAAGATTTATGATAATAATAATGATGAGCTTATCTTTGAAAAGATGAACACATCTAAAAGAAAGATTTTTGAAGAACCAACACTTAAATATCATTACCTTGTTCAAGGTATTTTCTCTGCAAATGACCTTTCTCAGTTTAAAATATTACCTCAAGAACTATATGAAAACTACCAAAAGTCTTTGACTGACACTATTGAAGAAGTAGAGTTTATTGATGAAGAATTTGAAGAAAATGAAAATGATATGACAGAAGCTGAAGAGATAGAGCTTGCTTATGAGCCCGAAACCATTGTAGAAGCTCCAGCGAAGGATATAAACACCCCTATCTTTAAAGAAAGCATCGATATGTTTAATATCAATTCTATTGCAAAGATTAATAAAAGCCCTATGTCTGTGGCAGACTTATGCAGCTTTCTAACTGATTTTTTAGGTTCAGACAAAAGAGTATCAGACATTAGTATAGCAGAGTTATTTTATATAATAGATAAAGTAAAGAAGTAAAAACATGACAGATAAAAACCATGATATTAATAAATTATGTGATAAATGTATCAAGGAATGCAAACAACCTTACAATGCAACGTTGATTGCTTGCCCAAACTATAAGAAAAAACCAAAACAATTAGAGTTTCAATTTAAATTTCGTAAAGTGAACTGAAAGGATTAGTAAAGTGGAATTTTATAAAATTGAATTAGAAAAACTTGACTACTTACCCACAATGCCAAGCGTGTTAAAAAAGCTACTTGAAATACTAAATGACAATTCCGTATCCAATAAGGAAATAGCAAAAATAGTGTCATTAGACTCATCGATATCAGCAAAGATATTATCTATAGCAAATAGTGCTATATTTGGTGGGTATTCACCAATAAATGACTTAAATTTGGCAATTACAAGATTGGGTAGAGTTGATGTTAAGACTATTGCTATGACGCTTTTTATTTCTACCATGCTTAAAAAATTTAAGTTAAAAAATATCGTTATTGAGAACTTCTGGAGACATAATCTTGCTGTGTCATTTATTGCCAGAAGAATTGCACAGTATTTAAAGAAAGATGTTGATTTTACAGAAGAAGAGCGTGTTGTATTATATTTAACAGGCTTGTTCCATGATATTGGTTATATATTGTTTGACCAAGTCAATCCTGATATAATGCTACTTATAAAAAATCAAGCAATAGAGCAAGATGAACCTTTTATCGAATTGGAAAGAATCATCGTACATACTACTCATGCGCAAGAAGGTGCAGAACTTTTAAAATACTGGAATTTGCCAAAAGAGATAACAGATACAGTTCGCTATCATCATGAGCCATACGCTGCAACAGATAAGAGTATTCAAAAATGTGCAAAGATTATTAATATGGCAGACTACTTAGCTAATCTCTTTGAAATGTCTACATTTAAGGAAGTTAGATATGGTGTTGCCTTTGAGAATTTGTGGAATGAATTTGAGTTTTCTTCTTATACCAAGGAAGAGTTTACAGAATTTAAAAATGAACTGGCAAGTCAAACAAACTTGTTCATTTCTTTCTCAGAGCTCGCTTTAAACATATAAAATGAGAGTTATCGCAGGGATATACAAAGGTAGAGAACTATCTACTATAAAAGGAGATGCAACACGACCTACTACCAGTTTTAATAGAGAGCTGATTTTTTCTACCTTGTATGATGTGGAGGATTTGTCTGTATTAGATTTGTATGCTGGCAGTGGTGCATTAGCTTTTGAAGCTTTGTCACGAGGGGCTAATGATGCATGTTTGGTTGACATGAGTGACAAAGCCTTAACTGTTATTTTACAAAATGCAAATCGTCTTAATTGCAAAGATAAAATCATTGTCCAAAAGATGAAGGTAGAACTATTCTTAAAAAAGACAGAAAGACAGTTTGACCTTATACTTGCTGACCCTCCTTTCAATAAGAATTGTGTTAATGCAATCTTGGAATTAATCTTTGAAAGAAATGTAATTGCAGAAGACGGTATGCTTGTTTTGGAGCACAGTTGTAATGAATTAATTGATCAAAAATTCATGCCATATATTGAAAAACAAAAAGTAAATGGAAATATCACAATTAGCTTTTTTAGCAAAAGCAATAATACATAGAAAGCCATTATAGGAGCGATGATGAGAGTTTATAATACAATGACAAGAAAAAAAGATGAGTTTGTCCCTGTGAATGCAGGTAAAATAAATATGTATGCTTGTGGACCTACTGTCTATAATTATTTTCATATAGGAAATGCACGCCCATTCTTGTTTTTTGATGTTGTGCGTAGGTATTTTACTTACCTTGGGTATGATGTCACTTATGTCCAAAATATTACTGATATTGACGATAAAATCATCGAGCAAGCTAATCAGGAAGGGTCAAGCTTTGAAGATATAGCAAAGAGATATACACAAGCTTTCTTTGATGATTTAAAGCTCCTGAATATCAATCCAGCAGACTATAACCCAAAGGCTACAGAGTACATTCAGCAAATGATTGAGTTAATAGATATACTTGTAAAAAAGGGCAATGCTTATGAGGCTAATGGTGACGTCTATTTTGCTGTTGAATCTATACCTACTTATGGAAAATTGTCAGGCAAGAACCTTGAAGATTTACAGGCTGGAGCACGTGTTGAAGCTAATACCCAAAAGAAAAACCCTGCAGACTTTACCCTTTGGAAAAAAGCTAAAGAGGGTGAGCCTAAATGGGATAGCCCCTGGGGTGAGGGAAGACCTGGTTGGCATACTGAGTGCGTCGTGATGTCACGCAAGATGCTTGGACAAACCTTTGATATACATGGGGGAGGGGTGGATTTAGTATTCCCACACCATGAAAATGAGCTGGCACAAGCCTATGCACTTGATGGCAGGCCTTTAGCAAATTATTGGATGCATAATGGCTTCTTGAATATTGACGGCAATAAAATGTCCAAAAGCTTGAATAACTTCTTTACCACACGTGATATAATGAAAAAATATGACCCAGAAGTAATTAGGTTTTTCTTTTTGTCAAAGCATTACCGCAGCCCTATTGACTTTAATGAAGACATTATTATTGAATCCAAAAAAGCTTTAGCAAACTTTTACTCTGTATTCAAAGAAGTCGATATCTTAAACTTAGAGCTTGATTCAATTGATAAATCTGCATTTATTAGCACTGTAGAAGCCTTTAAGGAAGCTATGGATGACGACTTCAATACAGCAAAAGCTTTGGCATCGCTATTTGACCTTGCTAAAGAAGCTAAAGCAAAGAAGAATTCAATAGAAGTTAGGCAAGCTGCTGCAGTCACTCTTTTAGAATTAGGTAAGGTTTTAGGCTTTTTCTCAAATCTTGAAAAGACCCTGGAGACCTCTGTTGACCAACATGCTGAGAAGTTAATCGAATTACTCATTTCTTATAGATTAGATGCAAAAAAAGAGAAAAACTATGCACTCTCAGACAAGATTAGAAAAGACTTATTAGAGCTGGGTATTGAGCTCCAAGATACACCTCAAGGTACTATTTGGAAGATAAAAGACTAATAAGTGAGTGATTAATTGTTATATATTTTTTTAGCAATACTCGGTGGTTTAGCGATAGGCACAGTTTTAAAAAGAGTGAATTTTATCTTTTTCATATCAAATATCTTTGCTTCTATCTCTGTTTATTTTTTACTTTTCTTTTTAGGTATGTCAACCGCTCATAAAAAAGATCTTTTTACAAACTTCAAAGAGCTTGGTGCTGAGTCGATTATCCTCTGCTTAGCTGGTATGCTTGGAAGTGTGCTTGCACTAATCCCACTGAATAAATATTTAACAAAAAACAAAAAAATACTATGGTCGCACCTTGAATTAAAGAGTAATGCTAATCCAAGCGAACAGGTCCAACAACATAATATTAGCGTCGAAGATCAATCTCAAAGTACTGCGAAAGAAAAGAACATGACACTTGAGATGATACTGCCTTTATTGAGCTTTTTAATAGGGTTTTTTGTGACTATATTATGGTTGGGCGATAAATGTACTTGGAGCAGTTTTGCTGCTGATATTTCTCTTTATTTGCTCGTATTCTTCATAGGTATTGGGATAGGGAAGATAAATATCATCGCATTAATAAAGAGATACCATGCTTTTGCTATTCTCATACCTCTGACTGCTATGTTGGGATCAATGTTGATGGGGTTAATTATAGGCTTGATTATCAATAAAATTGATATTAGACAGGCTATTACAATATGCTCAGGGATGGGATATTACAGCCTATCAGCAATGGTATGTAGCCAGAAGTTTGGAGAGGTTGTCGGAGTCATAGCACTCTTATCAAATCTATTAAGAGAATTGCTAACTATGATGTTTGCACCTCTCTTGGTCAAGGCTTTTGGCAATCTTGCACCTATCGGTACAGGGGGTGCTACAGCAATGGATACGACCTTGCCCTTTATCAAAAAGAGTGCTGGTTCAGAATATGCTATTATCGGCTTTATCAGTGGTGTTGTTTTGACTGTTTTAGTGCCTATTGTAGGAGTTTTGCTATAGTAATAATAGTGATAATAAGCTGTTAGTAGGGCTTAATTCTGGTCATTTGTTTTATGGTATCCAGATCAAGATATTTCCAAATTGAGGCGCCTGGTGTGTAACAAGTGTTCCAGCAACCCCTACATTCTTTTATCTCTTGTTTTCTCTCTTTCCATGCCTGGCTGCTGAATATCTCTTTGGCTGTCTGCTTTGCTAAGTTGCCAATGGGGTCACCGATGCATACTTTCACATCGCCATTGGGTTGGATAAAGAACTTGCTCCCTAAAACAGGGGAGTTGATGTAAGGGCAGATCTTTTTATAATTATTATTAAGATAGTCTTCATATCCTTTGTACAGCCAGATTGGCGTTTTCAGATAGGGTGACTTGATGATTCTTTTGATGATTTTACTCAGCATCTCATTCTCAGTAACTTTCATGTCATCATTTTCACGGTGTGCCTTTGAAGTAAAGCGATAGATATCGATATTGAAGTTCCAACCGATAGATTCAATATAGTCAAGAATATCAGGTATTTGTGCAAGATTCTTTTGAGAAATAACGATGTTTACTGATGTTTTAATAGGATTAGAGATCCTTTTGTTTTCATCAATTATTTTTTGCATATTCTTCTGAACAGTATCCGAGACATTTTCTGCTTGCCTGATTTCATCAACAGTGCTGCCAAAGCCATCGAACGAACATGAAATGGAGAGCTTGTGTCTAAACACAGTTTCGATAGTTTTATCGACTAATTCTTCTGGTCCATATAGAGTTGATAGCAAATGTACCCTTTTAAATTGTTTACTCTTGGCGTACTTAGCAAAGTCGTCAAGTTGTGGATGAAGCATTGGCTCCCCACCAGATAGAGTAATTCCTTGCGCTCCAGAGTTATCCAAACGATCAATCACAGTATTAAAAACATCTTCGGTCATAAATGGTATCTCAGACTTCATAAAAGGAATATTACACTGCAAGCATCTTTGTGTACAGTGATAAGTAAGTAGTATATTATTCATGGTAAAGCTGGGGGTCCGTGTTGCAATGTTTTTAAGAATCTGTATATTTCTTTTTTTTATCATAGCATATCCTAATAGTTTTTTACTAAGCTTATACGAACCACTTTTAAGTCAAGAAAAAATTGCAGTATTCAAATAATACTTAACTAAAATAAAGTTGATTCCTGTTTTTTCTTTCTTTTTACTAATTTTTTAGATGAATATTGTATATGATTATTTAACAATAATATGTCTATGACATTCCCTTTACATTCCCCTTGCTATCTTGGAGAATGAAAGGTAGTTTTATAGGAATCTAAAGGGAATATAAAGAAGATCAATTGCTGATTTTTAAGAGTTGGGAAAGATCAGTCTTGTAACCTATAGTTTTTTATTAATAATGATAGTTTAATTAATCGTATGGAGATAATGCTACAGCCTTTTCTAATAAGTTTGTTATCATTCTTTAGACTAATATTCAAAAAAAAGATCGTTCTTTTTACTTTTTGTTTGACATATTTTGATTAATACAAGAAATGGGTTATAAAAGGAATTATTATGGAAATAAATGAAAAAATAGAGTATTTTGTAATTGAGAAAAAAGATAATGAGGTACTAAACTTTGAAAAAATCTTTAACAATAATAACCCTATACACATTGAAATAGGTAGCGGAAAGGGTGAATTGTTGCAATTACAGTCATTTTTTCATAAAAATATTAACTATATTGGAGTGGAAGTAAAGTCAAAACGCATAATGAATACAGTAAAAAAGCTTGATATAAAAATCAATAAGAATGTAAGGTTATTGAATCTTTTTATCGATGAAAACATCAACAAGTGGGTTAAGCCTCAAACAATTAGTGAAATTATAATATTTCACCCCGATCCTTGGCCCAAAAGAAAACACCATAGCCGTCGATTAATTCAGCATGATTTTATAAACAGCTTATCATATTTACTTAAAGATAATGGCTTTTTGAAACTGTCAACCGACCATACTGATTATGCTAATTGGATAATAAAGCACTTTCAAGAACGTGACGACTTTGAACCTATCTTTGAGAATGATAGCCAATATATCTTTCCTGAAGATCACTTTACAACCTATTTTGATGAACTAAAAGAGAGTGAAGGATTCCCACCGCAATTCTTATATTATCGAAAGATAAAGAGTCTCTCAGAAAGAAAAGTTGCAAATGTTTGACCAATCAAGATTGAAAGATATCTACGAAATAATAAATAATAGTCGCTATAATTATTCTGACTATGCTTTTAGAGACGAAAATGCTTGGCGCACATATCCTGAAGAAAAACAACACTTGCGCACGCCGTTTGCCGTTGACCGTGATAGAATCTTATACAGTGGGGCTTATCGTAGATATCATGGCAAAACACAGGTCTTTTCATTTTCTAATTTTATCGATGAAGAAATGACAAATAGAAATCTTCATACGACATATGTTTCGCAAATATCCAGAACAATAAGTAAAGCCTTGGGGCTTAATCTTGAGCTCACAGAAGCTATAGCACTTGGGCATGATTTAGGGCATTCTCCTTTTGGGCATGATGGTGAGCGTGCACTTAGCCAGCTATGCGAATCACACGGCATTGGGCAATTTCATCATAATGTTGAAAGTCTTCATATAGTCGATCATATCTCGCGTAGAGGGCACGGTTTAAATCTGACTTTTCAGACCAGAGATGGTATTATATCACATGATGGCGAAGTTCACAATACACAATTACAACCCCATTTAAATAAAACTCAAGAAGATATTACTGACTATATTCTGAAAAAAACTGCTGGAGAAAAGTGTCATACTATGCCAGCAACAATGGAAGCTTGCGTTGTTCGAGTGACTGATACAATAGCATATATTGGACAAGATATCGAAGATGCAATTAGGCTTAATATTTTGAAAAGAAATGAATTACCAAGTGATTGTGCCACGTATTTAGGAGATAATAATAGCAAGATAATTGATACGCTTGTTAAAAGTGTTATTTTAAATAGTTATGAGAAACCTTACATAAGTTTTGATGCTGAAACATCTGACTACTTATTTAAGTTGAAACAGTTTAATTACCAAAGAATATATCTAAATGAAGAGATAAAAAAAGCAAACAGAATTATCAAAAGAAGTATGGAAATCCTGTTTGAGAAGTACTTAGAAGATATTGCCAACAATGACACAGAATCAAAAATATTCAAACACTTTCTTTCGTATAAGAATAGTGATTATTTGGAATCATACTCTGAAGCAGAAAAAGTGCGCGACTTCATTGCAACAATGACCGACAGGTATTTTAATGAAGAAGTTAAAGACTACCTATTACCTTGGAAACTATAATTATGGAGGATAAATGGATTTACAAGACTATATAAAAACATATGAAGATATATTAGATAGAATAAAAGACCTGTGGAGTTTTCTTTGACAAAGATAAACTTGCTAAAGAGCTGGAAGCCCTTGAAAGCCAAATGCATAGTGCCGACTTTTGGAATAATCAATCTAATGCGAAAAGAGTTACTCAACAAGTATCTATTTTAAAAGATGATCTTGAAGATAATAAAAAACTATATTCCATTGCAGAAGAGTTGACCACATATGTGGATATCTTACAAGATGAGTGGAATAATGAGCTATTTAATGAAGCAGTAAGCTTCTTGCATGATGCAGTTGAATTTGTCGAGAAGCTTGAAGTAAAGCTCTTATTAAATGGAAAATACGATATGAATAATGCCATTTTAACAATTCATCCAGGCGCTGGCGGTACTGAATCACAGGACTGGGCAGAAATGCTTTTGAGAATGTTTAAACGCTGGGCAGAAAGGTCAAAATATGGGTTTAATATCGTTGACTTTCAGGCAGGTGATGAGGCAGGGGTAAAGAGTGCAACTGTTGAGATTACTGGCGAGTTTGCTTATGGGTATTTAAAGGGCGAAGCAGGAGTTCATCGTTTGGTCAGGATTTCCCCTTTCAATGCACAAGGTAAAAGGCAAACATCTTTCACTTCTATCTATGTTTATCCTATGATAGATGACGATATTGAAGTTGAAATAAATCCTTCAGATCTTAAGGTGGACACATATCGCGCAAGCGGTGCAGGTGGACAACACGTAAACACAACAGATTCTGCTGTCAGAATAACACATATACCAACCAATATTATTGTTCAGTGCCAAAATGAACGTTCACAAATACAAAACAGAGAAAAAGCAATGCAAATGCTTAAATCAAGACTCTTTCAACTTTATGAACAAGAAAGAGAAAAAGAAAGACAGAAAACTGAGTCATCCAAGACTGAGATTGGCTGGGGTAATCAAATTCGCTCTTATGTCTTTGCTCCATATCAAATGGTCAAAGATCATAGAACCAACTATGAAACAGGAAATATTAGCCCCGTAATGGATGGGGAAATAGATGAATTTATTAATGCTTTTTTAAAGTGGAATGCAGATAAATAGATGGATTGCAGTTATGAATTATAAAGATTTAATAAAACAACTTGATAAGAATTTACCCGATCATATTGGTGTTATTATGGACGGTAATGGTAGATGGGCAAAGAAACAGGGTGCAGGACGTCTGTGGGGACATAAAAACGGGGTAGAATCTGTCAGAGCATTAGTAGAAGCCTCTGTAGAAATTGGTCTAAAATACTTGACAATTTATGCCTTTTCAACAGAGAATTGGACAAGACCTGATGATGAGGTAAAAGGGCTATTAAAACTTATATTAGATTCATTAATTAATGAAATTGACTCTATGAGTAAACAAAACATTGTCGTCAGATTTTTGGGTACAGATATCGGTCTATCAAAAGAATATCAAAGTAAAATTAATAAAGAATGTCAAAAAACATATAATAACAATGGTTTAAACTTTAATATCGCTTTTAATTATGGGGGTAGGCTGGAATTGATTGAAGGTATTAGAAGCATTGCAACAAAGATCCAGAATAATACATTAACCATTAATCAAATCAATGAAGAGACTATTTCACAAGAACTTTATACTGCAAACATGCCAGATCCTGATCTGATTATTCGTACGAGTGGAGAAAAAAGACTATCAAATTTCTTAATATGGCAATCTGCTTATGCAGAGTTTTATTTTACAGACACGCTTTGGCCTGATTTTCGTAAAAGCGAATTTATCGAGGCAATTTTGGATTATCAAAAAAGACAGAGACGTTATGGAGGGACAAAATGATTGAGCTAATAAAGAGGGTTTTAATATCAGTCATAGCTATACCACTATTGTTATTTATCTATTATTACGGTCAGATTCCACTAATCATATTTCTTATTCTTTTGAGCTTAATTAGCTCTTATGAGTTGTCTAAAATGTTAAAAAATAAGTCACTCTATCTTATGGCTTCAGTTATACCTTTCACTGCACTAATGTGCTATATGTCTGCAAAATATGACTTGGAATACTCGCTCTACTTATTGTTTTTTGCATTAGCTTTATTTGGTGCAGAAGAAATATTTAGAAATAGAATAGAAAATGCCATCTATAGAGTAAGCTCTTCTTTAATGATAATGGTTTACTGCGGGGTAAGCCTGGGCTTTGTATATCGCCTTCATGGCTTAAAAAACGGTAATTACTTGCTACCATTCATAGCAATCCTCATTTGGATAACAGATACATTTGCTTACTTTATTGGAGTATGGTTAGGTAGACATCGTAATATCTTTAATGTTAGCCCCAAAAAGTCAATTGAAGGATTTATTGGTGGTTTTGTCTTTGCTGTTTTGTTTGCTATAATTGCTCATTTCATTGTTCCAAACAAAATAAGCCTATTTTGGGCTCTTCTCATGGGTATTGTTATAGGTACAATTGGGCAGTTTGGAGACCTATTTGAATCACTGCTCAAGCGTGACTGTGGGGTAAAAGATAGCTCAAACCTAATACCAGGACATGGAGGTATTTTAGATAGGTTTGATAGCTTTATGATAGCTGTTCCCGTTATTTATATCCTTTACAGTGTATTATAGGAGTATTATTTTAATGAAAAAATATGTAATGATGTTAGTGCTGTTCATCTTTCTTTTTTCTGTTTTAAATGCTTTCATATTTCAAAACTCTAAAAAGAAAAACACTAATACAGACTCAGATATAGATGCCTTGATTAATGTAGATTCTCTATATCAGATAATCGAAAAGCAGTCTCTGACAATTTTTGAATTACAGTCTATCATAGACGACATTTACTGTCAGCTTGATTCTTTGCAACAGGGTGGCTTTGAAAATGATTACAATACAGGCAAAGACTTTGTGCTGCCAGAATCCTATGAGTTTGCAGGCGTATCATTTGATCTGAAGAATGAGCGAATGAGAAACAAATTACAGACAATTTTTGAATATGAACTAAAAAGAGCCCCTGTTTTTCTTGCCAGAAGCTCTTGTTATTTCCCAATATTTGAATCGTATTTCCAAGAACATGGCGTTCCTGATGATGCTAAATATTTAGCAGTTGCAGAAAGTAATCTAAGTTATATGGCGTTCTCTTCCGTTGGGGCTGCTGGTATTTGGCAATTTATGCCAGGTACAGCAAAGCTTTTTAACTTGAATATTAATGATTATATTGATGAGAGAAGAAATGTGTTTAAATCAACAGACGCAGCTTGTAAGTACCTGATGGATGGGTATAATAATTTACAAAAAAGAGATATTGACGACTGGCTCTTGGCTATGGCAAGCTACAATGCTGGAATGGGAAACATTTACAAAGCAATTAATGAGCAAGGAGCACAGAGCTTTTTCTCTTTAATTATGCGTCATGATGAGACAAATAACTATATCTGGCGAGCAATTGCGATAAAAATGATATTTGAAAACGAAGAACAGCTCTTTGGAAAAAGATTTACAAGAGATTCATACTTACTTGATCAAGCCAAGCTTGTTGATATAGAGTTAAAAGGGCATCATAATCTCAATGAATGGGCTATTGCTCAAGGGACAAACCTCTCAACAGTTTGGGAATTAAATCCTTGGATTAAGATTAATAAACGTAATCAGGGCAAGTACTCAAAGATAAATGAAATACTTCTACCACCTGGACAATACCAAATACTCGTACCTATTGATGCTATTGCTGATACTATGCTCCTTGCCAAAGCAGAAAAGACGTTTGCCGCACCAACAACGACAGTAAGTAAGTATCACAAAGTTCGATCAGGTGAGACCTTAAATAGTATTGCCAAAAAATATGGAACTACAGTAAATCACTTAAAGTCATTGAATAATATGAAATCTGATAGATTAAATGCTGGCAAAAACCTATTAGTTACCGGCTCAAATGGGACTACTTCAAAATCATCAACTTCAAGCTACACTGTTAAAGATGGAGATAATCTATACAAAATCTCAAAAAAACTTGGAGTTAGTATTCAACACCTAATGTCAAAGAATAATTTAAAGATAAAAAAAATCAAAGGCAAAGAAGTTGTAAATCTACGCAAAGGGCAGGTATTAGTATATTAATGGAATGTAATATTAAAAAAATGACTGAAGAAGATTTTGACCAAGCTCTCGCCATAGAAATGGATTTAGAACAAGACACTTGGGGTGTAGATGGATTTAAAATATCTTTTATACATGATGAGGCTTTTGCTTTAACCATAAATGACAATAAAGATATTATTGGCTTTTTATTTGGTTATGAAACAGTCGATGAATTTAATATTTCAAATATTGCTATAAAAAAAGAGTATAGACATAAGGGCTTCGGATACTATTTATTAAGCAATATTATCGAAATGAAAAAGCATATAAAAAACTTCTTTTTGGAAGTAAGAACAACAAATACTCCCGCATTAAGCTTATACCAGAAAATGGGGTTTAAGCCGCTGTACATTAGAAAAGGGTATTATCAAAACCCCACTGGTGATGCATTAATAATGTGTTTATCAATTAATAATCATATATAATAAGGGTCAGGAGGTAACATGTACCAATATGATTTCTTAGTTTTAGGGTCTGGAATTGCAGGCTTAGTATACGCTTTAGAGGTCTCACGACTTGGCAAAGTAGCAGTCATAACAAAGAAAGAACTTTTCGATTGCAATTCAGACTATGCACAAGGTGGAATAGCTGCTGTAATCGATGACCATGATAGCTTTCATTCTCATGTAGAAGATACATTTATAGCAGGTGCTATGTTGGGAAAGAAGAAAATAATTGAGATTATTGTAAAAGAAGGACCTGAAGCAATTGAATATTTACTACAAAAAGGCACTCTCTTTACAGTAAAAAACCCACTTTTAGATAGGTCTATAGAGAATCTATCTCTCACAAAAGAGGGAGGACACTCAAAGCAACGTGTCGCTTATGCTGCAGATTCTACTGGGCATGAGATTATGCAAGCTCTTATTCACAGCTGTAAACAGAACCCGCAAATTGATGTTTTTGAAAACCACATAGCTGTCGATCTCATTACCCAACACCATATTCCGCAAACAGATGGTTTCATTCCTCGTATAGCATGTTGGGGAGCTTATATTTTAGATATAAATGATAATAAAATTAAAACCTTTGTGAGCAAAAAAACAATGTTAGCTACAGGCGGTGCTGCACAGGTCTATTTGCAAAGCACTAATCCAGATGTTGCAACAGGAGATGGAATTGCTATGGCAAGACTGGCAGGAGCCCGTGTAGCTAATATGGAGTTTATTCAATTTCATCCTACAGCATTTTATTCACCAGATGGACATACTTTCTTAATTACCGAAGCACTGAGAGGTGAAGGAGCTATTTTAAGATTGCAAAATGGAAAAACATTTATGGAAAACTATCATGCTATGGGCTCATTAGCACCACGTGACATAGTCTCAAGAGCTATTGATTTTGAGTTAAAAAAGCGTGATGAAAAGTATGTTTACCTCGATGCAACACAAGTCGATCATAAAAAACTTAAAACACATTTCCCCTATATTGATAAAAAATGCTTAAAAAGAGGGATTGATTTTACTAAAGATTATATTCCTGTTGCACCAGCAGCACATTATTTCTGTGGCGGTATTTTAACAACAATAAATGGTGAAACAGATATTGCTAACTTATTTGCAGCAGGTGAAGTTGCGTGTACAGGATTACATGGAGCAAACAGATTAGCCTCTAATTCACTCTTGGAAGCTTTAGTCGTAGCGAAGCGAGCAGGAAACCATCCATCTAATTTAGAAGAAGTAGAGTTTCCACAAATACCAGAGTGGAGGGAAGTTGGAGTCTTTAATGAAAATGACTGGGTTGTAATCTCGCACAATAGAGAAGTTGTCAAGCATACTATGCAGAATTATGTTGGTATTACAAGAAGTCGAAGGCTGCTCAAGTATGCGCAAACGCGGCTAAACTCAATCTACCAAGAGATAGATAATTTCTATCATCACAATAATATTAGAAAAGAAGTTATCGAAACCAGAAACCTTGCTATTATTGCAAACTTAATCATCAAATCAGCTTTACAAAGGAAAGAAAGTCGTGGTTTGCATTTTGTAACTGACTTCCAAGAAAGAAATGATGAATTATATCAGAAAGATACCATTATTTAAGGCTATTTAGCTTTAATAAAGATTTGGAGAACAAATGAAAGGTTTTTTTATAACATTTGAAGGAATCGAAGGATGTGGTAAATCAACACAAGCAAAACTATTGTTTGATTATTTAGTTGAAAATGGCTACAATGTTACTCTCACACGTGAGCCAGGCGGTACTGATATTAGTGAAAAAATACGCGAGCTTCTGTTGGACTGTCAGAATTCTAAAATGAACAAAGAGACTGAAATTTTATTATATATGGCATCGCGGTCTCAACACACAGGAGAATTAATTATCCCTGCTCTTGAGAGTGGCTCAATAGTGTTATGTGATCGTTATTTTGATTCAACTTTGGCTTATCAAGGCTATGCAAGGGGTATTGAAATAAGCACGATTAAGACAATTAATAGTTATGCGAGCTTTGGTCTTATACCCGATCTTACATTCTTTTTAGATATTACAATTGACGAGAGCTTTAGAAGGATTAAGGATAAAAAACCAGATAGGCTTGAATATGAACCGAGAAGCTTTCATGATAAAGTGAAAGAAGGCTTTAATAGAATAATTCTTGACAACCCTACCAGGTTCGTTAGTATAAATGGACAAAATAGTGTATGTGATGTTTTTAATGAAATAAAGGAGACAACTTTATGGAAGATGAAAGAAGGTCAAAGATGAAGATTCTAAGAAAGAATAAAATAATATTCTACTCAATTTTAATTATATGGATATTTGCAGGCACACTTATTTTCAATTACTCTATAGGTCATGCACAAAACCATAGCGATACAGATGATTTATATAAATACTTGAAATTGTTCAGAGATACCATGTATATGGTAAAGCAAAACTATGTTGAAGAGCTCAAAATTCAAGATCTCTTTGAATACGCTGTAAATGGCATGCTTAATGATGTTGACCCGCATACAAATTTTATGAAGCCAGAAGACTTTGAAGATTTCCAAACAAGTACAAAAGGCGAATTTGGTGGCTTGGGTATAACAATCGATAAACAGGGAGATTACATTACTGTTGTCTCACCAATAGAAGGTACTCCAGCTTATAAAATGGGCATTATTGCTGGTGATAAAATAGTAAAAGTAGATGGTGCAAATGTTGTTGGCATTTCAACAGATGATGTTATAAAAAAGATGCGAGGCGATAAAGGCACAAAAGTAGTCATTACTATTTCAAGACCTGGTGTAAATAACCCTTTAGACTTTGAGATTATTAGAGATATTATTAAGATTAAAAGTATTCCATATGCATTTAAACTTGATAATGGAATAGGCTATGTACGTATTAGACAATTTAATGCAAACACTACTCAAGAACTTAGACAAAGCATTGACAATCTCGAAAAAGAAGGAATAAGAGGACTGCTTATAGACCTTAGATTTAACCCTGGTGGTTTACTTAACGAAGCGGTAGATACTGTTAATGAATTTATTGGACCTAATAAACTCGTTGTTTCAACAAAAGGAAGGCTTGATTATTATAATCAAAACTATAATACTCGTTTTAATAGAATGAGAACTGGATATCCTGTAATAGTTTTAGTAAATGAAGCCAGCGCAAGCGCATCTGAAATATTTGCAGGCTCTTTACAAGATTGGGACAAAGGCTTAGTTGTTGGTAAAACCACATTTGGAAAAGGCTCTGTTCAACAGCTTTTCCCACTATCTGAAGGATATGGTATCAAAATTACAATCTCGAAGTATTATATTAAATCTGGACGCTGCATACATAAAGACATAAATGATAAGATCCTTAAAGGAAAAGAAGTAACTGCAGATGAAAAGAAAATGATAGAAAAAGATATTAATGAACACATTTATAAGACAGTAAATGGAAGAACAGTTTATGGTGGCGGTGGAATCACTCCAGACATTGAAATTGAGCAAGACAAACTTACAGAGCTTGAAATGGAAATACGAAGACTAAATCTCTTCTTTGAATACTCAATCGACTACTATACAAAAAATAAGCAAAGTATTACTGAAGATTTTGTGGCAAGTGATGCACTAATTCAAGACTTCCTCAGCTTTGGCAAAAACAAAGGTCTGAAATATGAATCCAGCACATTAGATAGCTCCTATGCTTTCATAAGAAATTCTTTAACAAGCAGTATTATTGACAAGAAGTTTGGCGAAATTGCTGGTTACAAAGCTGGATTGGCAATTGATAGACAGCTAATGGATGCGATATCTATTTTCGATAAATACCCAACTCTTGACAAGATGTTTGAATATGCAAAGACAGTACAAACAACTGAAAGATAAAAACTCACTTTAATAAAAAAAAAGCCACTCTTGACTGGGTGGCTTTTTTAATATAAATCTTATTTTACTTTTTAACTATTCTATCCACCTTTGGTGCTCTGATTCTCGCTGGCTGTGCAAAGTCTGAACCAATCAGAGGGGCACAATAAGATATAAAGTCATTTGTTATATAGTTTCCATTGCTATTGATATATTCATCAGGCATTAACCGTGTCTTTGCAGCTATTTCTTTCAAAGGTACGGGTTTATACTCGACAGCATAATTGCCAACTCTCTGAATTGTGATTGAGCAGTTGATATTGTGCCAGATTGCAAAGTGTGCTGCTTTTTCACCAACTTCTCTTGCTTCAATTTGGTCAATATCAGACACGCAAGGCATGAAGGAGCGTTGTAGGTAACCAAAAGTATCAGAACGAACCCTGCTAATCTTGAGGTTTTTCTTTATATAATCTGACAATAAATCACCCAGCGCGCCTGTCCCTGACAATTGGACATTGCCATGTGCATCTTTTTCAACTGTCTCGCTTAAAGTGCTTATAATAGGGGTTCCATTTTTATCTGTAATACCTTCAGAAACAGCGATTACACAGCGTCCATACTTATCATAGGTGTTTTTTACATCTTGCAAAAACTGCTCTTTATCAAAGACCCTTTCAGGTAAATAGATTAAGTGTGGACCGTCATCAGGGAACTTCTTTGCCATTGCAGAGGCTGCAGTTAAAAAGCCTGCATGTCTACCCATTACTATGCCAATATAAACGCCAGGTAATGATCTATTGTCGAGATTGGCACCAATGAAAGCTTCAGCTACAAATCGTGCTGCAGAGCCAAACCCTGGAGTATGATCATTTAAAACAAGGTCATTATCAATGGTTTTTGGGATATGAATTGCTCTAAAGTCATAATTCTCCTGAATAGCCTTTTCGTTTATAATTCTAACAGTGTCCGATGAATCATTGCCACCAATATAGAAAAAGTATCTAACATCATGTGCTTTCATCACATGAAATGCTTCTGTACAATAATCATCATCAGGTTTATCTCGTGTAGATAACAAAGCAGATGATGCACTAATAGCAACTTGCTCAAGGTTATGTGTAGTTTCTTGTGATAAATCGAGAAAATCTTCATTAATGATGCCTCTGATTCCGCCTACTGCACCGTATATCTTGGTTATCTGTGAAAACTTTTTTGATTCTAATATTGCACCTACCAGAGATTGATTAATCACTGCAGTTGGTCCTCCACCTTGTGCTATGACGACTTTACCTTGCAAATTCATTTTTACTCCTCCTATTTAATATGCTTATGTTTAATATACATAATCGTCTTTTTTTGTCAATAAATAAAAACGCCCCTCTGAAAAACAAAGGGGCGTAATCATTTAAAATATTTTATTTCATTAAGATAGCTTTTCTAACTTCAGAATGATTATCTGATTGTAACCTATAAAAATAAATACCAGAAGGCATATTATTATTATTATCATCTTTACCATTCCAATTTACTGTATGATTACCTGCTGCTACGTATTCGTTGATTAATGTTCTTACTTTTTGTCCTTTTGAATTGAAAACAGCGATATTAACATTATTTGCTTTGCTGATTTGGAAAGCAATTGTTGTGTTTGGATTTAATGGGTTTGGATAATTGCCCTGAAGCATCTTTGTTTTGCTGATTACTTCTGTTTCTGTAGCAACCCATGCAAAGTCAGACAACATACGACTTCCAACAAATCTGCCATCTACTCTTTCATGTGGGATACATGCCATTGTTATTGTTCCTGTTGGAATTGCTGTATCGATATAGTCTGCATCATAAAAAGATGTACGGAAGTTTGCATTACCTGTTCCATCAGTTATTACATAAGATGTGCCAGTTGCAAACTCTCCTGATGCATTTACAAAAGATAGACCACTGATAGCTACAAGTCGAGATTCATATGTATCGAAGTTTGCATTTAATTCTTGTATTGTAACAGGTACAGCGGTAATTGGATTATTTGTTGAGCTTGGTGCAGTTATATTCGCAACAGGAACGAATTGCAACATGCCATTAAATTCTTCTATTTTACCTGATAAACCAGTGATACCGTCTCCAATGTTGAAATTAGTTGTGATTACATTTGAATAGTCGTCAATTAATAAACCAGCATTGGCATCTTGTACAAATATTTGATTTCTAAAGCTTTGTGTGTAGCTAACATATACTTCACCTATTACAGTATAAATTGTTGTTCCATCCGCATTTTGTTGTTTCAACTCGCTCAAGTTCGCAACAGAAGCAGTAAATGAATATGTGGCGCTAACTGTATTGCTTGGTGTGTAGCCATCTTTAAATGCTTTAGCTTTCAATGTTGTTGTTTGTGATAAATTGATTGGGTTTTGATACAATGTTGAGGACTGGCTTGGCTCGTCACCATTAGTTGTATAGTAAATTAAAGCGCCTTCTGTTGGACAAAAAATACTAACATTTATAGTTGAGCCATATACTCCACCTGCAGGATCAAAAGAAGGAGTTAAAACTACTGTACCAGCTGTACTTGCAAAAGTTAAGTTGTCATAGCGATAAGTTCCGCCAGTTGCATATGAACCAGTTGGGTTTGCAGGACCATAAGCATTTGTGCCAAATTCAAATGAAGATACAATTTTAATTCCAAAGTTAGGGTTATTATTTGCTTCTGGAATTGATGCAAAACTTGCTTTGCGATAAAACCAAGTCGCACCTGCATCTATGATATATAAGCCATTATCGAAACCTGAATCGTTATTTGTGACAGTATTAGTGTTGAATGCATTTGTTGAATTTGCGATAAAATCGTTCCAATTTACACCATCCAAAGTATATTGTACACACATACGACTTGATGCAGTGTTGCTATTTCTTTGATGCCAGGTGATTTCAATGTTTTCTTTACCAACAGTCGAGACCATTGCTTGAATTCCTGCTGTTTTATTGCCAGTACCTTGAGCAGGGTAACCTGTTGTTTGAAGCGCTAAGCCGCCTGTACCTGTTCCTGTAAAACCTGTGATAAACTCATAAGAGATTCCACCTAATGTTGTAAGAGTGCCTGTTCCGCTTGCTGGGTTAAGATTGCTTGCTTCGAAATCCCATTGTGTAAAACTTGTTTGTGCAAACATTAAACTTACAGATAACATAATAACCAACATAAGAGTAATGTTTTTGATTCTTGAAATATTTACGTTCATAACTTCCTCCACTTTCCATATTTATTACCAATTTAATAAACATTCAAAATAATGCAAGATCTTTTTTAAATAATAGCATAAATTTTTTTATTCTTTCAAATAGTGCATGTTCGACTCTTTTATAATGCAGGTGATTGATACCAAAAAACTAATCTATGATAGGAAAAAATACAGAACCTTTTAAGAGAAAAGAAGAAAAATAGTGTTTTGCATGTAATGAACAGCGATTTTTTATAATATAAAACCATAATAATCATCGTGATATTTTACGATCAATGAATGGAAAATTGAACCGTACACAAAACAATTTATAAAAAAGAGAGCTTGAAAATTACTTTTTTTCTACTTTTATATCATCTCAAAAACTTACAAAATTCCCTTTAATTAACCCAGATTTTCTCTCATTTCACTAATTTTCTATTAATAAGTGTATATGTCTATTTTTCAAATATATGTCTATATGAATCCCCTTACATTCCCCTTGCTATCTTGGAGAATGAAAGGTAATTTAAAAGGAATCTAAAGGGAATGCAAAGGAGGTTTATTATGAATTTTATGAGAGAGAAAAACAATGTGTCTTATTATTGTTTTTTTAAGTCATAAAGATAAGTCGCAGGTGAGGTATTTGAAGTTTTTTGAACAAAGATAGACTGCCATCATTATTAATAGATATATTCGATTTGTTACTAATTATTAGTCTTTTATTTTTGATTTATCAAACTATTTTTGATAAGATACAGTTTTTTATTGACAATATAATCATATTTATTATTCTTAGATTTATAAAAGAATATTTAAACTATAGAATAGGAGTCAACATGATACTACCAAAATACTTTGATGATCGAGCTAAGATGCTGGATAGAGTGCTTGATCAGTATTTAACCCCAGAAACAGAAGAGCCCAAGGATTTGTATGCAGCCATGAGATACTCTGTATTTAGTGGAGGCAAGAGATTAAGACCTATTCTATTTTATGCAACTTATGAGATGCTGGTAAAAAAAGCAACTGAACATCAAATGGAACAAGCATCATTAATCGCAGCAGCTCTTGAAATGGTGCATACAGCGTCTTTGATTCATGATGATTTGCCTTCAGTTGATAATTCTGATGAGCGAAGAGGTAAGGAGTCATGTCATGTCAAGTTTGGTTCTGCGACTGCTATCTTGGCTGGTGATGCTCTATTGACAAAAGCTTTTGAAATGATTACCAAACTGGAAGATCCACGAAAAGCTGTACACTGTATTAGAGTCTTGTGCAATTTAGTGTCTACTCAAGGGATGATAGGCGGGCAAACAGTAGATATTATCTCATCATCCAAACAAAATATCCCTATTACTGTTATCAAATATGTACACTTAAAAAAGACAGGAGCATTACTTGAAGCGGCTTCTCATCTTGCTTGCGTTATGGCAGATGCAGATGAGAATACCACAAATAATATGGTGAATTATGCACAGAATTTAGGTCTTGCATATCAGATAATTGACGACATTTTGGATGATATTGGTGACTTTGAAATGCTTGGTAAAGAGCCTTATGAAGATGCTCGTAATTTCAAATCTACATACCCTTCTATATTAGGGCTTGATAAAGCAAGACAAACCGCTGAGAAACTCATAAGTGATTCAAGCAAATTGATTAAAAACTTGCCTAATAATCATATATTAATAGAATTCGTAAAAATGATAAAGGATAGACTGCCATAAGATAATGACCTCGATTGAAAGATATAAAATATTAAATGCTGTAAAATCTACACGTATTATTAGACCACTAAACTGCATCTTTAGTTTCATTTGTGTGCTATTTGGAACCTATTACTCAGGTGGACTAAACATTAGAATAGAGACCTTCTTAATAGCTTTGTCTGCTACATTAATAGCTGGAGCAGGGTATGTGGTTAATGATATTTTTGATTTGGAAATTGATAAAATAAATCAACCTCAAAGAGTTTTACCGCAAGGACTGCTTAATATTAAACAAGCAAGCATAATTACCTTTATTTTATTGACTATAGGGCTACTTTTAAGCCTGAGTAGTGATAGTGTATGGCATTTGCTTATCGCTACTATAAATGCACTACTATTACTGTTTTATGCTATATATTTTAAAAAGATAGGTTTGATAGGTAATTTGGTCGTAGCATGGACAGCTGCTTCAACTTTTCTCTATGGGGCATTATTAACAAATAGTATTAAAAAAGTATTGCCTATTATGATATTAGCTTTTTTATACACGCTCATTAGAGAATGGACAAAGACCATTGAAGACTATGAAGGCGATAAAAGCCAGAATGCTAAAACTGTCGCTATTATGCTTGGTAAAGCGAAAACAGTGTGGTTACTTTTTGTTCCTGCTATTTTGTTATTAGTCTTTATCTTTGTGTTTTACAGAATGAATATCACCAATCCCTTTGAGTTTTTATGGCTAAATATACTTGTGGTAGTGCCATTAGCTCTATTTTTAATAATATTACTTCGTTCGCAGAATAAGATTATCGTAAAGACTGTTCACAAATGGATGAAGATAGATATGTTAATTCTATTGTTAATTTATGTTGTATCTTATTTATTAGACTGAATTTAGGTGGATAATATGAAAACAGAAATATATTTAAAGCTATTAGAAATGAGAAAAAAGCATCCTTGTTTGTTTTGTCTTATTGATCCAGATAAAAATGATATTTTGACCAATGTTCGCCTTGCTGAGATATACGAAAAATGCAATGCTGATGCAATTCTAATTGGTGGTAGTATCATGATTGAAGATAATTATGAAGAGACTATTTTGCAGATCAAGAAATCTGTAAAGATACCTGTGATTATCTTTCCTGGACTGTTTAACTTTGTAAGCGGTTATGCTGATGCTATTTTATTATTGAATATGCTAAGTAGTCGAAATCCTCAAGTGTTGATTGAAGAACAAGTGAGATGTGCTCCTCAGCTTTACCATACAGGGTTGGAGAGCATTCCAACAGGTTATATTTTGATTGAGTCGGGCAATCTCTCTTCTGTTCAGTATATGAGCCACAGTTTACCTATACCACGAAAGAAAAATGATATTGCTCTCATTCATGCTCTGGCAGGTCAATATATGGGTATGAAGATGATTTATTTGGAAGCGGGAAGTGGTGCTAAAGAAGCAATTCCCAATGAGATGATAAAATATGTTGCAAATAAGCTGGATATCCCATTAATAGTGGGTGGAGGGATAAGAACCGCTGAGTCTGCAAAAGAAAAAGCTGATGCAGGAGCTGATTTTATAGTAATTGGAACAGTACTTGAAGAATTAGATAACTATACTCTTGTTAAAGATATTGCTGATGCTATACATAGTGTTCAAAAATAGATGGATGGAGAAACTATGATTGATATTCACAACCATATTTTACCCGGTCTTGATGATGGATCAAAAGATATTAATACTACAATCAATTATTTACAATTAGTTCAGGCTTCAGGGGTTAAAAAGCTTGTCTTTACACCTCACTATATGCCTGGTTTTTATGATAGTACGAGAGAAAAGGTCTCTGCTATCTTTAAACAAATAATAGACTTAAAGACTGTGCATGCCCCTGATGTAGAATTTTATCATTCTGCTGAAGTATATTTAAATGGAGAAAACATAGTCAATGATATTATTAAAGAAAATTTCTTTATAAATAACTCACAGTATGTCTTAGTTGAAAATAACTTAAATGGCTTTACAGAAGATTTGTATCAATTGCTTTACCAAATGAACCGAAAGGGCATGAGACCTATCTTGGCACATCCAGAGCGCTATATGGAGATTAAGAATGATCCCAGTAGGGCTGATGACTTTTTGCAAAGAGATGTGTATTTACAAATCAATACGGGTAGTATTTTAGGAGGGTATGGACAACAAGTACAAAATGCTGCCTTTGAGCTGATAGATAGAGGATGGGCTCACTTTTTGGGTTCAGATTGTCACTGTCGCTCAGGCGTTTATGATTATCCTCAAGCAGTTGAAGTAATACGCAATGAATTTGATGACAAAATCGCTACACTTTTGTCATCTACGTTCCCCGAGAGAATGCTTAAAAATGAGATAATCCCGCACTTTTACATGGTGAAAAAAACAATACCCAAGAAGAAAAGCTTTTTGGAAAAAGTGCTTGATTTCTTTGGAGAGTAATTGGAAACACTATTAATCACAGGTATTACGGGGTTTATCGGTAAAAGCGTTGCCAGATTATTGGTTGGAAATTATCAAATAACAGCTTTAATACGACCCAATACAGATAAAAAGAGATATCAAGAATTTGCTAATAAGATAGAGTTTGTTGAGCTTGATTTGACTGATACTCGAGGGCTTAGAGAATACTTATTCAAAAAGTCTTTTAAATATATCTTACATATTGGAGCACTAAGGGGTGGTAGAAAGTTTACTAAAGAAGATTACTTGAAAGCAAATGTGTATGCTACAGAGCAGTTGGTATTACATGCTGTGAAACATCAGTCAAAGATGATATTTTGCTCGTCTGTTGGCGTCTTTGGAGCAATTCCAATTGAGTTGCCTGCCAATAATTTGAGCCCCAAACAAGAAGATAATTATTATCACTTCACCAAAATTAAAAGTGAGGCTATTATTCAAAAATATGTGCTTGAAAAAGGATTGAATGCATGTATACTCAGACCAGCAATTACATATGGGGGAGAGGATTATGGCTTTCCATTTACCTTGATGAAACTAATTAAAAAGAAGCTTTTGTTTTATCCAAAACGGACTATAAGAATACATATGACTCATATAGATTTGATTAGTGAAGCTTTTGTTAGAGTTCTAAAAAATGAGTTTAAACCAGGCAGTCAATGGAATGTGGCTGATGATAAACCCGTGATTTTCGATGAATTAGTACAGTTTATCTCTATTAAGATTAATCAACGACTATATCCTGCAAATAGGAGAATCGATAAGGGTTGGTTTGAGCTTGGTGAGCGCATTAGCCGTTTTTTTAAAAGCGAATTATGGGTAAGTAGATTTGAGCTTATTTCCAAAAGCTGGTACTACGATGTAGAGGCTACTTATCGCGATTTAAACTTGAAGAAGGCTACAACAGTGCCAGGATTTAAAAAGTCAATAGACTGGTATATGAAAAGAGAAAAAAGATAGATGGCAATACCAATTTTACACTTTTGGGATAAGTATTATACTAATCCAGACGAAGGATTGGGGTCAACTTATGAACGCTTTATTATCAATAGGATACTCTATAAGGCTGTGAAGCACTTTCAAATAAAGACAGTTCTCGAAGCGCCCTCTTTTGGGTTTACAGGTATGAGTGGGATTAATAGTATGGGACTGGCTTTGAAGGGCTGTGAAGTGAGTCTATTAGATCATGATATGAATAGACTTGATAATATCAAATCAACATGGAAGACGCTAAACTTGCCTCTCAGAGCTGAATATGTTGATGATTATAGTCGTTTGAATTTTGCAGATAAGAGCTTTGATATGTCATGGAATTTCTCAGCATTATGGTTTGTAAAAGACTTGCAAATGTTCTTATCAGAACTAGATCGAGTGACAAAGAGAGTAATATTAATCATGGTTCCCAATCAAGCTGGATTGGGCTATGTTCAACAGCGCTACTTTGGCCAAGAAGACCTGAAAAAGTATTTGATTGAGTCGCATATCAGACCCAAAACAATAAAAGCTGAGATGGAAAAACTCAACTGGAAACTGCTTCATCACGAACTATTAGATTGCCCCTTGTGGCCCGATATAGGAATGTCGAAAGAAGACTTTTTAAAGAAGTTAGGGATTGGTGCCTTTTCTTTTAAAAAGGACGACAATAAAGTTGAGAAGAGACCAATAACTATACTGGATTATTACTCTGGTAGAAACTCGGATATGCCTGGTCAATTTGAGAAGTATGAACTGTTTGAAAAGCATGCACCAGAATCATTTAAGAGATTTTGGGCTCATCATCAATACTTACTCTTTATTCGATAAATAAAAGGCTATGAAAAAGAAGAATTATATAAAGCTGGCTGTAGGTGTGCTAACTGGCATTGCGCTTCTGTTATTTTGGTTTAAATGGGTCAATTTTGATGAGCTTGTAAGTTATCTAAAACAAGTGAATGTTTATTTAGCAAGCCTTGCCTTTGTGATATATGTATTATCCTATTTTATAAGAGCTTATCGTTGGAAGATACTACTCTCAACCAATGCAAAAATAAGCCAAAGAGATAGCTTTTTATACCTGATGGCAGGTAACTTTATTAATTACCTGATACCTATTAGAGCTGGAGAAGTAGCAAAGTGCCTCTTTTTGAAAGAAAATCATGAGATTGAGTTCTCTAAAGGCTTTTCTTCCGTTTTTTTAGATAAACTATTCGATACACTGGGCATCTTTGTGGTATTAACTCTATTGTTCTTTTTGCCAATTCAATTAAACTCGTATTTATTAAGCTTGATAGGATTTTTACTGATTATATTTATGCTTGGAGCTCTGATCTTAGTATTTGCTGCGATTAGAAAAGACAACGTAGTGAAGAGTTTGCAAAAGATATTCTTCTTTTTACCACTGAGATTTCGTTTGAAGATAGACGAGTTCATCTTGAACTTTATTGAAGGGATAGCTATATTTAGGAACCATTTAAGTTTACTATTTCCAGCAGTTGCCTTGACTCTTGGTGCAGTCTTTTGTGACAGTTTATTCTTTTGGTTACTGTTTAAATCGTTTGCACAAAGCATAAGTTTTACTTATGTTTTATTTGGTTATACACTAATCTATTTGAGTTATATTTTACCACACCCACCAGCTCAGATAGGCTCAAATGAGCTGATTATGGTGTTGATTTTTTCAATAGGCTTTGGACTCAATAAAGAAATGGTGAGCGCTGTAATGGCTTTTTCGCACATAATAACAGGTATTATTGTTATCACTGTAGGGATAGTTGGATTGAACTATGCAGGGATGAAATTTTTTGATTTTATAAATAATGGAGATAAAGATGACACAACCACAAAACAATATGGAACTACTTGATAATCTACAAAATACGAAAGACCAGATTATCAGTGAATTACATAAGGTAATTATCGGTCAAGATAAAGTAATTGAACAGATAATGATAGCCTTATTTGCTAATGGTCATTGTTTGATTGAAGGGGTGCCAGGTTTGGCTAAGACTCTGATGATATCAACATTGGCAAAGATCTTACAATTGAAATTTAGCCGTATTCAATTTACACCAGATTTGATGCCCTCAGATATCACTGGTACTGAGGTTTTAACAGAAAATAAGAGTGATGGTACAAAGTACTTCCAATTCATCAAGGGACCTATATTTGCTAATTTAATTTTGGCAGATGAGATAAATAGAACGCCACCAAAGACACAGTCAGCACTATTGCAAGCAATGCAAGAGTTTCAAGTGAGTGTAGGCAATACCACATTTCCACTTAGCTCACCTTTTTTAGTAATTGCTACTCAAAACCCAATTGAGCAAGAAGGTACTTATCCTTTACCAGAAGCTCAATTAGATAGATTTATGTTGAATATTATAATTGATTATCCAAACTTTGAAGAAGAAAAAGAAATAGTACTGAGTACAACAAGTAAGCAAGTCAATGAACCACAGGCAATTATTACACAAGAATCAATTTTAGGTATTCAATCTGCCATCTATGATATACCTGTCAGTGAGCATGTTTTATCTTATGCAGTTCGCCTTGTGAGAGCTACCAGACCTAATGAGATAGATTCTCCAGAATACATTAAAAGGTGGGTGAATTGGGGTGCAGGTCCAAGAGCATCGCAGTATTTGGTTCAAGCAGCAAAGATATTTGCAGCATTAAAAGGCAGATTGTCGCCATCTATTGATGATATTAGGGCTGTTGCTGATATAGTTTTGAGGCATAGAGTATTAGTTTCATATGCAGCAGAGGCAGATGGCTTTAAATCAAGCCAAATCATAGAAAAACTATTAAAAGAGACTATTAATTAAATAGTTTTTGATATTATGTTATTTTTGTTGACAGAAAGAATTAATTATATATTATATCTTTTTATGTTAAATATGAAGTATAAAAAGGTTTATAAGGAGTAATGAAATGAGCGTAACAGCGGTTTTGGGATGCCTTTTTGGAGATGAAGCAAAGGCTAAAATTGTGGATGTGCTTGCTAGCGATGCAGATATTATTGTACGCTTTCAAGGAGGTAGTAATGCTGGACATACAATACAATTTAATAATCAGAAATTTGTGATGCACTTGATTCCTTCAGGCATATTTCATGAAGGCAAGAAATGCGCTTTAGGTTCTGCTGTTGTTATAGACCCAGAACAACTTGAAAAGGAAATGAACGCTTTGATAGAGAAGGGTGTAGATCTTAAAGGAAGATTCTTGATCGACCAGCGAGCTTCAATAGTTTTACCTCTTCATAAGCAACTTGATGAGCGACAAGAAGAGCTATCTGGAGATAAAAAAATCGGCACAACAAAGCGCGGAATAGGTCCTTGCTATTCAGACTCAATTGCACGTATAGGCATAAGAATGACTGATTTAAATGATTTAAAGGTACTAAAATATAAGTTGTCTTATTTAAGTAAATATCATCACCTTGAAATGGATGATGATGCAGTAAAAGCCCAAGCTGAAAGCTTATTTGCTTTTGGTGAACGGATGAAAGATTGCTTTGTTAATTTGCCTTATATTTTGAATAAATATTATATTGAGGATAAAGAAATACTCTTTGAAGGTGCGCAAGGGACTCTATTAGATATCTATTTTGGCACCTATCCATATGTGACTTCATCTCACACTGTTTCTGGGGGCATCTCTATTGCTACAGGTTTTGCACCTAATAAGATTGATCTCTTGATCGGGGTATTCAAAGCATACTTTAGCCGTGTTGGGTCTGGTCCATTTCCTACAGAATTGAGCTGTCAGATAGGAGAAAAAATTAGAAAGCAAGGTAATGAGTTTGGCTCTACAACTGGGCGGCCACGTCGTTGTGGCTGGTTTGATGCTGTGGCTGCTAAATACTCTATTATGGTTAATGGAATTGATAATATTGCACTTACTCTGCTCGATGTTTTAACAGGCTTTGATGAATTAAAAATCTGCACTGGATATATGATCGATGGTAAATTGATTACAGAGTTTCCTGCAGACCAAAGAATATTGGAAAATGCTGAACCTGTTTATACTGTTATGGACTCTTGGCAAGAAGATATTACTCAATGCAAAACTTGGGAGTCTTTACCATTAAATGCACAACTTTATGTTAAAAAGATAGAGAGCTTACTCGAACGACCTGTATCAATTGTATCTGTAGGACCAAATCGAGAACAGACGATATTTTTAAGTGAATAGGAGAAGACAATGAAACATTTGTCACTTATCATTATGCTTTTAATAAGCTTTTGCCTCTTTGCAGAGCCTGTAGACTATGCAGGTCCCGATTTTGCACAAGGCTTTTATGACATGTATTCAAAGAACTTTATCAATGCAGAAATGGCTGGTAGAGGGCACTCAGGTATTGCTTTTACTGGTGGGGCTGAGTATGGTAATCATAATCCTGCTACACTGCTTGATACCTATAATAATCTGTATTTTGAGATTGCTATAAAGCCCAGAGTTACTGAGTTTAACGAACTTCAAGATAATAAATACCAGTCAAATTCACCTATTAATGCTGTTGGATTTACACTTGCACCTTTTGGCAACTTCCATTTAGGCTTTATGTACAGTCTTGAGAACTCTCTTGAGTATTATTCTTTTAGTAGAACATTACCACAAACAACTACAACTATTGACTATACCCCTGAATACTATAATCATCGAATTAGTCTTATGTTTGCACATCAACTGACAGATAAGCTGTCTTATGGGATTAACTCAAACCTTCATATACATAGTTTTAAAGAATATAGAAATGAAGGCAAAGTCGATTTATTAAACTTTCAAGAGTCTTTTCTTCAGCTTCAGCCAGGCGTCTTGTATCAGACAGATTATGTGAATATTGGGGCTTCTTTTTTGCCATCTGTTGATGTTGATTACAAGTACAAATATATAGACTATAAGATGACAATTCCTGCCGAGATAAATGCTGGTGCAACACTAAAGCTCAAAAACAACTTGTATATTTTAGCTGATACTGATTATACCTTTTATAGCCAACAAGCCGATTATATGGAAAATCAGCTGACATGGAAACTTGGTATTGAAAAACAAGTAAAGAACCCATTTGATATGCTTGGGGACTATTCTCTCAGAGCAGGCTATATTTATAAGCCAAAGGTTTTCTCAGGTGAGTATAATGTTCCAGACTATTCAAATCCTGCACATGATGAATTTCACCCCAATTTTTATCATGACATCCCCTCAATGGGGCGTATTAGCGCCGTTGATATGTCGTATTTAACAGTTGGCACAAGCGTAAGAATTAATCATGATGTAGAGCTTAATTTAGCTTACCTTGCCGATCTTAAGGGCGACTTGAAGCTCAATCAATTCATTAGCTCTTTGAAATTTGACTTAGCTGTTTTTAAATATTTAAAAAAATAGCTTGCAATATAAAACAAAATATGATAAATTATGCTTAGGCGTTTAAACAAAGATAGTAAAATATAAATGGAGGTTGATAAAAAAAAGATGTATCCTAAGATAACTTTTGTTAATACTGATTTAAAAGCAAATCATAAAAAGCTCGATCAAAACATGGATCAACTTACTGTAAGTGATTTTGTTTCTGAAGTTAATAATTGTGCTAAGGATGATACAGTTTATATTTTTGAAAACCTCAACCACTTTTTGAATATCAACATAGATAGAATTATTGCATTTAATACCATCTTCTTTTACTTCAATAGCTATCAAGATGTGATAGATGGGCTCTCAAGATCAACTAATAAAGACATTTCAGCCATTTGCGATAAAATAAAGACTGAACACTTACTAAAAGATGTGGTTCATATGTCTACATTAATAAAACAAGAATTTTGCCATAACCAGTGTAAGTCTGTATTCTGCCACGTTGAAAGCTGTCATGAGGACATAGATAATGTATCAGACTTATTGGGAAAATTTATTAACAATCATTATCGTGATATTACAAAGCTTGAGTTTTTTGAGTTTAATCTCGTATTACGTGAGCTATTAACTAATGCTGTCAAGCATGGCAATAAACTCGATAAAACGAAAGATATAATATTTGCTGTTTTTTTGAATATCGACGAAGGCAGGATAGGCTTTGCAGTTAAGGACGAAGGAGAAGGTTTTGATTTTAAAGGGCATCTTCATTCAATCGAAAAGGATGAGCTTCGTATTAATGAACGAGGGTTGTTTTTGATTAACGAATTTTGTAATAAAATATATAGTAATAATAATCTAATAATTGTTGAACTAAAAAAATAGAAAAGGGAGAGTACATGGAAGCTGTCATAAAAGAAAATGTTATGGAGTTAGTTGCAAAATCAAACTTGGTTGCATCTACTATTGATAGTCAAACCAGCCTTGCTAAAGATGCACTGGCACAAAACCCCAATATTGAAAATATAGTTTTAAACCTCGGTAATGTCGCAGAAATTGACTCTATGGGTATAAATTTCGTCGTAGGACTTTACAAAGAGATTCATGCAGAAAACAGGAACTTTTCCGTTATTAATACATCACGTGCGATACTCAATCTCTTCAATTTATTCAAATTAACTTCGTATTTTGAAGTGTCTTAATTAAGTAAGGAGGTGTTCATGGTCGGACAAGATCCTGAAATGTTACAAATGTTTCTTGAAGAAGCAAATGAACATTTAAATAGTTTAGAACCTGATTTATTGCTTTTAGAATCTAATAAAGAAAACCCAGATCCAGAATTGATAAACCGCATTTTTAGAGCAGTTCATAGTCTAAAAGGATCAGCAGGGTTTTTTGGTTTTCAAAACATAACTTCTTTAAGCCATGTGATGGAAAGCTTGCTGTCAATGGTAAGAGATGGAAAACTTGCGCCAACTTCAATAATGATTACTAAGTTGTTGGAAGGAACCGACTTGCTTAAGCAAATGGTAGAAGATATTGATAATAGCGAAGCTGTTGATGCAGTCGATGTTATAAAAAAATTAGATGGATTTTTGACTGGTGAAGCAGCTGTTGAAATGGTGGAAATACCTGTGGAGAATAAAGATAGCTTGCCAGAAAAGCTTTCCAAACAATTCCAAATACCCGTCTCAGAGCTTAAAAAAGCATTGGCTCATGGGCATTTTCTATATTCAGTTCATGCTTTTACTAAAAAAGATATGAAGCAAAAAGGAAAGACACCTTTAGACTATCTCAAAAATATTGAAAAGCTTGGTAGATTAATCGGTTCTTATGCTGACTTATCGACAATTAGCGGACTGGATAACTCCATTTCTGATAATGATATGTCTTTTGTATACCTGTTTTCATCTGTATTAGAGCCAGACTTGATTGCAATTGGCCTTGAGGTAGATGACTCGCAAATATTAACGTTGGATATACCAGAGTTTATTGATAAAGAATTTAAAGTGTTGCACAGTGCTCATAAAAGCCCTGAAGTATTGCCTGAAGAGAACAAAAAAGAAGAAGAACCACAAAAGAAAAAGAAGGCTAAAAAAGAAGAGCCCGTAGAAGCAGAAATTGAGCCTATAGAAGAAACACTTCAAGAAGCAATTCCTCATACAGCTGAAGTTGAAAAGACCGTAAACTCATCAAAAAAAGATACAACTCATCACCAAGAGACATTGAGAGTATCTGTCTCTCTGTTAAATAATTTGATGGCTTTTGCTGGCGAGCTCGTCTTAGCAAGGAATCAGCTTTTGAGAATGGCTTCAGAGCCTGCAAAAGAGGTACCAGGTCTCTCAGCAGTTTTGCAAGATATTGATATGACAACTTCTGTTCTACAAGAAAAGATAATGAATACCAGAATGCAGCCTATCTCCCTTGTATTTAACAAGTTCCCACGTATGATTAGAGAGCTTGGTATGAAGCTTGACAAAAAAATCGTGCTTGAAACTTCAGGTAATGACGTTGATTTGGATAAATCTATCATCGAAAATCTATCTGACCCAATGACTCACCTTGTGCGTAATTGTGCAGACCATGCAATTGAAATTCCTGCAGATAGACTTAAAAAAGGCAAACCTGAGCAGGGTACTGTATGGCTGAAAGCTTATCATGAAGGTGGTAAGGTTAATATCGATGTGATTGATGATGGAGCTGGAATAGACGCCAAGAAGATAATGAAAAAAGCTATTGAGAAGAATGTTATCTCAAAAGAAGATTGTGATAAGTTGTCAGAAAAACAAATGCTTGAATTAATATTTGCACCTGGATTCTCTACTGCAGAGCAAGTCTCTGATGTATCAGGGCGTGGCGTCGGTATGGATGTGGTCAAAACAAATATTGAAAAGCTCGGTGGCTCAGTTAGTATAGAATCAACTATTAATGTAGGAACTAAAATTAATCTGAAATTGCCACTTACCTTAGCAATCATTCCATCGTTAATTGTCAAGACTAATGAGATGCATTTTGCTTTACCACAAGTGTCTTTGAAAGAGCTTGTTAGAGTTAAAAATGATGACGAAAATAGAAAAATAGAGAAAGTAAACGAATCGCCTGTATTAAGACTTAGAAATAAGCTCTTGCCAATAATCTATCTTAGTGAAGTACTGGGAATTGAAGAAAAGCATGGGGATAGCGAAATTACACGTGTCTTAGTCTTAAAACATGATTTGAACGAATTTGGGCTCGTGGTTGATGAGATCGTTGGGGTTGAAGAGATCGTTGTGAAATCTATTCCTCTTTTCTTCAAAAACACAAACTGCTACTCAGGCACTACAATTATGGGTGATGGGTCTGTCTCTTTAATTCTTGATATCTCAGGGCTTGCCAATAAAGCTGGGCTGAATTTTGCAAGCATAAGAGAACAAGAGAAGGCGCTTGATATCGACGAAGATATAGCCGTTGGTGATTCCTCAGAACATCAAGATATTCTACTATTTGAAAATGCTGAAGAAGAGTATTTTGCACTTAATTTAGACCTGATTAAACGCATTGAAAAACTGTATGATGATGATTTTGAGCTGGTGGGTGAAAAAGAATATATCGAGCATGAAAACAAAAGTCTACGAGTCATAAGATTAGAGCATTTCCTACCTGTAAAGGCACGTCAAGAGCAACAAGATTTTCGTTATGTGATTATTCCCAAACTGCTTGAAAACCCTATTGGCATTGTCGCTCATAAAATCATTGATTCATTATCAACAAAGATTCATATAGACACTGAGAATATTACTTCAAAAGGATTGATTGGCTCTGCCTTATTAGATGATAAACTTGTATTATTCCCTGATATTTATCAAATTGTTGAACTTGCTGAACCAGAAAAGAGTTTGTTGAAAATGAACAATAAGAACTCTAAATATAGAATCTTGATAGTAGAAGATACGTCTTTCTTCCGTACACTTGAAAAACAGTATTTCGAATCAGCTGGATTTAAAGTGGATACAGCAATTGATGGATTAGATGCATTAAAGAAGATAACAAAAACCAATTACGATCTTTTCGTCGTAGACTTACTTATGCCACGAATGGATGGCTATGAGTTTACTCGTGAGGTACGTAAGAATGCTAAGTTCATCAATACCCCTTGTGTAGCTGTTACTACTTTAACAAGTGATGAGAGTAGAGCTAAAGCAAAAGATGCAGGTTTTGATGCTTATGAAATCAAGATTCATAAAGAAAAACTAATTGAAACAGTAACCTCTCTCTTACATGCAGAGAAGTTTGAATAAGACATTAACAAGGCATACTTTTAATCAAGTATGCCTTATTTTTTTGGACAGACAGCAGACTGCATGAGTCAAGGCTTTCTCTATGCGCTAATTGCACTTTTTCTTTGGGGCATACATGGTCCTGCCGGGCGTTATTTATCTTTGCAAGGCGTGGACATGTATTTCGTCTTTGCCTTGCGTTTTTGGCTTGGGAGCTTAGTTCTTTTTTTGTATTTAATGATCAAAAAATCTCTGAGATTCGCCTGGTTTGAAAATAAAAAACAAATACTACTCATCGCTATTGTTGGCATCTTTGGTAACTCATTATTGTATCATTTAACTTTGAATTATTTGCCTGGTACACTGGTGATGGTTCTTGAAAACCTCTCTCCAATATTTGTTTTATTTGCTTCTTTTTATTATTTGAGAGTAAAGCCTAGCCTTAAAGAGATTGCTGCTCTGTTAGTTTCTTTTATAGGTATAGGATTAATTATTCTCAGCAAAGATAAATTCCCTGAACTTCAAGATGGATACACAGTTGGCGTTATATTAGGTATCTTTACAGGCTTATCATTTGGGGCGTATATCTTTTACTCAGCTCAGTATGTACAACCGCTTAAAAATGATCCCATAAAGATTATCCAATTCTTATTGAAGGTATTTGTTGTCTCTGCTGTGTTGGGTACACCTTTTTTATTTACTAGCAAAGCACCACCAGCGAACTCCATAGAGTGGTTTTGGCTGATAGAGATGGGAGTCTTTCAGTCAGGATTTGCTTATATCTTTTGGAATTATGCATTGTCTCGATTAAACACGAATACAGCGTCGATTCTTTTTCTCTTAACTATCGTGTTTACAACTATAAATGAAATCTTGTTTTTAGGTTTAAGATTAAATACCTATCTTGTAGCAGGTTCCATAATGATCTTTCTTGCAGGCTACCTATTATCGTTTCAATCTAAATCAAGTGTAAAAGTGATTGACATAAAAGGTTAAGATTACAAAATGACATCAATAAAAATATTAAAAATGGAGGCTAAATGAACTACCGTATACTATCAATTAATCCAGGTTCTACATCAACCAAAATATCTGTGTTTGATGATGAGAAAGAAATCTTTATCAAGACACTAAGACACGACCCTGCTGAGCTTGACAGAGTAGGCACAATCTTAGAACAGGACCAATTCCGTAAAGGATTGGTAATAGAGGCAATGAAAGAGAACAATGTTGATCCTGCTACATTAAATGCAGTAGTAGGACGTGGGGGATTGGTTCGCCCTGTGAGCGGTGGTGTTTATAAGATTACCACTAAAATGCTTGAAGATTTAAAAGACCCAACAATTTGGGGCAGAATACATGCTTCAAATCTCGGTGCTTTTATTGCTACTGCGATTGCTAAAGAGCTCGATATTCCTTGCTATATTGTTGACCCAGTTACAGTAGATGAGTTTGATGATATTGCTCGCATTTCAGGTATTCCCGAAGTCGAAAGAAAGTCTCTTTTCCATGCTTTAAATATCAGATACACAGCAAGAAAGCTTGGCGATAAACTGAACAAGAATTTTGAAGAGACAAACATGGTTGGCGTTCATATGGGTGGTGGAATAACAGTAGCTGCCATCAAACAAGGTAGAGTTGTTGATGTTAATAATGCTCTTTTAGGTATGGGACCTTTCTCTCCACAGCGTGCTGGTGCACTTCCCATAGGAGATGTAATAGATTTATCTTACTCTGGAAAGTATACCAAAAAAGAATTGAATACCTATCTCACAAAGACCGCAGGCTTAATGGCTTATCTCGGTACAGACGATGGTAGGGTAGTTACTGAAAGAATCGAAGCAGGTGATCAAGAAGCAAAGAAAATATTTGATGCGATGATATATCAAATTGCAAAAGAGATTGGTGCTTGTGCTACAGTCCTCAACGGCAAAGTAGATGGCATCTTCTTAACAGGTGGTTTGGCTTACGGAAAGTATATCGTTGAAGAATTAAGCAAAAGAGTAGAGTTCATTGCACCTGTACATGTCTTCCCTGGAGAATTTGAAATGGAAGCTCTCACTCAAGCTGGTGTAAGAGTATTAAAAGGGCAAGAAGAAGCTAAAGAATATTAGAATAAAAAAACCAATCTATCTTTTGTAAGAGAGATTGCATATGAAACAATAAAGGGTGTTGTATAACACCCTTTTTCATAATAAAAGTAAACTTGCTACTAAATAAAAAGAGTGGTAGTTTGTCTCTACCACTCTTTTTCAATAGTTGATGTAGTTAGTAACAGTCTTTGTCAATTCATCATATTAATAAAGTTCAGGGAATAGTATTCTTTCAACTTCTTCGATAATAGAGTGCAGAATAAGCATGTGAATTTCTTGTATTCGATCCGATGTTTCACCTGGTATGATAAGTTCATAATCGCACATGCCTTTAATTTTTCCACCGTCTTTACCTAATAATGCTAAGGTAATCATCTGTTTACTTTTTGCTTCTTCAATGGCTTTGATGATATTTTCTGAATTACCGCTTGTTGATATACCAATAAAAAAGTCGTCTTCTTTTCCATAAGCTTCAACTGCTCTTGAAAAAATATAATCAAAACCAAAATCATTGCCAACACAAGTGATATGAGAGCTATCTGTTAGTGATATTGCGGGCAAGGCTTTACGGTTTTTTCTATATCTTCCTGTAAATTCTTCTGCAAAATGCATTGCATCGCAGGCACTCCCTCCATTACCAGCAATTAAAACTTTTTTACCAGATTCAAAACAAAAGGCTAAAGTTTTGCTAATTTTTGTTATTGTGTTTAAGTTCTCTTCATTTTCATAAAATTCTTTAAGCAGCTCCATTAGCGTGTTTGCATTGTTATAATGCATGTTCATTTTTCCCCCTTTAGTAAAAAAAAGGCTGCCATTGCTGACAGCCTACATATTTATAATCTTGTATTTATACAACACCTAAGTCACACATTGTTTCAGCAACTTTCATGAAGCCTGCAATGTTTGCGCCTTTAACGTAGTTGATTGATCCATCTTTTTCTCTACCATGTTCAACACAAGCTTTGTGGATATTTACCATGATGCTGAATAATTTTTCATTAACTTCATCAGCACCCCAGCTCAAGTGCATAGCATTTTGAGTCATTTCAAGGCCAGATGTAGCAACACCACCAGCATTAGCAGCTTTACCAGGTCCAAAGATAACTTTAGCTTTTTGGAATTCATGAACAGCTTCAGGAGTACATGGCATATTAGCACCTTCGGTTAAAATCATAACGCCATTTGCAATGAGTTTTTTTGCATCATCGAGATTAAGTTCGTTTTGAGTAGCACATGGGATAGCAACGTCAACTTTAACGTCCCATGGTTTTTTGCCAGCAAAGAATTCACAACCAAACTTATCAGAATAATCTTGTACTCTATTTCTATTTGAGTTACGCATTTCAAGCATATAGTCAATTTTTTCACCAGTTACACCGTCTTTGTCATAGATGTATCCGTCAGGTCCAGAGATAGCAACAACTTTTGCACCTAATTCAGTTGCTTTTGTTACTGCACCCCATGCTACTTGACCAAAACCAGAGATAGCAACAGTCTTGCCTTTTAATGAATCACCAGCTTGTATTAATTGTTCTTCGCAGAAATAAATAATACCAAAACCAGTAGCTTCTGGTCTCATGATACTTCCACCCCAGTTGAGGCCTTTACCTGTGATAACGCCAGTATGTTCGTTAGTGAGTTTTTTATACATACCAAACATATAGCCAACTTCACGTCTACCAACGCCGATATCACCAGCTGGAACGTCTGTGTCTGGTCCAAGATGACGGAATAATTCAAGCATATAACTTTGGCTAAAGCGCATCATTTCGCCTTCTGATTTGCCCTGTGCATCAAAATCAGCTCCACCTTTACCACCACCCATTGGGAGAGATGTTAAACTATTCTTAAAGATTTGTTCAAAACCTAAAAACTTTAAGATTGAAAGGTTTACTGATGGATGGAAACGGATACCACCCTTGTATGGTCCAATTGCACCGTTAAATTGCACACGGTAGCCACGATTAACTTGAACATTGCCTTGATCATCTACCCAAGGTACGCGGAAAATAAAAGTTCTGTCTGGCTCAACGATTCTTTCAAGAACATTAGCTTTAACGAAACGTGGGTTTGAGATATATGCATCCCATACTGTTTCTACAACTTCTTTTACTGCTTGCATGAATTCTGGTTCGCCAGGATTTCTTGCTGCTACCTTGTCGAGAAATTCATTCATTGTCATTTTGACCTCCAAGATTTTTTCTTTTGATTTAATGTTTTAAAAAACTCACTTTATTGTCAAGTAAATTCATAAAGAAAAGTGATTTTTGTTATATCAACTGAAAAATAAGGAGAGAATGCCTATTGCCAATGGCTTAACCTTTGTTATTAAAAATATGTTTTAGTACAAATAAGAGGCTATTGCTCAGAAATTAAAAACTACTTGTAAAAATGATGCTTGAAAATTGCTTTAATTTTCTTTTAAAGTGGGTACATAAAAATAGCAAATTATCCTATTATCGGTTTTAATTTTCCCTTTTTCACAAATTTTCTATCCATTATTGTATATGACTATTTATCAGATACATGCCTATATGACTACCCTTGCATTCCCCTTGCTATCTTGGAGAATGAACGGTAATCTTATAGGAATCTAAAGGGAATGTAATGGAGATTTATTATGCTTTTTTTTGAGATAGAAAAGATATGTTTTAATTATCTTTATTAATAAATAATGATGATTGCCCAGTTTGTTATTTAATGATTATGTAACTAATCTACTAATCCAATGCGCTTATTGCAGAAAATTCTGTTTTCCAAATACTTTAAATAAAAAGAATTTATAAACATCATATTCTAACCAGAGCCTAAAGTTCCAGATAGCCAATGTGACAAAGTTTATTTTTCTATACT
>JAKPKU010000265.1 GCA_029553545.1 Candidatus Cloacimonadota bacterium
CTCATATTTCATTCTAATTTAACTATTGCTACAGTTGCCGATTTTCCAAATAATATACTACATAATCATTATTACTAAAAAATTAAATAGAGTGTTTAGAAATATGATACAAAAAAATCTCGACTCCGTGTAAGGAGTCGAGATTGACTATTTAAAAGAAACGTTAGAATCTTTCTATAAGTTTTGCTTTTTCATACTGTGAAAAGCTATTTGACGAGCATCCCTTTCTTCATCATTGTCTTACTTTCTGTTTGCAACCTAAAGAGGTAGATGCCTGTTGCGCAATCCCTATTATGTGAGTCTTTGCCATTCCACATGATATTATGCACGCCTTTATTCAGTGCAGGCTTTTTGATTTCTTTTACCAATTGCCCTTTGACATTGAAGATCTTGATATTAACATCGCCTTTTTCTGCGAGAGAAAAACTCAATGTGGTAGTAGGATTAAATGGATTTGGAAAGACTGATCTGAAGGCAGTTTCATAAACAATACCTGGAGTATTATTATCATCTTGATTGACGGTAACCATGATAGGTCCGTGCATCTCATAAGTGCCGTTCATTTCCACAGATTGTAACCAATAATAATATGTATTATCGAGCACAACCTCTTGGTCATTATATGAATAATTAGCGACACTATTGCTATTTACTGGCTGTACAATAGTTGTGTTAATGCGAACTGCATTTTCTACTTGATCGTCATCGCTACGGTGGATATAATAGCCTAAGAGACTATTTTCCGACTGAGTCTCCCAGTTGATCGACACGGTATTATTCTTTAAAATCACTGCATTGAATGCAGAGAGTTCGACAGGTAGAGTTGCATCATAAGTGATAGTAAAATTATCAATATGCAATTCATTATCCGCATTATACTCAGTAGATTCAACATAGAAGCCGATCTTTACTAAGCCAGAATAACCGATCAGGTCAATAATCACCCTTTCTCCTGTATTAGAAATATCATTTAGTACATATTCTGAGCCCTGATTGTCCCATAGTCTGAGAATATTTGCAGCAGACCAGTTCTCGCCATTATCTGTTGAAATCACCACAGCAAACTTGTCATCAAATCCGTCATTTTCTGGCAACGATGCATTGCCATATTTAGTCAATGCCAAGTCGAACTCAAGCTTGTATCCACCAGGTACATGATTGCCCAGATCAATACTCGGTGAGATAAGCCACTCTATTGTGCTTGATCCATAGATATTTGCAGCTGCACCATTGCCATTTTCATGATATGGGGTGTTTGCAAACCAAGAAGTTTGGTACCAGTTTGAATTGTCACCTGCAAAGCTCGTTGTATCGGCAAGTAGTCCCCTTTTCTCTGTCCAAAATGCTGGGAGGTATGTATCGAATGTTTCGATATAAGGGAAGTCTTCGACTACAGAGCTTATGCCTTTGCCAGACAAGTCTACATCTACACTCTGATCTTCACCATCATTATAATTGATAGTCAGTTTTGCTGTATGATTGCCAGTATTTGTCGGCTTATAGTATAATCTGAAGGTTGCTTTTTGAAATGCTTTCAGCTTGATAGGATAAGTATTATTATCTGCAAAGTCAAACTGATCGGCATTTTCACCTGATAATTGAGCAGAATCAATCACAATTTCGCCACCGCTATCATTACCTACGGTAAATGTCCTGAGTATTGATGTTTCTCCAACACCAGTGGGGTCAAAGGCGATTTCAGTTTCACTAATCACAAACTCTGGGTCATCACTTAGCTTATTTATTGAGATATCATCTATGGTGAGGAACTGTGGTGCAACTGTTGTAGTGCCCAAAATGCCAATGAAGTGCAGTCCCGACTCTTCAGCTGTAAATGCGCCTGAGTATTGTCTATAGAGTACAGATGTGACAGTTGATGTGTTTATTATTGTATTGGTCATTGCACTTGGGGTAGCAGATTTACCGTACGCCACCTTGATAGTTGCGCCCGTATATGTATCTTGTCTTGCATAAAGTTCAAAGTAATAGCTTTTGCCTGCTTCCAGCACAATTGGCCTAAATAGCCATGTTGCAGCTTGCCTTTGAAGTTTTATACTAAAATCACCTGTTCTTGGTCCTGTGTAATATAATGACGAATTATAGCTGGCACTCCAAAATCTTTGGTATGGTGAGCTTGGCTCATATGCTTGTGTCCAATTATTTATATTAGTTGAGTTTGAATTATTCCCATCTTCAAAGCTCTCATAGAAGGGGAATGTAGAGATCAATGAGGTATATGCACTACCCGTAAGAGGAACACTATAGGTCTTTGCACTACCGTCATTGTAGTTGACAAATAAATCTGCTGATTTTACGCCATCTGTGAGAGGCAAATATTTGACATTAAAAGAAATAGATTCTCCAAATGCTAATGTGACGGGATAGCTATTGTCATCTGTCAACACAAATTCCTCTGGGTCTTGACCAGCTAAAGCAACAGAAGATACAGTTAATGGTCCGACACCGACGTTTGAGATCGTGTAAAGTTGGTCTTCAGAAGTCAATGGTATATGATATAGTCCATATTCTTTTTCAAATGGATTAATTCTAAAAGAAGGTTCAGGTGCTGCTTCTTGCACACCAATATTATCAAAGCTAAGGTAATACTTTCCTGAGCTCCAGGTAGCAAGGAATTTGAACTTAACTATCTCACCACCATAACCCACAACAGGGACAGTAAATCTATCAAAGCTATTAAGCGTAGTGTGGTTAGTATGATCTATTGTATAGTAAGTTTCAAATGTTTCACCTCCATCTGTTGAGATGAGAATATCAATTTTATTTCCTTCACCCAGCTCAAAAGCAATATCTTGTATCTCATAAGGGGCTTTGATATAGCGATAGTCAAATTCAAGCGTAGTAAACTCTGGTAATGGTCCAATTAAACATGTGGTAAAGCTACAATCAGTAACATTGTCATGTATGTAATAAAATGCAGTAATGCTATCATCACCATAGCGTACATGGACATCGAACAGATTATATTCCCAGTCAATAGGGAACTTTTTCATTTTTTCAAAGTCTTCATAGAAGGGCACAGGTCTGACAATGGTAGGGCGCGTAGTAAATGACCCTACGGGGCATTCATCCTTAGGAAATGGCACGCCACAATAATCTACGGGTACAATTTGCCAATAATATACTGTTTCATAATCTAATTCATTCTCAACCACCTAGTATGCATCTGAAGTTTCTGCTATCTTAGTGGTAGGCGGGTTATTTGTATCGAGATATACTTCATAAGTAGGAGGCGCTAAACCAGGTCCAGCCCACCAGTGTAAGCTTGGCAGAATGGGCATTTCTAACCATCCATCAATAGGCGAGCCAATCTGAGTTGCACCGATGTCATCATCTGACATAAATGATATTCTGATAAGGGGACGGATGTTAGTTGTGGTCATGTTTTCTTCTGACACGTAGCCCTGGAGATGTTTGTATTCTTCATAAGATTGAGTAAAGTCTGGGTAATGATGAGCACCATCTTCCAGAAGAAGGCTTGTTTCACATAATATCATTAAATTATCATGGCTGTAAAAATAATCGTTAATATCAATGATATTCCAACCACTATTAATAAAAGGATATTCTCCCTCATACAAAAGAGTGGCACCACTTACCAACTCAGAGCATCTTTGAGGGAATAACACATCTTCTTCAACCATTTTTGCATAAATCTTTATTGGGAAGAAAAGAGGGCAGGGGTTTGTGAAAGTACCATCTTGTGTTCTCCAGCTCAAGTGACTGATATCGCCATAACGCCCAATTTCATCACTGGTATATAAAGACACACTCCTCCAATGTTCAAATCCAGGCCTAAAAGGGAAACCCCAAGAGTAATCAGATTCACCTACAACAATGTTTTGTGCCACCAAATTTAGCGAAAGTACAAATAGTAAAATCGCTAAGATACAAAATCTTTTCATATTTCCTCCAAAACTTTCTTTTTTCTTGGTTTGATTACATTGAAGTTGCTTCAACGTAAAAAACATAGTAATACCTAAAACAGAATATGATAAAAAAGTCAAGAGATATTTATACAAAAAGATTTGTGACTGTTTTTTTATTTGTTTTTTGATCAGTGATTCATAAGTACTATATAGGTTTTGACCACAATTATGAATGATGATTTAAACTGTTCTTTTGACACATAGAGGACTATTATAAAAAGAGATAAATAGGCATAGATGATGTTGAATGTTCAAAAACACATTAAAAATTTATTATTACCACTATGTAAAAGTAAAACCTTTATGCAAATTGCATTCCGAGCAGTATATTATTCATTAACTATTAATAAAATAGAGTGTTATTACTGTGATTACTAATTAGTCAAATAAAATGATTGACAGAATTATTATTGTTTTCAAAGTGGTTAATTTAGAAACTTTGTGTTAATGGGGAAATTTTAAGATATTTAGGAGTATTCAGTGGAATTAATTGTTAATCTTATTAATGTTTTGTGTAGCTTATACGTCTGGGTTATTGTCATCAGGGCTATTATTTCATGGTTTTCTCCAGATCCATATAACCCTTTATATCGAGCATTAATAAGCATTACAGAGCCAATTTTAGAGCCATTTCGAAGAGTTTTACCAAGTTTTGGAGGCTTGGATTTATCACCTATCGTAGTAATACTAATAATTGAATATATTATAAAAGGGATAGTATTACCATTTATTGCAAGTATTTAACAACAATTAAAAGGAGACTTATATGGCAGACAAATATGACTTTACACCAATAGATATTAGACATAAAGAATTTGGCACTTCTATGTTTGGATATAGCAAAAAAGAAGTACAAGAATACCTTAAGCTTCTTGCAACGCAAGTAGAGGACTTAATTGCACAAAAAGAGAATAATTTTGGACAAGAGAGAAGCAATATTTTTGATGATAGAGCACAGTCAGAACTATTAAACGAACAGCTGCAGAAAAAAGAAGAGCTAATTAGCAGAACCTTGATGCAAGCAGAAAACACAAGAAATGATGTCATACGCAATGCTAATAAAGAAGCTGAAAATATCATCAAAGAAACAGAACTTGCAGCTAAACAAGCTATTAATGAGACAAGCCAATATATTAAACAGCTACAAGATCATTATATCAACCTAAAAGAAGTGAAAAGACAGTTCTTGATGGAAACACATGCCCAGATTAAAACATTCTTAATGCGTATAGAGCAGGATCCATTGATGGATAATAAAAAAGAATCAGAAATGGATAATGTTTTTTCACAAGCAAGTCAAATAAAAACAGGATCAAAAGATGCAACAGAAGATTAATGAAACAATTAGCTTTTTAAAACATAAAATATCTATCAACCCTCTTGTAGGGATAATATTGGGTACTGGGCTCAATGATTTAGCCACAGAGGTCGAAAATAAAATAGAAATTCTCTATGAAGATATACCTGGTTTTGTGCGTTCTACAGCACCTTCTCACCAAGGCAAACTCATTGCAGGAACTATTTCTGGTATGCCTATATTGATGCTCCAAGGGCGCTTTCATTTTTATGAAGGTTATACTATGGAACAGGTTACCTATCCAATTAGAGTGTTTAAAAAACTTGGCATTAAATATCTTTTTGTGACCAATGCAGCTGGAAGTCTTAATCCAACAATGAGACCTGGCAATCTTGTTTTGCTCAATGATCATATCAATATGATGGGAACAAACCCTCTGATAGGTAAAAATCTCGATGAGTATGGAGAGAGATTCCCAAGCATGAATGAACCGTATGATAACGAGCTACAGAGCATTGCATGTAGCTTTGCAGAAACACAAAACATAGATATGCAACAGGGTGTTTATTGTGCAGTGACAGGACCATCACTTGAAACAAAAGCAGAGTGTAAACTATTTGCTTCACTTGGCGCTGACCTCGTAGGTATGTCAACTGTACCAGAAGTTATAGTTGCTGTTCACTCCGGTTTGAAGGTATTAGCAATATCGGTAGTTACGAATCTTAGCAATATTTTTCACGATCAGGCACATAGCCAAGAAGAGATTCGTGACAATGCAAAGATAGCTTCAAATAACCTTATAAATATTATAAAACATATAATAAATGAACTGAAACTAAAGGAGAATTAGAAAATGGCGGTTGGAAGTTTACCAGATGATAAATTAAAGCAACATGAAGAAATTCTGCTAAAAGAAAGAGATGATTCATTAATGCTGATCAACAACATGAATGAGACACAAAAAAAAGGTTCGAAAAATAGTTCAGGTGATTTATCAAGTTACTCCTATCATCAAGCTGATCAAGGGACAGATACTGCTGAATTAGAAAAGCAAGCTCATCTGCTCGATATTGAAGGTAAAAAACTAAAAGCAATCAATGAGGCTTTACGTCGAGTACACAATAAGACTTATGGTATTTGTGAGATATGCGGCGAATATATCCAAGAAGCTCGCCTAAAAATAATCCCTTATGCAAGGTTTTGTGTGGATTGTAAATCTAAAGAAGAAAAGAAAAAAAAGAAATAGAATGAAAAAAATAAATAACTTTCAATACCTTTGGATATCACTAATAGTCATAATCTTAGATCAAGTTACTAAGATTTTAGTACGATTGAAAATGTCTCGCCAGTCAATTGAAGTTTTAGGTGACTTTTTTCGGCTAACTCACGTGCAGAACTGCGGTGCAGCTTTTAGCCTAAGTTTAGGTGGACCTCTTATCAATCGTATAGTTTTTGCAGCTATAACGATTTTATTCCTTGTGGTAATCCTGTATATTCTTCATAAATCACATTCCAAAGCAGAGCATATAGCTTATCCGCTTGTTGTAGGAGGAGCTATTGGTAATCTTATTGATAGGATCTTTATTGGAAGCGTTACTGATTTTCTTGACTTTGATTTTCCAGACTTTATCATGCAACGTTGGCCAATTTTTAATGTGGCAGATAGTGCAATTGTCGTAGCAATCACGATATTACTTATTTATTTTATCTTTTTTGAAAAGAAAGCAATGGAGGCTAAATGAAAAGAATAGTTTTGTCAACAGCCTTGTTTCTATGTATGCTTAGCTTGTATGCACAAGTAATAACACCTATTGCAAGCATTCAAGACAGCATAACTTATTATAATAATCGCACAGTTACCATCCAAGGTGTTGTGACTGTTGGTAGTGGTAAACTTCATGCAACTCAGTTAAAGGCTTATATTCAAGATGATTCTGGGCGTGGCATTATGTTGTTTGACTACAATATTAATGCTAACTATACTAACAATATAGTGAGAAAAAACTTGCTCAAAGTGACAGGTACAGTAACAGAACATCAAGGCATTACTGAGATTACAAACTTTACTTTTGAGCCAATAGATCAAGGCGTAGAACTGCCTATTATTGATCTTACAATCCCTGAAGCTCAGAACTATCAATACTATGAAGGCACTCTTGTCAGAGTAGAAGGTAGTCTTACAGAAGACCCTTATTATGTTGGTGGCGGTGCAAATATTACTTTAAAAGACACACAAAACAAAAAAATTGCTTTCAGAGTGTGGGATACAACCGGTATTGATTATTCAAAACTGAAAGTAGGTGTCCCTGTTCAAGCAACGGGAGTTGTTAGTCCCTATAACAATGCAAGCCAACTATTGCCAGCATATCAAACCGACTTTAAGATATTGATTACCGACCCACAAATCAGTAATGTACAACATAGCCCGGTTAGCCCATTTGTTGATCAGCAAATCACTGTATCAGCTGAAATAATTGATTATGATGGTAATATTAATGAAGCAAAATTATACTATCGTTTAGGAACAGAAGACACATTTAATAATGAAATAAGCATGACAAGAATAACTGGCAATAACTATAATGCTATAATTCCTGCTTTTAACACTTTCTCTGATTCAGAAGGTGAATACATATATTTCATAAAAGCAAGTGATAATGATAGCATTTATGTTTCTTCTGCAATGCAAAGAGTTGAGGTGCTAAAAAGACGACCTATTATTTCTAATATTAGATTTAATAATTCACCAGATGCAGCAGAAGAACTTGTTGTTTTGGCAAATGTTGTAGACACAGATGGTTTTATAGGAAATGTTAGGTTATTATATTCTGTGAATAATAGTCACAATATCAATGAAGTTGAAATGGACAGCATTGCTGTGAATACCTATGAGGCAAGAATACCTGGGCAAAAATCAGGTACTATTGTCTATATTAAAGTATGGGCAGAAGACGATTCTTTGTTAACTTCAATAAAAGACGTTTTTGATAATGGCGAGCCTGCACGCTATATCTACCCTGTTAAAGAGCATAAAGCTATACTGAAGATTACACCTAAGGCTTATAATATAAACAATGGAGATGAAATCGAAATAGGTTATTTTGGTTATACAGGTGACAAGGCTATTATTCGTATTTATAACGGTTCAGGTAAGCTCATAGCAACCCCAGTAAGTCAAATACTCAGTAATGCAAACGGGGTTAATTTTTATAAATGGAATGGGCGTGACAAGAACCATCAATTAGTCGAACCAGGCGTATACATATGTCATTTAGAAATAACAGATAGGGCTACTGGAAATAAGAAAGTTGCACAAGCGCCTATAGTTATTGGAATTAAGCTAAAATAAGGAGGTTATCATGAAAAGATTATTATTAATTAGCTGTTTATCACTCATCTTAAGTGCCTCTTTATTTGCTATTTTTGAAGACTATGAGCCTTCTTCACGTGCTCGTGCAATGGCAGGCGCTTATACTGCAGTAAGCGATTCTTATGATGGAATCTTCTATAACCCTGCAGGATTATCCTTGGCAGGAAATCAATATGGAGCATCTTATACAAAGCTTTATGGTAACGACTTTACAGCGCTGACTGCTATTGGTGCGACTTATAAAGTCAATAAGATCGGCACACTATCTTTTGGCTACCAAGATCTATCTGTTGAATACTCTGGTGTTAATTTGATGGGTGAAAAGACATATAGCATCGGGCACTCAGTTTGCTTGAATAAAGATGTTAATTCAGAGGTTTATTTTGGTTGGTCAGGTAATCTTAATAATCTAAGTTTTGATGAAATGGGTAGTCAAAATTCATTCGGCTTAAATGCTGGTGTGCTTGCCATCCTTCACTCACGTACGAGATTAGGATTTAGTGTGACTAATATCAATAAACCCAAAATTGGTGATGAAAACGAACAAAGCCTCCCACAGAGACTTGCAGTAGGTATAGCTTATATACCTTATCAAGGTGTCACAACAGCATTTGATATTAAAAAAGATTGGAATGGTGATAGCGAGTATAGAGCAGGCGTGGAAGTAGAAGTTCATCCAATGTTTTTACTTAGAACAGGAATCAGAAATAACCCAGCAAGCTATTCATTTGGTGCAGGAATAAAGCCATACAAAGGATTTGAGCTGGATTATGCCATCAATACTCACTCGGTATTAAACCCCACACATCATCTTGGTATTGGCTTAAAGTTTTAACATATAGTCTAAATAAAGCCCCTTTCTCAGCGAAGGGGCATACTTTAATATGCGCAGAATCAATCAGTAGGTAATATTCAAAATGGCTAAATTATTTGGTAGTGATTATCATGAACATTCAAATACTTGGTATTTCAAGGAGAAGGCTGAAAACTATCGTAAAGATGAAGTTACCTATGAAGTAATCAAAGATGAATCTGAAAACTTTATCTTTACCTTCTCAATCTCGCCATACTATGATGATCAGACTACAATCAAACTAAAAATTAAGTACAATGGACGTACTAATAAGGTTGAGCATTATGAGTGCTCTGAATGTTCAAGCCCTCTGTGTAAGCATTATCTGGGCATATTACAGTATGGCTATTATCATTTGCCATCACATATATTAGAGAAAAAATGGGTGGTGACCTATCAGACAAAGCTTACTACCTATAATGAATACTGGCAAAGAGTTAAACAGAAAAGCAGAATAAACTTGATTGGGTTGGCAGATAAATTCGATGACAAGGTGCGAATACACTTTGAGAATTACGATCAAATAGACATAGTGCTTATAGGTCAAATGTATAATAAAAAAATAATCTATAAGCTTACAGATAGTGAGACGGCATTCTTAGAGCAAGTTTATCCAATATTCTCGATCGAAGAGCTCGTTTTCATAGATAAACTAATCAAACTGAAGTCCTCTGTTTCAAGAAAAAAGAATATCTTTACCATATCCAAAGCAAACTTCTGCCACTGCATAATGAATCTCAAGGCAATAATTAATAAAGTGTATTTGGGTAATACAGAGGAAAGTTTGAAAATATCAGACTCACCCATTCCTTTAAACTTATTTTTAGAAGAAATAGATGCTTATAATTTCAGCTTGCAAGTCTATGAAAATGACGAAATTGACGGATACTTTCCAGGAAATAGCTCTTATATATTAAAAGAAAACACCTTGTACCCCATTAATTTACCTCTTGAAACAAATGTCATTAAGAATATTTTTGAGAAATCATTCTTTGTTAAAAGGCATGAATTGGTCTATCTTGCAACCGTATTAAAGAGGCAGCTTGAATTAGCCTCCTGCACAATTGAGATACCAGACTCAATTGCATTACCAGATCATTATGGAAACCCACCCAAGGTGCTCCTGAACTTGTTTAAAGACAAAAAGAATATTATGATGAAGGCATGGCTTAAATACGCTGATGACGTAAAGCTCCCCTTAAATGTGCTGCTACACATGGCTGAATTAATTGAGTACAAGGTAGATCACCTGAAAACGTGGTTCTATATTTCTCCAAATATTGACTTTGAAATTAGAGAGTTTTGTCACGATACCCTAAAGATACCTTATCTAAAGCTCGTTACAGACTCAGAGTATTTGTTTTATGGCAAGCAGGAGACAGATAATTTAAAGAAGAGTTTATTTGAATTTAATAGAGATAATTGGGAAATTGAAATAGAGGAAGAATTAAAGAACGAGTTTATTTATCGTATAACGCTCAACCCTATTTTGAAGCTTAGTTCAAATGAGTCTATTGACTGGTTCTCTTACGAGCTTAGCTATCAGATTAATGATATTACCATTACGCAAGAAGAATTGAGAAAATTCTTTAGAAGTGGTGATAAATTTTTAAAGACAGACGATGGGAAGCTCGTCTATATCAATAACAGAGAAGTATTTGACGAGATAGAAGGCTTAATAAAAAAGAGCCAAAAGGATCCTGATAAAAAATACCGTTCAGCACTATACAAGCTACCTTGGATTTATCAATTAAGCTCGATTAATCCTGCTATTAAGATTTATGGTGATGAATACCTTGATAATATGTACGACAATCTGCTGACGAGAAAGCTTGACAAAACTCCTGAATTACCTATTTATCTGCGTGCAGTGATGCGTAGCTATCAAAAGTCAGGTTTCGCCTGGATTAAGATGCTTGAAAAGTACAGGCTCAATGGCATTTTAGCCGATGATATGGGGTTGGGAAAGACTGTGCAAGCAATCTCAGTCATTGCAAGTTGTAGCCATTCATTAAAGCACCTCATTATTTGTCCTAAAACATTGCTGTTTAACTGGGCAAATGAGTTTGATAAGTTTGCCCCACATATATCATATCTTATTTATGAAGGCACAAAAGATGAACGCACAGAACTGATACAAACCCTTAATGTTCAGGTAGTATTATGCTCCTATGCCATAGTGCAGCACGATTTAGAAGCACTACAAAAGCATAAGTTTCACTATACTATTATCGACGAAGCACAACATATAAAAAACCCTAATACACATAGAGCAAAAGCTATTAAGAGCCTCAAATCAACGCATAAATTGGCATTGACAGGCACGCCTCTTGAAAACAATATCACAGAGCTTTGGTCAATTTTTGACTTCTTAATGCCTGGATATCTGCCATCTTTGCCAAAGTTTAAACAGCTTAGCAGCAATATTGAAGCAAACACAGAAAACAATCCTATTCAACGCTATATCAGCCCCTTTATTCTAAGAAGAAAAAAGAATGATGTTTTGATTGAGCTGCCAGATAAACAAGAACAAACTATCTTTTGCAAGATGACAGAGATTCAAGAAAAATATTATGTACAGATTATTGACTCAGTAAAAAAGAGCCTTGAAGATGAAAAAACTCAAGTAAATTATATTCACTTATTAGCAGCTTTAACACGATTAAGGCAGATTTGCGATCACCCGTATCTTGTTGATAGAGAGATACAATCAGACCCCTTGCTTTCAGGTAAAACTGAATTATTTGAAGAGCTAATTGTAGATGCCTTTCATAGTGGTAAAAAGTTCCTTATCTTTAGTCAATATATCTCTATGTTAGAGATACTTAAAAACATTCTTAATCGAAATGAAATACCATATGAATACCTTGATGGATCAACTCAAGATAGACACAAGATTATTGATAAATTCAATAATGATAACAAAATTAGAGCATTCCTAATTAGCTTGAAAACAGGAGGCTATGGCATTAATCTTACCGCTGCAGACACTGTATTTATAATCGATCCGTGGTGGAACCCAATGGTTGAAAACCAAGCTGTGGATAGAGCCTATCGCATAGGGCAAACAAAAAAAGTAAATGTCTATAAGCTAATCACCAAAGGTACTGTGGAAGAAAAGATTATGACTCTCCAACAGACTAAAAAGGACTTGTTTGATGTGTTAATTGAAGGTGGAGATAAGCTGCTTAGCCACCTTAGCATCAATGAATTAAAGAATCTGTTTGATATAAAAAACTAATCCTTTCTTATACTATTTTGGTTAGTGAACCTTAGTATTATAAAATCTAAGGTGAATGAAACGAGTATCTATTATGAGATTTTCTGAGATTGAAAAAGATGCTTTGTAAACATTTTCTATATTTTAAAAATTCACAATAAATCTCTGTTACATTCCCTTTAGATTCCTATTAGATTCCCTTTCATTCTCCAAGATAGCAAGGGGAATGTAAGGGGAGTCACATAGACATCTATATGTTAAATAGTGAGATATAAAACTGAGCAGGTAATTAGTGAAAAGATGGGAAAACAGATCTGGTAACATACTTTTTTATGTTTTTTTGCACCATCTTTTATTGTAGAATAAGACGAATTTTATTTCTCGCAGGATGTAACAGGAATAAGTATTCCTTGCATCATGCTATCATAGTTTGTTTTGTTTTAAATCAAAAAAAGTTTGCAAAACATGTAGTTTTAGAATAAATTATAATAAAAGATTGAATTGAGTGAGTATGGGAAAAATAAAGATATTATCAGAAAATGTAAGCAATAGAATTGCAGCTGGAGAAGTTATTGAGAGGCCCTTTTCGGTAGTAAAAGAGCTTGTTGAAAATAGTATTGATGCAAAAGCCACACAGATTAACGTGAATGTAGTTAATGGTGGGCGCGATTTAATTCAGGTAATTGACAATGGCAAAGGGATGAGCGAAGATGATGCTCAGCTGGCATTTGAGCGCCATGCTACAAGTAAGATTAGAAATGAAGATGATATTATTCATGTGAACACCCTTGGCTTTCGTGGTGAGGCTATTCCAAGCATTGCCTCGGTTAGTTATTTTTCCCTTATTACAAAGACAGAAGCAGAAGCTACCGCAACTGAAATTATTTACGATTCTGGTAAATTGATCACTGTACGTCAGACATCAGCAACAACAGGCACACAGATCACAGTTAAAAAGCTCTTTGTAAATGTTCCAGCAAGGAGAAAGTTTTTAAAAACGGAGCCTGTTGAATTTAAGCATATTTTAAATTATATGCATTATCAGTCAGTGTTGTTCCCCAAAATTAGCTTTATACTTACTCATAATGGACGTGAGCGCTTTAATTACCCTGCAGTTGAGACTATAGACCAACGTTTACTTGATATATTTGGGTCAAGTTTTAGCAATATTAATTTTCTAAGAATTGAAAAAGCATGGAACTCAATTAAAATGAATGCCTATATTGAGCTAATCGAAAACACAGAAAAGAGAGTTGAGAATATCAAATATCTCTTTGTCAATGGACGTTTTATTAATGACAAAACTGTCTTTGCTGCAATGCGTAGTGCATTAGAGCCTTTCTTAAAAAAATATAATCACTTTCAATCTGGTAATTTGCCCATGTATATTATTTTTTTAGAGATAGACCCAGAAATGATCGATGTGAATGTACACCCTGCAAAGTTGGAGATAAGATTTAGAGAGAATCAACTTGTGTATCAGTTTGTCAGGCAGACAATTATAGACGCAATTAACCAATATGAAAAAGATAAATACGAAGTAGTCAAGCAAAAAGTTGCTACAACAAACCCTGAAAGCCCGATTACATCATTTGAAAAACAGATCATCAATAAGACAATCAATAGAGACTATATGGATAGAAAAGAAGAGCTAATCAAGAAGCCATTAATTGATGCTGAAAACCGCATTAAACGAGGTGAAGAACACATTATCTATCAATCTCCTGCTTACTTTGAATCACCTAAACAAGATCAACAGCTGAATAATGACCAAACTGTTCCCAATAGCAATTTGACAATAGTGAAAAAGCCCTTACCATTAGGTATTTATGGGACTATCTTTGATAATATTGACGAGTATAGCAATCTCTGGCAGGTCAATTTTCTATATATATTTATGCAAGATGAAACAGGGATCTATGTAATAGATCAGCATGCTGCTCACGAGCGAATAATATACGAGAAGATGATCAGACGTATGCAAGGCGAAACAGCAATAAGACAAAGGCTATTATTTCCAATTGTGATTGATTTACCTCACTATTTAGCAGAGTCTATTTTCTCTTTGATTGAGGAGAATATACATGTATTTGAGCAAATTGGTTTTAATATCAAAACTTTTAGTCAAAACTCTATTGTCATAGATGAAATACCAAGCGAGCTTGAGGGTTGGGATGGGGGAGATATCTTTATTGATCTAATCAAGCAACTACAAGAAGAGTTTTCTGAGCTTGAAGATTTTCGAGACTCTCTTGCAAAGTCTATGGCATGTAAAGCAGCTGTAAAAGCTGGAAAACGGCTACAAAAACGAGAGATGGTTATATTGATTAAAGAACTCTATACATGCAAAGAACCTTTTTATTGTCCACATGGACGTCCTTTGATAATAAAAATTGAATATACAGAATTGGAAAAACGATTTAAACGAATATGATACCTTTAATAATAATTCAAGGGGCAACAGGCTCTGGTAAAAGCCAAATATCTTTAGAATTGTCTAATTATTTTGACACAGAAATAGTTTCAGCAGATTCACGGCAGGTATATCGTTATATGGACATTGGCACAGCAAAAGTGAGTAAAGAAGAGCAAAAAGTAATTAAACATCATCTTATTGATATCATTGACCCAAGTGAGAGATATAGTGCTGGAACCTTTGTCAAAGATGTTGAGCGTGCTATTGAAAGTATTATCCAGAGAGGTAAAGTGCCTATTATTTGCGGCGGCACAGGTATGTATATAAAAGCATTAACAGAGGGTATTTTTGAGCATGAACCAATACCAAATGAAATCAAAGCAGAGCTGCAAGAATTGCTTAATGAAAAAGGTTTAGAATACTTATATAATCTTTTATACCAGGTAGATGAAGAATCTGCCGCAAATATTTATCCACAAGATAAACAGAGAATACTTCGTGCTTTAGAAGTGTATAAAGCGACTGGGCGGTCAATCAGAGAATTATGGTCAGAACAAGGTGCTAAAGAGAAATATCAGGTTTTTAATATATGGATCAATCCAAGTAGAGAAGAGCTTTATCGGAGAATTAATAAACGGATGGACAGAATGGTTGAAATGGGGCTGATAGATGAGATAAATGGGCTACTTGAGATGGGATATAATTTTAGAGATTATGGTCTAAATAGTGTGGGTTATAAGGAATATGCGCCGTATTTTGCAGGAATTAGCCCTTTATATGATTGTATAGAGTTGGCAAAACAACATTCACGTAATTATGCAAAGCGACAAGTAACATGGTATAAAAAAGTAAATTTTAATTTTGCTTTTTTTGAAAATAGTATTAACTTATCAATAGCGAAAGAAAATATAGAGTGTTTTCTACAACAAAATTTTAATAAATAGATAGGTATTAATGGGGCTGTTATGAGTTTAGCGTCTGTAAATGGATTTTTAATTTCAAAGTTGGACTACTTGCTGGAGCTTGCAGTAGTGACTTATGATAATAGTATTATTTGTGCTGATGAGTCTATCAAAATCGATGTATTAGATCAAATAATTGACGATACATTGCTGTTGCAACATGCAAGCAAGCATAAGATTAATGTAAACAACGATGAGGTTGAAGAGAGTTTTTTTGAAACTCTTTTAGACTTAAACTCCCGCTATGACTTTGCAGAGTTTATGATCGAAAATAACTTAACTGAAGACATTTTAAGAAATCATGTAAAAAACAGATTGATAATAAAAAAGTATTTAGATGAATATGTCAGAAAAGATATCCAAATTAGCAATGAGGATTTGATTGAATTTTATAAAGAGAATATAGAATCTTTTGAAGGCGAAGATACTGTACGGATTTCACATATTTTGATCGAAAGGTTTAATGAAGAGTCTTTAAAAAAAGCTTGGGAAATCAAAAAAAGCATCAATAGCCCACAAGCATTTTTTGACAAGGTTAAAGAATGCTCGGAATGCCCGACTTGTTGCCAATCTGGCGACCTCGGTTATTTTATAAGAGGCGAATTGATAGAAGAGCTTGATAACATTGTATTTAATATGCAGATTAATGAAATTAGCGACCCTATACTATCAAAATATGGTTATCATATAATTATCATTACTGATAAAAAATATCACACTGTAACTGCTTTTGAAGACATTAAAAATGCTTTAAAAGAGCAACTGGTAGAAACTGAAGCCGAAATAAAGATTTATAGGTTGCTTTGTAATCTCAAAGACATAGCGAGTATTGAAGTATATGTGTAAGCTTATATCTGTATAGGATTGCGACATATAAGCCCTATCAAGATGTTGGATCATGTCTCAGCAACAATAAAAAAGAAAATACTCCTTGACAAATAGTAGTAAAATATATATTTATATTAATAACAAATATATTGGAGGTAGTAATGAAACTAAGTGCAATGATCAAAAAAGTATTAACCCTTGCTATTATTTCAGCTATGTCAATTGTCGCATTAAATGCACAACTAACAATTTATTGTGAAGATGATCCACCTTTTCAAATTGTGAATAAAGATGGTAGTCTTAGTGGCTTAACAGTTGATGTTTGCAAAGAAATACAAAAAAGAGTAGGAAATACAGACAAGATTCAAGTAGTCCCATGGGCAAGAGGACTCAATGAAGTCAATACAAAAGCCAATACAATTCTCTTTAGTATGACACGTACTGCTGAAAGAAATCCACTCTACAAGTGGGTTGGACCAGTAAATGAGATTTCATTTGCTCTTTATAGTAAATCAGATTCAAATATCAAGATTAACAACCTCAATGACGCAAAAAAACTCAAGGCTATTGGGGTTTATAACCAAGATGTTAGAGATCAATACCTTACCAAACAAGGCTTTACGAATCTTGAAAGAGTGACTGATAATAATATCAACATAAAAAAAGTTATGACCAATCGTCTTGATGTTTATGCAGATTCTAATGATAGCTACAAATCTAATGCTGTGGCTGCTGGATATAAAGAAAGTGATTTAAAACCTGTGTATGTATTTATGAAATCTCAACTTTATATTGCAATGTCAAAAGAAACACCCACAGAAACAGTAAATAAGTGGAATAAAGCACTTGAAGACATGAAAAAAGATGGGTCCTTCAAAAAGATTTATGACAAATACTTTCCAGGAAAGCCACTACCAGGTCCCGCAATAGAAAAATTCTAATTTAATTTTAAATGAAAATGAAAAGGCAGGCTTTTGCTTGCCTTTTTTTTGAAGGTATTTAACAATATCTTTGTTATATTATGTAGTGTAAAGTATGAAATAAAAAATAAAGAGGTATAATAAAATGGATAGCCCTTTCGATTGGGAAGAGTTTATAAAAGAAAAATCTAAAAAGCTCTTTTATTATGTCTTAAAATTTGTTTCAACAAAAGAAGATGCTGAAGATATTGTGCAAAGCACTTTTATTAAATTGTTACAAAATCAACATAAATTAGACGAAGAATACTATGAACGCTGGATTTATCGTGTAGCACATAATAAATCTATGAATCTACTAAAAAAGAATAAGTTAATATGGAAGAAAACAGAAGAAATCACTCTTTCTACCAAAGCTTATACTATTGATGAATATGAAAACAAAGATGAAATAATAAAACAAGAAATTAGAAAGCATTTTTTAAGGTTGAAAGAAAAACAAGCCTTAGCTCTTGAATTGCAGTTTTATCAAAAAAAAACATATAAAGAAATTGCCAATATTATGGGGCTATCAGTGCCTGCAGTAGAGTCTTTATTGGTTAGGGCTAAAAAAGAAATGAAAAAAAACATGCAGGGTTTTTAATTATGTTTTGTTATATTTATAAGAAAGGAGTTTAAAATGAAGTGCGAGACAGCTGAAAGAAAACTAAATGCATACTTAGATCATGAACTGATTGGCCAGTCCAAAAGCGAAATTGAATTGCATTTATCATCATGCCACGCATGCCAGCAAAAGCTAATGGAGCTGAAAGCACTTAATAACCAGTTGGTTTTTTCATTTGATGAAAGGCTTAATGAGCACCTTGTAAACGATCTTGTTGAAAGAAGCCGCTTTGTAAAGAACCAACAATCAAAACTTTCACATCTCGTATTTACAGCTGTGTCGATGTGTTTAGCGATATTTTTAGGCGCCTATATCAGCAATGCATCATTCCAGCAACATGAATCAAATACTTATTTAACTCAAGAAATAAACAGTGAAGTGGATGTCGATTATTACGATTATAACTCACTTTATGCAATATTAGAAGAGGTATCAGAATGAAAAAGAATTATATAAACTACTTGTTATGGATATCATTTGTTTTTAATATAGCATTTCTTGGGCATTTTATCTATAAGACAATACAATTTCATAATTTTGAGAAACAAGGTAGAAACTTTGCTCATCCACATCGTCCACATAAAAGGAATAAAAGGGCTATGATGAATAAAGAAATTGACCCTATTATGGAAGAGATGAGATTAAAAAACGTAAAGTATCGAATTATGTTTTTTAATGAATTGGCAAAAGAAAAACCAGATTATTCTAACTTAGATTTAATTGCTGATTCATTAAATAAAACCCAAAGTTCAATTGAAAGTCACATTTCACAACATTTTATCTTAAAAAGACAAACAATGAATGCTGACGAAGCCATAGAGTTTTATGGTGGTCTTGTAAACAGAGAAGAAAATAGTTGTAGAAGAATTAAAGAAAGACAAATTAGGAGACAAGAATGAAAAGAATTATATTAATTGCCGTTGTAATTGCTATGCTAACAAGCGTTGCTCTATTTGCTCAGGATCAAAATGAAAATGCAAATAGACCAGTAAAAGGTCAAAGACAGTTTATAAGCATGAAAGAACAATTAAATCTAACTGAACAACAAATTGCTAAAATGGACAAATTGAGAACAGATCATCAAAAAGAAATGATTCAAAAGAATGCAGATTTGAAGACAAAAGAAATTGAAAAAACACAAGCATTGAAAGATGAAGACTACAAAAAAGCAAAAGCTCTTAATAAAGACATTGCAAAAATCTATCAAGACATTGATGATAAAAGAATTGAGCTGCATGAAAATATGCAAAAAGAGTTAACAGCAGACCAAAAGAAAATTGTGAAAGAAAACCCACACCACATGAACGGCATGGGATATGGAATGTTTAGAAATGATGGCTTTGGAAACTCTAACTCACATAACGGTCGTGGCTGCTCTGAAAGAAATGGAAAAGGCTGTCGTACAACTAAAAGACCAATGAAGGGTAATAAATAAAGACTATATACAAATGAGACCCTCCTCTCTCATTCCCTAAAAAAGGCGCTGTATAGCGCCTTTTCTTATTATTTATTACTGATACTTTATTGCTGCATTGAAAGTTGATATTTACGACACTTCATCAACTATCATTGAAAATTAAGAGATAAAAAAGGAAATGTATTAGTAGTTTGAGGGTATTGATTAATGCATATTTTTAACGACTAATTTATATTCACAGACATGAAGAATAAATATTATCAGATAGTGTTTCGTTGTGTCTTGCAAAAAAAATCTCCTCTAAACCCGCTTGTAATAGGCATCTGCTGATTTGAGAGAAAATAGTTTTCTAAAAACACCATTTTGTAAGCCCTATATATAGAGGGTATTGTTTTATTAATAAGTCTGCTTTGTTCTTTACAAGTTATTTTAATCTGCTGTACAATAGTCTCAGTTTTTTTATTTCTGCTTTAGTTATCAAAAGCTTGTTTTGGGTAATCATAATTAAAAAAAGGCTCTGAAATTCAGAGCCTTTATTTTGATAGCTAATTATTATTTACCTTGTAATATTAATTCAACGTCATTTTCCCAAGAAGTAGTTTTTTGTAAGTTGAAAGTTTTCACGATAAATTCAGCAATATTAGGTGATAAGAACGCTGGTAAAGTTGGTCCTAAGTGGATATTCTTAATGCCTAAATAGAGTAAAGCAAGTAATACTGCAACAGCTTTTTGCTCGTACCAGCCAATTGCAAATGATAGAGGTAAGTCATTTACACTTTCTAATCCAAATGCTTGTTGGAGTGCTTGAGCAATTAAAACTAAAGAGTATGAGTCATTACATTGACCAGCATCAAGAATTCTTGGAATACCATCAATAGTGCCTAAGTCAAGCTTGTTGTAACGATATTTTGCACAGCCTGCAGTGAGAATAATTGTATCTTGTGGAAGATTCTTTGCGATATCTGTGAAGATCTCTCTTTCTTTATGACGTCCGTCACAGCCACCCATAACGATAAAGCGCTTGATTTTACCAGCTTTGATAAGTTCAATTACTTTATCTGCTGCAGAGATAACTGCGTTATGAGCAAAGCCGATAGTAATAGTACCAGATTCAATCTCTTTTGGTGGTTGGCACTTTTTAGCAATTTCAATGATTTTAGAGAAATCTTTTGGCTTATTATCTACTCTATCAGGAATGTGCTCGCAGCCTTCATATCCTGTCATACCAGTTGTAAACATTCTGCTGATATAATCCTTTTTCGAAGGAACAATACAGTTTGTGGTGAAAAGAATTGGACCATTAAATGATTCAAATTCTTCTTTTTGATGCCACCATGAACCGCCGTAATTACCGACAAGATGTTTGTATTTCTTTAATTTAGGATAAGCATTTGCTGGAAGCATTTCACCATGAGTATAAACGTCAACACCAGTACCTTCAGTTTGTTGTAATAATTCTTCTAAGTCACGTAAATCGTGCCCTGAGATTAAGATGCCAGGGTTTTTACCTACACCGATATTGACTTGAGTTGGCTCTGGATGTCCATAAGATTCAGTATTAGCTTTATCAAGTACAACCATGCTCTTTACTGCATATTCTCCAGTTTTTAAAACAAGGGCTGTTAATTCATCAGCTGTTTTATTTGGATCACCTACAGCAGCAGAAGCTTCGACGATAAATTTGTAAATATCAGAGTCTTCAAAATTGAGCATTGCAGCGTGGTCACAGTATGCAGAAATACCTTTTAGTCCGAGTGTTATAAGCTCACGAAGAGATCTGATATCTTCATTTTCTGTTCTTAGTACGCCAACTTTTTCAGCAAATACAAGATAATCTTCTTCTGAAGCTGGTTTCCAATTGTACTCTTCTGGGCTGTTTGCAGGAAGATTTGGTATTTGTTTTTTGATGTTTTCACGATTATTGATTGCTTCATCAATCATTTGATAGAATACTTCTGAGTCCCAGTTTGCATTGGTAATTGTTGCAAAGTAGTACTGCATAAGTCTTAAACCTTCTTTATCGACATCAATCTTAACACCTTGCTCGAGAGCAATTAAAATCCAATAAGATAAGCCTCTGATTTGTGAAATTAGAAGATCTTGTAAATTTGCAAGGCTTGCAGTTTTTCCACACATTCCTTGTGCGTGTTGGCACCCTTTATTGAGCGCAGTTTCTTGACATTGAAAACAGAACATTGCCATTTTGTTTTTCTCCTTTTTTTTTATTTTAGATTATTTCTCCGGTAATAGATACCGTATATACTTTAACGAATATGTATTTTTGTGCTAATTCAAGTGCTTTTTGAACAAGAATTTCAACGCCACCACAGCATGGCACTTCCATTCTGAGAATAGTAATTGATTTTATGTCTTGCTCCTTGAAAATAACTGCCAGTTTTTGAATATATTGTTCAGCAACATGGTCTAATTTTGGGCATAGGATAATTGTTTGTTTGTTTTTCATGAATCTTTGTTGAACATTTGGGTAAGAGAACCCAGCGCAATCTGCAGCAATAAGCAAGTCTGCACCCTTAAAGTTATTTGCATAAGGACTAATAAGCTGAAGCTGAATAGGCCAACTCTTTAACACAGATCCTTCACCTGATTGTGCAGTCGTAGCATTTTTGCCATCTTGTGGGCAACTGCAAGGAATTTCTGTTGACATGTAATCAGGTACTTCAAGGTTTCTTTCTTTGAGAACTTCAATTGCTTGATTTAGAAAATCATCTTGCATATGTTCATGCAAGTGTTTTAAATGTGCTTTTATAACATCAGGTCCAGCTTGAATAATCTTGTCCATTACAAGCTTTTCGTCGTATGGTTCAGCTTCTCTTCTTTCAATACTGATAGCACCTAATGGGCAATCTTTGATACAAGCACCCAAGCCATCACAAAAAAGATCGTTTACTAAATAAGCTTTTCCATTAATGATTTGCAAAGCTCCTTCGGGGCATCCTGTGACGCATATTCCACAGCCATTGCATTTTTCTTGGTCAATAGTTATGATATCTCTAATCATCGCCACTCCTATTATATATTAATTCTTCTATTTTTTGTAATAAAATAGCACCTTTTTCTTCTAAGTCGAAGGCACTTTTCGACAATATCCACTGGTTGATAAGCAATCTAACAGGACCAATGAGTATTAAAAACAAATTATCTTTATCTATATTTATTGAGATTTTGCTGTCTTCTTTAGCTTTCATGAGATTATTCTCTAAGTAAGACCTATGTTTTTCCATTAGTTTAAACATTTTACAAGCTAAATCAAGATCATTTTGGAAAATATTTCCATTAAACATTATATAAGCCAAATCTGGATGCTGATTGAATAGTCTGAACCTTGACAGAATAAAGAATTTTACTTTTTCAAGAGGTGGTAATTGCTCATTACTACCATCAAAGAGATATTTATCAGAAACTAATTCCAAGTAATCAATCACATTTGACAAGATGTCAGTCTTACTATCAAAATGCCTATAAATAGCTGCTTCAGATAATTCCATTCTCTTTGATAAGTTTTTGATAGTAAATTCTTGTATGCCATATTGAGCAATTAAACTGGCCGTCTTAATTATTATTTCTCTTTGTCTATCAGTCCATTCCATAATCATCCTTTTATAAGTGAGTGTTTACTTACTAAATTTAACTAAGAAAAAACAAAAAGCAAATTCTTTTTTTATATTTTTTTAAATAAGCCGTTTTATTTATCAGATAGCAGGTCGTATGCAGTTGAATCAAGCGTAAATATCTAAGGTAAAGATGGTATCAACAAGTTTTTCTTGACAACTCAACACAAATCAATTATATTTGTTTTATTAATAGAGGGGAGATGGAAAATGAAGAGCAAAACAATTGATGTTTATTTTTTTTCAGGTACAGGAAACACCTATTTAATCACAAATATGATTGTAGATAATTTAAAAAAGAATAACTACACTGTTAATCTGTTCAATATTGAAAAAGCGAAAGTTGATGATATAAATTTGAATCACACAATTGCATTAGCTATCCCAATTGCATATTTCTCAACATACCCTTTTATTTGGGACTTTATAGAAAAACTCCCTAAAACAAATGGGACCAGTTTTTTCTTGATTTCAAGTTTTGCAGGTACAGCAGGGGCTCTGGCATTGCAAATCAAAAAAGCAATTGTAAAAAAGGGCTATCATCCTATAGGCGCTCTGAATGTAAAGATGCCCAATAACTTTGCCCAGAAAGCAGTCAAAGAAAAGAAGGTTAGCATTTTGTTGTCAAAAGCAAATATTAAAACAATACATTTTGTAGAAGAGCTGATACAGGAAAAGTCAGTTTGGAAATATAATGTTATAACTTCATACTTGTTTTTATTTTTGCTGTATATTGCTGGAGATTATCCTGTCAAGCTCTACCGAAAGCTCTATCCAATAGCAGTTAATGACACAAAATGCACACAATGTGGAATATGTTATCAAGTTTGCCCAGCAGATACAATAAGAATGTATGAATTTCCAAGGTTTGAAAATAATTGTCAGTATTGTTTACGATGCTTTGCACACTGCCCAGAACAGGCAATTTATTTTCAAGATAAAGTATTCGTGCCTTACAGATCTGCAGATATAAAATCAATCAATCAGACTGATATTTAAGAGGAGATTATGGCATTTTTAAATAAAGTTAAACAAATGGAATTGAAAATAGATGAATACTTAGATTTAGTTAGCGAGAGTGGGATTCTATTTGCACAAATAATTGCTTTTTATATTGCAAAAAAAAATGATTTAATGTGTGAGAAATGTGAGATAGTTCGTACTAATGAACGTACTGCAGATGAGCATAGAATAGAGATTGAACAGCATCTTTATAAATATACCTTAATCCCTGAAAATAGGGGCGATGTCTTGTCTATACTTGAAAACACTGATAAAGTCATTAACCAAATTAAGCTAATTGTGATGACTATGTCTATAGAAAAGCCAGAATTTCCTGAATCAACAATTCCGTATATTGAATTGATGGTGCAGTCAACAGCCAATGCAGTTGAAGAACTAATCAAAGCTGTACGGGCTTTTTTCCATAATTTTCACTTGATTAATGACTATACTCATAAAGTATTCTTTTATGAAAAAGAAGTAGATGACTATAGTGAGAAGATAAGAAAAGAAGTATTTGATTCAAAAATAGATTTGACGAGAAAACTGCACTTAAAACAAATTATTCATGAAATTGAAATGATTTCAGACTATTGCCAAGCAGTATGCGATAAACTAATAATTTATACGATTAAAAGACAATTGTAATGAGCTTTATCTTTTTATTAAGTGGTTTATTTCTTGGTTGGTCTTTAGGCGCAAATGTCGCAGGTACCGTATTTGGCACAGCTGTTGAAACAAAGATGCTTAAGTTTAAAACAGCTGCCTGGGTAGCGAGTGTTTTTGTAGTACTTGGGGCTGTTTTACAGGGCGGTGCAACATCAAGCACACTAACAAAGCTTGGTAGCGTTAATGCCCTTGCTGGATCATTTACTGTTGCCTTGTCTGCAGCATTGAGCCTGTTTTTAATGGCACGTATTCGCATCCCAGTTTCGAGTACTCAAGCAGTTGTTGGATCTATTATTGGGTGGGATTTATTTACTGGTGCATTTACTGATTATAGTGTTTTAGTTGGCATTTTATCATCATGGATAATAACACCATTACTTGCTGCATTCTTTACTTTAATAATATTCTATTTGTTTAATGCATTTTTGAATAAGCATGCAATTCATATCATTCATTTAGATTACTACACACGCTTAGGGCTATTGTTTGCTTGTGCATTTGGCGCATATAGTATAGGGGCAAATAATATTGCAAGCGTAATGGGTATGTTTATTGATGCATCACCCTTCAAGGATATATTTATTACAATGAACTACTCCATTGCGAGCTCAACTCAATTGTTTTTTCTTGGGTCTGTTGCAATAGCAATTGGTATTTTTACTTACTCTCATAAAAATATAAAAACAGTCGGTAATGACTTATACAAGCTATCTCCATTAACAGGGCTTATTGTAGTATTATCGTCATCGCTGGTACTTTTTATATTTTCATCGAAAGCATTGGCAAGTTTTCTACACTTTTTACATTTACCTTCTTTGCCTCTTGTTCCTGTGTCAAGCTCTCAAGCAATTATCGGATCAATAGTTGGGTTAAGCTTGAGCAAAGGAGTCCATAATATGCATTATAATGTATTGGGTAGGATATCAATTGGGTGGCTTGCAAGCCCCGTTTTGGCGGGTATAATATGCTTCTTTAGCCTGTTTGTTGTACAAAATGTTTTCGATCAGACAGTATATCACCCATCGTATTATACTTTTGATAAACATGTAATGATAAAGATGGAAGATGAGAGAATCGATATTAATAAACTTTCTATATTAAATGGAAAGACATATCAAAGCTCAAATGAACTAAGAAATGAATTGCTAAATATTGAAATGGGACCACGTAAAAAACAGATAATAGCCGAAATATCGTATTATTATCCAATGCGAGTTGATGTTAAGAAAATTGACTACGAGCTTGAAAAACAATATTTCACACAGCAAGACATTGAGGATTTGCAAAAGCTCAGTGATAATTATTTAAACCATAAATGGCAACTGAATGAAAAGCTGGAAGAAATATCAAACTCATGGTCTTTTAAACCAAAAGGAATAAAAAACAATTCGTATAATAGAGAATTACAAAAAAAATATGATATTCTTTATACAACATTTAAGATAAAAACATTGAGTATTGACTAAAAATATGCTTAACACATTTTATGAAATGAGAATAAGAATAATTTCCTAAAACATCTCTTTTATCCAGCAGTAAAAATTTGATTATAAAGCTCGACCTCAGTAATGGGAGTTGAGCTTTAGTATTAATAGATTTTCAGGTTCTCCAATGAGGTGATAAAAAAAGTATTGACACTATATTAAAATAATAATAATAGCAATTTGAGAAAGGTGTTTATGAAAAATGTATTAATAATAACATATTATTGGCCCCCATGTGGAGGAGTTGGAGTTCAAAGATGGTTGAGAATAAGTAAATATTTATCTCAATTTGGATGGAACCCAACTATTATTACAACAGAAAATGGAGATTATCCTTTTTATGATGTAAGCCTTTCTGATTATGTGACCAATGATATTCAAGTTATAAGAACCAAAACACCAACTTTCAGAGGGGTCTTTTCTTTTTTTAGTGGGCAAAAAGAAATACCGTACGGGTCATTGATTAGTTCAAAGGATGATACTCTTGTGAAGCGCTTAATGCTGTTTTTACGCGCTCAATTGGTTGTCCCTGATATGCGGGTCATTTGGAATAGACATGCATTTATTGCTGCTGAAAAAGAAGTTTTAAAAGGTAAATATCAAGCAATAATTACAACAGGTCCTCCTCACTCAACACACTTGGTAGGTCTCAAATTGAGAAAAAAATATAATATCAGATGGCTTGTAGATATGCGTGACCCTTGGACTAATATTTATTACTATCAAAGTACCAATAGAAATAGGCTGATAAGCTATTTAGATAAGACATTAGAAAAAAAGGTCATTAATTATGCAGACAAGATCGTGACTGTGTCAAATGATATTGCAAAATCATTAAATAATAAGAAGGTTCATATTATTTCAAATGCATTTGATCCAATTGACTATATAGATTACACTTATCAAAGAACAAATGCGTTTAGAATTAAATTTGTCGGTAATCTTAATCAATCTCGAAAGGGCGATATTCTAAGAATTATTAAATGCTTAGATGATCTATGTACTGCTAATAAGATTGATATTGAGTTTTCAATTATTGGTAGTGAAATAGATCTTTCACATGAATTGAAGCTAAAGAGAGTGTCGCTAAGAAATACTGGCTTTATAAATCATCATAAAGTAATAGAGGAATGCGTAAATAGTGAATTGCTCTTACTTTTAATTAATAAAACCAGTAATAATAAAGGGATTTTGACGTATAAACTGTTTGAATATTTGGGTTCAAAGACAAAGATAATCGGAGTGGGTCCAGTAAAAGGCGATGCAGCAGAAATACTTCGATTAGCAAAAGCGGGAGAAATGTTTGAATATTCTGATATTGAAGGTTTTAACCAATTTGTTTTAAACAACTATCATCAATGGAATGAGAAAGAGATAGCAAGGAATGCTAATGATATTAATCAGTATTCTATGCCGCATATTACAGAAATGTTTACAAAGCTATTAGATGAATTTTTAAATGGAGGCTTTTAATGTTAAAAGGAAAGCATGTTTTAATAGGAGTAAGTGGAGGAATTGCAGCCTACAAATCAGTTGAGCTGGCAAGCATGCTAAAAAAACAAGGTGCAATTGTAAAGATAATTATGACAAAGAATGCTCAGGAATTCGTCACCCCTTTGACATTTAAATCAATAACAGGAGAATCTGTATCATATACAATGTTTGACGAAGAAAAGCCAATAGAACATATTGCATTGGCAGACTGGGCAGAGATATTTATAATTGCACCAGCAACCGCAAATGTCATAGGGAAAATCGCTAATGGCATAGCTGATGATTTGTTATCGACATGTTTTTTAGCTGGTAAAGCAATAAAGATCATTGTGCCGGCGATGAATGTCTATATGTATGAGAATAAGGTTGTACAAAGGAATATTCAGACATTAAGAGACTTAGGCTACTTGGTGCTTGATCCTGATATTGGCTATCTTGCTTGCGGATATAGCGGGAAAGGTAGGTTCCCTGAATCACGTGAGATAGTTGATGCAATAAAGGTTTTTAGTTATTTTGGCACCAAAATCATATCTTTACAGAATAAAAAGATTTTGATTACTGCTGGTGCTAATCGAGAGAAGATAGACCCTATGCGATTTATCTCAAATAGGTCATCAGGGAAAATGGGTGTTTCTTTAGCTAAGGCTGCAGCCTTAATGGGCGCAAAAGTTATGCTGATTCATGCACATATTGAAGAAAAGGTGCCCTATTATATTGATTCAATTAAAGCTGAAACTGCAAATCTAATGTATAATGAAGTCATGGGTATAGCAGATAATTACGATATTATTATTATGTGTGCAGCGGTAGCAGACTATACAATTGAAGACCCTGCAAATGAAAAAATTAAGAAAAAAGAAAACATTTCTTTGCAGCTGAGCAGAACAAAAGATATACTTTTTGAGCTTGGTCAAAGAAAAAAGGACAATCAAATACTTGTGGGCTTTGCAGCTGAATCAGAGGATATGATTGACAATGCAAAAGCAAAAATGATAAAAAAGAATTGCACTCATATTATTGCAAATTCATTATATACAAGCGGTAAAGATGAGACTGAGCAGGTATTAATCTCGAAAGATAAAGAGTTGAAATTAATTGGCTCAAAGCTGGAAACAGCATGTAAGATAATAGAAGAGATTGTAAAATGAAAAAACTTATGATAATTGGTGCTAATAGCAATATTGGGGCATATTTAGCAAATCAATATTATGGTAAATATGAATTAATCTTGCATTTTCATAAAGATACAAAGAGGATTACGGACTTATTAAGACAAGAAAGCGTCAAAGGGGTGCAATACGATATTTGTAATTATGAAGAAATATCACAGTCAATAGAAAGCCTTTTTACAGATAAATCTTTATATCCTGATGCTGTGATTTTTTGTGCAGCTGAACGAAGTAATGATTTTAAAAAGCTGGCAGATACGGAAGCTGAGCTAATCGATAGAATAATTGCTACTAATTTGACAGGGTTATGTTATAACCTCAAAATCCTAATGCCCTATTTGAGGCAAAAAGACAAAGCAAGCATCGTTCTTTTTGGATCAAATGTTAGTAGAATCGGCTTAATGCAAGGCTCTGTATATGCAGCCACAAAGTCTGCCGTTAGTAATTTGGCAAGATCTATCGCTAAAGAAGAATCTTCGAATAACATACTCATAAATGTAATCTCACCAGGACCAGTTGCCATTGATGCAAGCCATTTTAGCGAAGAATACCGCGCATTTCGTGAGGACTATTATAAAAAGCAAAGTGGATTGATTCCATTGTCACGAGTCGCAAATTTCACTGACATTTATAATACAATAGACTTTTTGCTTTTTAATAACAGCTATATAACAGGTGAAGAAATATTTATTACGGGAGGTGCCTTATGAGGCTTATCCGAACCTTGCTTATTTTTTTAATGTTGACGACCAGCCTATTTGGCTTAACAGCAGGGGAGAAACTAACTTTTGATATCAAGTATGGAATTATTACTGCAGGTACCGCTACTTTGGAATTGAAAGAAAAGGTTTATAATGGACGACCCGTGTGGGAGATTAGCTCAACAGCATCGACTAATAGTTTTTTTGATACCTTTTTTAAAGTACGAGATAAAATTGAATCTGTTTGGGATAAAGAACGCCATATATCTTATAAATTTACGAAAGATCTTAAGGAAGGAAACTACAAACAGCTTAGAATACATACTTATTACCCAGAAGAAAACTACACTATTTATGAAAAATATATTTACAAAAAGCATGCTTTTAATAAAGAAAGAATTACAATTCCTCCAAACACTCAAGACATATTTTCTGCCTTTTATTATACAAGATTGCAGGATTTAACAATAGGCAAGCCTTTACAGATAAAGGTTACAACTGACGGGAAAAACTATACTGCACTGGTACATGCAATCAAAAAGGAAAAGATTAAGACTGTTTTTGGGGAGATTAACTGCATAAAGATAAAACCAGATTTGATAGGAGAAGCAATTTTTAAACAATCAGGTGATATATTTATTTGGATAACAGATGATAAAGAGAAAATTCCAGTATTACTTGAAAGCAAGGTAGTGTTTGGCAGCTTTAAAGCTGTGTTAGTAAAAGCTGAAAATGTGTCATTAAAGAGATAAATGAAAGACTTACTAAAAAAAGATAGCTATTATTATGATTTACCAGAAGAGTTGATTGCACAATATCCTCTTGAAAATCGATCTTCATCACGATTATTAAGAATTAATAAGAGCACCAGCGAAATTGAACATGCAATATTCTCCGATATAATCGACTTTTTCAAAAGGGGCGATGTATTGGTATTAAACTCAAGTAAGGTCATTCCTGCAAGACTTTTGGGCTATAAAGAAACCGGTGCAAGGGTTGAAGTTTTTTTAATATCACCAATTAGCCCAAACTTGTGGACTTGCCTCGTCAAGCCTGGTCGAAGGATGAAAATCAATACAATTATACAGTTCTCTGAAAGCCTTTCAGCAAAAGTTGTGGACTATGCTGAAGATGGTGGTAGAAGAATACAGTTTTATATTAAAGGGCTGGATGACGATGCTATTACAGAAAATATGCTAATGGAAGAGATCAAAAAAGTAGGAGAGATCCCTCTGCCACCATATATTTCAAGAAAGGCTATTGAGTCTGACAAATATACATATCAGACAGTATATGCAAATGAAGATGGGTCTGTGGCTGCTCCTACAGCGGGGCTGCATTTTACTGATGATTTACTCAAAAAGATTGAAAATAAAGGTGTCACAATAGTAAAAGTGGTTCTACATGTTGGTTTGGGCACCTTTAGACCAGTACAGGCAGAGAGTATACTTGAGCACAAAATGCATAGTGAGTTTGCAACGATTTCAGACGCTGCAGTCAAGATTATCAATGATGCGAAACTTGAAAAGAGAAGAATAATTGCAGTTGGAACGACTACTATTAGGACTTTGGAAAGCTTTGCAAGTAATAAAAAACTAAACTCAGGTTCAAAATGGACAGATATATTTATATATCCTGGCAAAGAAATACAAATAGCCGATGTGCTAATTACAAATTTTCATATGCCAGAATCTACTTTAATGATGCTTGTGTCAGCATTTGCTGGTTATGATTTAATTATGCAAGCTTATGAAATTGCAGTACGAGAAAAATACCGCTTTTTTAGCTATGGAGATGCATGCCTGATTTATTAAATGAATGTAGACTTGTATCTCATATTTATGAGTATCAAGAAGTTACTTCAACTATGGATGTCGCTGAATCAATAATCAAAGATAAAGGTATAGATTCAAATTTTGTTGTTGTGGCAGAAACACAAACTAAAGGAAGAGGAAGAAAAGGCAATCATTGGGACTCCAATAGGGGAGGCTTGTGGCTTACACTTGGTTTATTTAACTATTCTTTTGCACCAAGTTTGATGCTCTATACAGGCTTAATGATGAGAAGAACACTGTTTCATTTGTTAAATATAGACGAAATATTCATTAAATGGCCTAATGATATCTTAATTGGAGACAAAAAGTGTTGTGGTATTATTGCTAATCAAAACTCTCAGGCAAGGTATCATTTGATTGGAATAGGCTTAAATACAAATAATGACGTGTCAAACATAAATGAAAACTATAAAGCAATTTCTTTAGCAGAAATAACTGGTAAGCCTATTTCAAATAAGCAGGTTTTAAAAACGTTCTTGGATTTTTTCTTTTCAAGTATTGGTATCTTTCAGACTGATAGTCTTGGACCTTTTATTGATGAATTTAATAACTTTCACTTGCTAAACAACAAATTCATTGAGATTGAGAATAAAACTTCCTATAAAGGTCTTTGCATAGGTATACAGGAAGATGGCGGCTTAGTATTAAAAGACGCAAGCAACAATGAAATAGTGGTTTACTCAGGAACTATAAAGTCTTTCCTATAGGCTCAAATATCTTGCGGCTGTTGCATAGTAAATAAAACAGAATCATAAATAAAAACATCACCCTCTATATATATTGGCAGGACAAAACGGTGTTTTTTGAAAACTATTTTCAACTAAATCAGCAGATGCCTACTACGAGCGGGTTTAGAGGTGATTTTTTTTTAACAACATCTACCCTTAGTTGTTTCAGATCAATTATATTTCATCTCTCAGTTTTCTTCGAGTCTGTAAATATAATCAACACTCTCTGTTTATGTTTGATATGATCGTCATACAATATAATATTTAAAAAATGGGGGAAAACAGTCTGGCAAATGATTCAATAAATTTGTGGAAAACATTTTTATTTCTGACAGTCTCAATACATACTTGATTACAGTTTTGTAAATCTTCGTAAAAGCTATCTTTTAAGATTTTTACTTCATTTTCATCATATACTAATGCGTTCATCTCAAAGTTTTGACTAAAACTACGAATATCGAGGTTTGCAGAGCCTACAGAGCATAGTTCATCGTCAACGATAATCACTTTAGAGTGAATAAAGCCTTTTGTATATTCATATAATTTGATATTTGCTTCGAGAAGTTCATAGTAATATGACTTTGTTCCAAAATTAACAAATGTGTGATCTGCTTTTTCAGGTAATATTATTTTTACATCAATACCAGAAAGCCCTGCAATTTTAAGTGCCATTAAAATGCTTTCATCTAAAAACATATATGGAGTTTGAATGTAAAGGGTCTTTTTCGCACTACAAATCATTTCAAAGTATGATTGGTGAATGTTTTTCCAATTTGAATCTGGTCCAGAACAAATTATTTGCACTGGGCAAATGTTATCAATATTATGTTTTGGAAAGTACTTCTTTTTAAATTCATCTTTTTTAGAGACAAAAAGCCAGTCTAATAAAAACATTTGTTGAATAACAGCACAAGCCTGTCCGCATATTCTATAATGTGTATCTCTCCAATAGCTAAATTGTTTTGATAGTCCAACATATTGGTCACCGATATTAACACCACCTATGTATGCATATTTCCCATCAATAATAGCGATTTTTCGATGGTCACGATAGTTTAGCTTACTTGAAAGAAATGGCAGGTAGTTTGCAGAAAACGGAATACACTCTCCTCCTGCTTCAATAATGGTTTTCCAATATTTTCTCTTTGTCCTCCAAGAGCCAACATAATCATAAATTATGCGTACTTCTACTCCCTCAGCAAGTTTTTTTAGCAATATTTCCTGCAAACGGTATCCTGTTCGATCATCTTTAATTGAAAAATATTCAAGGTGTATGGAGGATTCGGAATTTGATATATCTTCAAATAATGCTTCGATTTTATCTTTTCCAGAAAAATATGTCGTAATACTATTGTATAAACATAGTATTGCTTTGCTATTATTATAAAGCAAGTTTATCAGCTTGTGAACATTTTTACTTTTATTTTTAAGGGTTTCATAGTATTCATTTGATGAAAGGTTTTTATTAAAGATTATAGAATCAATAGTTGCATAGTCTTTGACAGATTTCTTTATATATTTCTTCTTTTTTCTATAATTAATACCAAAAATAAGATATAAAATAAATCCAAACACAGGCACAAATATTAAAATCTGAATCCATGCTAAAGACTTAATTGGGTTTGAGTTCTCTCGTATTACAATGAGTATTATTGAAATAATTATGAACAAGAATATCCATTCAATAACAGAGACAATAATTGATTTAACTTTGTTTATAATATGGTAATCGATAAATTTCCCATTTATAAAGAATATAATGCTTACTAAAATAATCACTATTGAAATGATTAGTAAGATTCTTTTCATATTAGTAAGTTATCAACATTTCATTGTTACTTGAATGTTTTTTTGACTTAAAGCTTATACTTAGCTTATTAGGCACACAGATAATTGGCATCTTGTCTGTCCATCCAATCTGAACGCATTGTTGATTTTTGCAGTCAGAGTATAACATTCTCACTTTATGATTATGTATCTCTATTGTATTATGATCATTAATTTTTATAATCTGGTCATGCGACAAGTCATATTCGTTTAGTATTTTATTATTACAATTAACAATTATAATATTTAATGGTTCTTGTAGCTTAATAATAACAAAAGAGGATATGATGGACACAATAATAAATAATATAAGCAAGAGATCAGCCATAGTAAGATTATCTTTTATATATTGGTATATTTTGAAGTGTTTGCTTTTTATTCTACTTAAATTAGAATTTTCCATATATATGAGAACCACAATTACTACATTGATTATTGATTATTAAAGAGTTACTATGAGTTGAATCATTTCTATCTAATAAGACTTTCCCACATTTTGGGCATTTTGTTTGATTGAATAGAGTATTGCCGATATTGCCAATATAGACGTAATGGAGTTTTTCAGAGGCAATTTCATAAAATTTGATCAGTGTTTCAAGAGGAGTTGGCGGAATATTAATTTTATATGATGGATGATACCTATTGATATGCAAAGGTATGTTTGGATTGATTGATGCAATAAAAGATGATATTGCATCGATCTCTAAATGGCTGTCATTTAAAGTAGGAATGACCAAAAAGCTTATCTCTATATGTGTGTTATTTGCAATTATTTTAATATTATTTTTTACAATATCTATTTCTGCAGAGCAAAGATCTTTATAAAAATCTTTAGAAAAACTCTTTAAATCGACATTCCATGCATCTATAAATGGTAATAAATCTAATAAAGGTTGCTCATTAATGTAAGCATTAGATACTAAAACAGTTTTTATTGAATGTTCTTTTAATAAAGGTAAGCAATCTAACAAGTACTCAGCCATCATTAACGGCTCTGTATAGGTAAAAGCAATAGCCTGGCAGTTGTTTTTAATAACCAGATCAACAATTTTTTCAGGAGATAGATATAGTACAGGTACTTCATGCTGGCTAATTTCATAGTTCTGGCAGAATTGACAATTAAGATTGCAAGAATTGCATCCCACTGAGTAGATCGATGTATAGGGGTAAAAATGATAAAGAGGTTTTTTCTCAATAGGATCAATATTGGATGAGCAAATATTACCATAAGACTCAGTAAATAGAGTACTATTATCATTAAGCCTTGTTCTACATATCCCACGTTGTTGGTTTGTCAAAATACACTTATTTGGGCATAGAAGACATTGGATATGATTGTTTTTATCAAGTTTCCAATACTTTGCTTCTGTTTTCTTTACCATGGATGTTACTTTCAAATATAGATTGAATACTGTTATAATGAAGCTCTACACTGTTACTATTATCTTTGGTTACATTATATGCATTTTTCCCCAACAAATTTCTTTTTTCTACGTCCAATGCTATGCTTAGCAGGTGATCATACAAATGCTCTACACTGGATATAATAATTGCCTCTTTTTCTTTAAACTTTTTAACAATGTCAGCGCAAGATTGATGGTGAGGACCGATAATGATTGCTTTTTTATATACAGCAGCTTCAATAGGATTATGTCCACCAAAATCAATAAAGCTACCACCAATTAGAGAAATATCTGACAGTGCATAAACCTGCGTTAAAATACCCATTTCATCAACAATAGTAAATGTTCTATCAGCGTAACTTTCTGAAAACAAGGCATACTCATTTTTATTTAATAAAGAGCACACTTCTTCTATTCTATGCAAATGACGGGGTACTATTATTATCTTAAGTCTTGGTATTTTACTCTTAAGTTTTCTGCCAACATCAATAATTACCTTTTCTTCTCCAGGCCTTGAGCTTCCAATGGCAATTATGAAATCATTAAAAGCAAAGTTCCATGCTTTCCTTAATTCAATTTTATCAAACGTTGGCAAGTTAGTCGAAAACTTAAGATTGTTCGAATTTTGGACATTTGGCGCACCTAAAAATTTATATCGTAATAAATCACTTTCAGACTGTGCATTTACGAGTTTTATCTTCTTAAAAATTGGTTTCCACAAAAGTTTCAAGTAACGGTATTTAGGAAATGAGTTATCAGATATTCTACCATTAACAACAACAATAGGAACATTTTTGTTGTATGCAGTATTAATAAATATGGGCCATATTTCTGTTTCTACCAGAATTATTATTTTTGGATTAAACACAGAAAAAGCTTTCTTCATAATATGAGGTACATCAAATGGGAAAGGTAAAACAATAAGTTTACCATGTAGCTTTTTAGCTGCATCAATGCCAGTTTTTGTCATGCAAGTCATCAAGAAAGAATAGTTTAAATTGTTTTCAATTAATTCTAATAAAAGTGGTGTAACAGCATTTACTTCTCCAATAGATGAAGCATGCACCCAAATAGTATTATCAATTTTGTAGTTTTTTATTATATGTCTCTGTTTAAAGTGGTTATTTTTGAACATAAAGTACAATACTGGAAAACAAATAACATAAACAATTGTTAAAAAGAATTTATATATTAGCATTTCACTTCCTGTTATTATAAATCATCAAAAGGGTCATCTACACCGCTATCATACTCGTTATTGTTATTGAAAGAAACCATAATAGTATTACCGCCATAGTCATTAAACTCAACTTCTTCGGGTTTTTTAAACTTTTCTAAAATATGAGTAATAGAATTTATAGATTCATCGATCCTTTGTATGTATTTTTTTATTTTATCATCAACATTAAATGAATCAATACAAAAATTTATCATGTCAAGATTGGCTTTTATAACTGTAAGAGGTTGATTTATTTCATGATTTGCCGTGACTGCCATAGCTAAAACAGTTGTTGTTTTCTCAAGTTTAAGAATTTCTTCTTGTGCTTTTTTATACTGTAAATATGATTCAGCCAATTTTTCTTGAGTTTTGATTTGTTGGTCAATATCGTTGATTATTATGATAATTGACTCAGGGTTATTTTCTTTACCATAAATAGTTGAGACTGAAAAGTCTGCCCATAATGGGTTTTTATTGACAAGTAACCTTGCTTGTACTCGGAAATCTTTAATATCTCTTATAATAATTTTATTTAGGAGTGTTTCAAAAATTGCCTTATCTGATTCAAATAGAAATGTATAGAAATTTGTATTTATTAAGTCCTCTTCATTATCAATCATTTGTTGAAAATTGCAGTTATAAGATAATAATTGGGCATTTAAATCAAGAGTTATAATACTCGTAATTGCATTATCAAAAATTGCTCTGAGCTTTTCTTTTTGATCACGTATTGTTTCTTGAACTTTTAATAGTTTGTTTTGAGTAGAGTCTCCAATGGTTGTAATCTTTAAACTCATTCTTAAGTTTTTATAATAAGCTTTAACAAGCTTTTTATATTGCTTCATTAACGTGTCTTTTGAAACAAAATTATTTAAAAGAGAGTTTGATTCTTCATACAACTCAAATTCATTTTTATAAAACTTTTTTAATTGGCTATCTCGGTCAAGCTTTACTGGTTGATTATCATTTGTTTTTTCAGACATTTTCCCTCAGTTTTGACTAATCAGTGAACTCTACAAACTCATATTTAAAAGTTGCATCTTCTAATAGCTCCTCGCCTGCTTCTTTTATTTCATCGTCGTCTTTTGCAAAGAACCATTTTACTATAACCTCACCACCATCGTTACTATAGTCCTCAAAAAGGTCAAATAAGTCCATAAAGCACTTTGAAGAACTTGAATTTAGGTAGTTTAATTGAATTTCCACAATTAAAGGCTTGTTGACTTCTTCTATATATTGTTCAAACCACTTATTTAACGGTTCGAAAAAGCTAATTGCATCTTCTGGATAGGAGTTTCCTTGCATTTTGCATAAACCAGTTGCAGCATCTAAATTAACTGCCATAGTATATTTGCTCTCTTCTGTTACAAAGTTATTCATCAAATACTCCTTTCTAAAAGAATATAAAAACTAATAAATGTTTTACCATTCTCCAGATATTTTGCTTTTAAATCAATTTTCTTAGAAGCTTTTCTTGCAATATCAATAAGTCCGACTCCAGCACCTTTATCGCTGCTCTCACGCTTTTGTTTTAATCTTTCTTTGCGAAGATCTTTTAGTCCTTGTTTATCTAATTGATTCAACATATCAATCTTTGCTTTTAGCCCCTGATATACATCATTTTCTACAATATTGCCTGAAATGATTGTATAATAATCGTGAAATTCATTCACTAAAATAATACCAGCTCCAACATCTATGCCATCGGTGACAATCCTTTCGCTTGAGTAACGATGAATGTTTTGAGCTAACTCGACAAATATTGAAAACATCTTTTTTGTTGTTTTCTGTCTTGGATCAGTTGATAAATTATTTGCTAACATTTCTGCTAAAACAACTAATATGTCCTGTGTCAGTAGTCCTTTAAACATTAAAATTGTCTTTTCTAATCCTCCGCTTGAGTATAAAGAAAAAAGATCAGAATCTGACATGAAAAATTCATATTCTCTGTTATTAAATGCCACATTTTCTTCCTTTATATTTTATTTTTAAACTTTACTCCTATCATTGTAATATCATCTCTTTGGGGCTCATTGCCTTGGTGTTTTGCTAATTTTTCAGATATAATATCTTTTTGAGTGTCCATGTTGTTATTGATAATCTCTTTTAGAATATACCTTAAATATCTTGAAGAGAACTTCTTATCGTTTGGGTCATTCTGATCGACTAATCCGTCACTAAACATGAATAAAGAATGAATATTTTCCAAATCGATAACTGTGTCTTCAAACACTCGTATATCTTCTTTTTGCAAGCCACCAATACCTTTACGATTACCTTTGATCAACTGGACTGTATCTAAGTCTGATTTGTTAAAGTAATAGATTGGACGGTTTGCCCCAGCATAAATAAGTTCTCTAAAGTCCTTATCAAATCGACATAGTGATACTTCCATGCCATCTCTTGAACTACCACGCTCATTAGTCTGAGAGAGGACAGTTCTTATGTTTTCATGTAAATAAGTAAGTAAATCGCTTGGTTTTGGCTCATTGTTATTGATTACACCATCGTTTAATAGCATGCTACCAACTATCGAAAGCAAAGCTCCAGGAACGCCGTGACCGGTGCAATCGACAACTGCAAGATAGTAATAATTTTTGCTTTGATAATACCAATAAAAATCGCCTGATATTATATCTTTAGGTTTAAATAGAACAAATATATCATGGAACACCTGTTTTAAGCTATCTGGTTTTGCCAGAAGGGCATTTTGAATTCTTTCTGCATATCGAATACTGCTTAAAAGCTGTTCGTTTTTCTCTTTTAATTGTATTGTTCTTAGAGCAACTAATCGTTCAAGCTGTTCATTTTTCTTTTTTAATACTTTAAGGCGCCATTGAATGATAATATATACTGCAAATGCGGCTAAAATTAACTCTAAAGATATGAACCACCATGTTTTCCAGAAAGGTGCTCGTATAACAAAGTGAATCTCTTTTACTTCACTTTTATTATCAGCATGATCAACAGAATATATTTTAAATGTATATTTACCAGGGTTGAGGTTTGTATATCTGACAGATCTGTCAAGAGTTAGGGGAGACCAATCTTTGTCGAAGTTTTCAAGGATGTATGAGTATCTAATACGACGTGGGTTTCGTAAATCTATACCAACGAAATTTATAGAAACTGTATTATCATTATATGCTAAATTAATTCTTGTCGAGTCTTTAACATTATGATTAATTTTTGATTTAAACGACGTAATATGCATCTTTGGCGGCGTAGAGTCTATGTTTTGTTCTTCTGCAATAATTCTCACTAAACCAGTTGAGGTGCAGAACCAAAGTGCACCTTTACTATCTTTATATGCACCAGAAGTTCTAACATCTTCTCCAAATAGTCCATCCTCTTTTTTAAACTCTTTGATAGTATTGTCATTATTGATTTTTACAATACCATTAATTGTTCCAACCCAAAGATTTCCTTCATTATCTCTAACATGTGATTTAGTGATACCATAGTTTTTTAATCTTGATTTAAATATTCTTTTGTACTCACCAGTTTTTATGGTAAACTCAACAATACCTTCTCCATATGTATAACAAAAGATTGTATTTTCATCAATTATTTCGAGCCCTATTATATTAGAATTAAAAACTTTTGTATTAATAGGGTAATTATTTAAGATATCACCATTCTTTGACATTTTAGAAAGGCCTTTTGCACCTAAAGCAACCCAAAGGTTACCCATTTTATCTTCAGTCATTTCATATGCTGAAAAGGCATCATTCTTTTTGTATAATTTATAATTATACTTTTTGTCAAATTTAACAATGTGGTATGACAAGAATACCCAAACATTGCCATTAGAATCAGTAAATATGCTTGTAACATAGGAGTTAGATGGCTCGATCTCTTTAGGTCTTCTATTAATAAACTTATTACCATCAAAGGATACTAAACCATTTTTATAAGTTCCTACCCAAATTTGCCCATTGGTATCTGTATTTAAAGCCCATGTATCACTATGTGGCAAACCATTATTTGTATTGTAGTTTTGGATTTCACCATTTGGCATTATACGTGATAAACCATTGTCGCAAGAGACCCACAAGCTTCCATCAAAACCTTCTGTGCAGTTAGTTGTTCCTGAATGAGATAAGCCATTCTTGGCATTGTAGTTGGTGATATTGCTTTGTATTATTACATCAGTTCCTGTACCGTTTGTACCAATCCAAATATTATCTTCACGGTCAACGAAGATGCTTTGAATATTATTACTGGATAAGCCATCATTTGTTGTGTAAGATTTTGTCTTCTTTTCTTTTAAATCATACTCAATAAGCCCTTGATTAGTAGCGATCCACAGTTTATCATTAAGATAATATGCATTTACAATATTGTCTAAAGAGATGCCATGCGGTTTGATTAGATCATTACTAAAATAGCTATCTCCTTTAATTTCATTGTAATAAAAAATCCTTCCTTCACTGGTGATAAACATATTGTAGTCATTAACTTTATAATAATCTTCAACACCTTTTTGGTTATTATAAACGACTTCAGAAATATTGCTGCTTGATAAAATAGTCTTTTTACTTTTTGTTTTAAAATTAAATTGAATAATCTCCTTCAATTTGTGCATGCCACTTGTATAAAGAAAAGTGTACTCATATTCTTTATTTTCCATACCGTATATACCAATAGTGCCACCACGCTCTAAAGAGATTCCTAAAAGGCTTTGGAGATCAGTTATTTCATTACTATGCAAATGAACCATGTAGCAGTTATCATCAAATAATACTATGATATGCTCTAAATCAGGGTATCTAATTACAAGATTATCGCCTTGAATCTTTTTGGGAAGTTTATTAAGATCATAATACTCCTCAAACTTTTCATCTTTTTCACTATAGAAATAAATTTTTGATTTTGTAGCAACAAATGGTGTGTAATCGTCAGAAACGTTAACAAGATTGAGGTAAAGAACTTTTTCTTTTAGTGTTTCATTAAAATAATTCTGATCATAATTCTTTAATGAATCTCCTTGTATAATAGAAAAAGATTGTTCACCCAAAATGGTTGTCTTATTGTTATTAAATACTAATGTTTTTATATAGTTTGTCGACAACCCTGTTGCTAAGTTATAATTGCTAAAGGAATATCCATCAAATTTGGATAGCCCCCCCAGTGTCAAAAACCAAATATAACCATCATCATCCTGCAAAATTTGAGTAACTTGACTTTGCACCAAGCCATCGTTAGTTGAGTAATTCTTAATTGGTAAAGATTGTCCAAAAACAAGTGTTATTGTTATTAACATTAAAACAAATATGATTAATCTTTTCATTTTAAACTCCTCTATTTAACTACTAAAATAAAAATTCAATTTTGTCAACACAATTTTAGCATATTTTTATAAACACACATAATAAATTATTAATAATAATGTATAAAGCATTTATTAGTAGAGCCTTAAGTTCATAAATTATTTAGTAATAAGGTTTTTAAGGCATTAATAGATGCTGTTGCATAGAAATCCAAAATATCTTATAAAAAATAAAGCAGAACCATAAATAAAAGCATCACCCTCTATATATATAGGGCTTACAAAATGCTGTTTTTTGAAAACTATTTTCATCTAAATCAGCAGATGTCTACTACGAGCGGGTTTAGATGCGATTTTTTTTTGCAACACTACTTTTTGCTCCACTCTTTTATCGAAATAAGATTTATCATAAATCTCCTTTACACTCCCTTTAGATTCCTATAAGATTCTCGTTCATTCTCCAAGATAGCAAGGGGAATGTCAAGGGAGTCATATGTACATAACACTGAAAAATAGTGAGATACAACAAGAAGAGAAAAATTAGTGAAAAGCAATTAAAACGGAGTTGATAAGGGGGGGTGTTTGTTCCTTTTCATGTCTCATTTAAAAGTAAAAAATAGGGAGATTTTTAAGCGGTTTTTTAAAAAATGTTGTTTTGATTTTAGGTGTAATAGCTTCAAGATTGTTCAAGAAAAATAGTTGGTTATTAAATGTTATATTTAAATAGAAATGCTAAGCAGAAGAAAAAGGGTTTTGTTTTTGAGGCGAGTTATTTAAAACCAGTGAATGTGAAAGTAACCAAGCCTAAATTTTATCCTGTGTATATTTAGGAATTTTCATAAACAACATTCATTTACTAACGTTTTATGGTAAATTACAAGAATGAGGATTTGCTGTTAATGCTGAAGTATAAGTTTGTTGAATATTTGTCTGACTGTGTATCAATTGATTATCTATTTGATAATAAAAGAAATATAGATTGTATTAGTTATTTTTAAATATACAAGTGAATATATTTGTTAAAAAAAACAGAATTTACTTGACTAACAAGCTTGTTTGTACAATAGTTGTCTAAATGATTATTATAAGGAGGACAATTGTTACATTTAACTATACCACAAGATAAGATTGATTCTGCTCGAGGATTTGCAAAGCAGATTACTCATTCATTAGAAGAACTCTTAAATTCTTATAGCTCAGTTACAATTGAAAGAACAGTTTTAAGATTATTAGGCATTGATGGCGCCTTAGAAGATGGTACCCCAATACCAAATTATATTGTAGATCAACTGAAAAGCAAAAATGCACTTGATAAAGGGGTAGCCTACTGGATTTCAAACGCAATTGTATATACAGGGCTGTCTGCACAAGAAGTTGCAAATTCAGTAAAAGATGGTAAATTGGAGCTAACTCAAATAGCACAACAACCTACTACTGAAGTAATAAAGGTGATGAATGACCTTACTCAAAAGATGATAGATCATATAAAACAGCAAAGAGCTGCAAGAGAAAGCTACTTTGCAAAATACGGTCCAAGAAACACGCCATCTCTTTACGTGATTGTGGCAACGGGCAATATCTATGAAGATGTCTTACAAGCCAAAGCTGCAGCAAAGCAAGGAGCTGACATCATTGCTGTAATTAGGTCAACTGCGCAATCATTGCTTGATTATGTACCATATGGTGCAACCACAGAGGGGTTTGGTGGAACCTTTGCGACACAAGAAAATTTTAGAATTATGCGAAAAGCATTAGATGAAGTTGGGGCAGAGATAAACAAGTACATAAGCCTTACCAACTATGCATCAGGGCTTTGTATGCCAGAAATAGCAGCGATGGGCGCTATGGAAAGGCTCGATTTGATGCTCAATGATGCAATGTATGGGATATTATTTAGAGATATAAATCCACAGAGGACATTGCTCGATCAATACTTTTCTCGTATGATAAATGCAGTAGCTGGGATTGAAATCCAAACAGGTGAAGATAATTATTTAACTACTTCAGATGCGATAGAGAAAGCATATACTGTTACAGCATCACAATTAATAAATGAGTCTTTTGCATTGTTATCAGGAGTTAGCCCCGAGAAAATGGGTATTGGACATGCATTTGAAATAGATCCATGTATAGAAAACTCTTTTTCATATGAGCTATCTCACGCACTCTTAACCAAGACTCTTTTCCCTCACTCACCTATTAAATATATGCCTCCAACAAAGCATGTGACAGGTAATATTTTTGAGGCTTATATTATCAATGCAATGTTTAATATGGTTGCTCAAATGACAGGGCAAGGTGTGCAATTACTTGGTATGCTAACAGAAGCAGTACATACACCACATCTCGCTGATCGTGCTTTGGCTATTGATAATGCAAAATATGTTTTTAATGCTGTAAAAGATTTTTCAAGCGAGATTACTATAGATAAAGAAGGTTTTATCAATAAGCGAGCAGAAGCAGTTTTAGATGAGGCAATCTCATTCTTAAAGAGAGTTGCAGAACAAGGTCTTTTCAATGCATTGGAAAAAGGTGAGTTTGCAAATATAAAGAGAGCTCAAACGAGTGGCAAAGGCTTTGAAGGCGTCTTTCGCAAGTCTGAAGATTATATAAATCCATTTATGGACAAGATTAAGCAAGAGTTAAATTTAGATTAAAGGAAAGAAAAAATGAGTACAAAAATAGATAAAACATTTATTCGTCCTTATGGCGACACAATGAATGATGGGCGTATGCAAATATCCTTTTCTATGCCCGTAAAGGCAGATGAATCAGGTAAAGAAGCAGCAAGACAATTATTGAAACAAATGGGATTAGATGAAATTGAAATATGCTATATTGCCGATCTTTCTGAAGGGTTTGCGCATATTGTTGCATATGGTAATACAAGCGCTTTTGTCGATTTGACTAAAATTCAAGTCAAAACAGTCGATACAGATGTTATGACAATGGAAGAAACTGATGAGTTTGTAGAACAGCACTTAGGACGAAAAATTACTATAATTGGTGCATGTATCGAATCTGATGCACATACTGTTGGTATAGATGCTATTCTAAATATGAAAGGCTATAATCACAGATATGGGCTTGAAAGATATAAATGGTTTAATACCGTAAATATGGGCGCTCAAGTTTTATCAGAAGACTTGCTGGCAAAGGCAAGAGAAATGAATGCAGATGCTATTTTGGTGTCACAAATCGTTACTCAAAAGAATATTCATGTCAAAAACTTAACAAGACTTATAGAGATGGCAGAAGCTGAAGGATTAAGGGATAAAATGTTGTTTATCTGTGGTGGTCCTCGTATTAATCATGATTTAGCAATAGAGCTTGGTTATGATGCAGGCTTTGGTGCAGGCTCTTATTCAACAGATGTTGCTTCTTTTATCGTAACAAAATTAGCAAATAAATAATAAATAAAAATAATGCAGGGCAGGTATTATGCTTAGTGCAATAGCTTCGGTTTTTTTAAAAAATCCACAAAGCTTGTTAAAGTCATATAAAGTCAATTCAACAGACAAGAATAAAACAATTCAAAGGCTTATACAACTTGATGCAGTGGATGAACTTATTGAAATAGCAAAAAAAGATAAAGATGTGAGGGATTATATTATTCTTGATTTGCTAAAGAAACATAAGTTGACCAATGATCATTTTCAGTATATTCTTTCTTGGCTTGAAGCATCAAAACTTCAATCATCGTTGCTTTCTTATGTAAAAAGCAGGGTAGAAAAGAAATATATTGAAATGTTCGTCAAAAATAATGAGATTGATCCAAATGCGCGAAGGAACCTAAAAAGCATCTTAACCCACTTTAATGCACCTCAAGATAATGACGTAGAAAAGTACTCTTTTGACGAAAGGTATTTAAGGCTGAAAATGATTTTGGACGAGTATAGCGATATATATACAGAAGAGCCTAAAAAACTGAAACACTATACTGCAGTCTTAGAGAACATAATCTTAAAATTTATAAAAGAATGGCAATCAATTACCAGTAATCATGTAGATTTTTTAGTTGGTTTTATTAAACAACACAATTGTCTTGAACCTCAAAACAAGGAGAGTTTTTTTACAATCATGAACCTTGTTGATTTGACTTTAGAACAAAAACTGCAGCTGATTAGAGTATTGGATTCAGAAGTACTGTACGAACCAGAGTTTTTCTCTTGTTTTACAAACTTTAATTATGGTGATGTGGAGAAAATGCAGAGTATCCTCTCACGCCCAATGGTAAACAAATGGATTGATTCTTATTTTAAAAATACGTATTTTCATGATCTTTTTTGGTTGAAAAGATATTATCCAAGCTTTGAATGGGTTACTGGGATTGTGGATGAAAAATATAATGACAAGATAGTAAAAAATTTGATTTTTAATGAAAATAATCATCTTACTAAATCATTAAACCTTACCCTATTCGAGATTATAAATAATAAAGATATCTTGAATAAGCTTGAGGAAAGCTCATTGTTCATACAGAATATGATAGATTCGAGGATTGATAACCCAAACTTTGAAATAGAGTTTTACTTAAAAGCCCTCTCGATGATTGGCGGAGAGGTAAACTTCAAGTATTTTGCAAAACAAATTAATAAGAGACCCGTCCAAGATATGCAGGTTACTTTTTTTGATATTGAAAAGAAGTATGTAAAGCTAAAGAAAGATGAAAATGACCCAAAAAGTATTCAAGCTTTGATAGAAAAAGAGCAAAAAGAAAAAGATAATCTTATCACAGCACAGCATTTTAGTGTATTTATGCAAAGTTGGATTGAGAATATATCGTTGTTGAAAATTTTAACAAGTGAATTGAAACAACTTCTATCAACAAACTTGCCAGACTTAAAAGGAGTGGCAGCAAATTCTGGTGATGAAACAAAGAAAATGATATGTAAGTTGATTGCATTGCTTAATCTAAATGAGCAAAGACCAGTTTTAGATGATTTAATAAAATCCAAAAACATATCATTGAAGATACAAGCTATTTTAGCAATAAAAAGCTTTGGGGAAGATATTAGTGAGCACTTGCAAAACCTTGCTTATTCAAAAAATGTATTGGAAAGACAGGAGTTGGTGCGCTCTTTGAATTATTTTAACGATGATTTTGATGAGATTACTTTGACGACTTTGGCATTAGATAATAATGCCTTGGTCAGCGAGCTCACGATGAACTTTATAGCATCTCTTGATCAAGAACTATGCTTCAAAATACTTACAGAAATCCATATGAAAATCCAATTAAAGAATAGATATAACATTGTTAGAATACTTGCTAAATTGAATACAGTCAAGGTTATACCAATTATTATCCAATTACTAAGAAATGGTGATAATAATCTCTACTTAGAAGGGATAAAAGCATTTGCAAAGATAAACCATCCATTATCCATAACTATTTTGAAAAACATGGAGCTTGATAAAAACTTTGTTTTGGAGTTAGAGAGAGCTAAAGCATTAATAAATCTTGGTGATTTTGAAGCATGGGAAGTCTTGTCAAAGTATTTTACAATTAATCACACTATCATACAAGAATATGCAAAACTTTTGTATATACAGCTTGCAGGTATGGAGCAAATGAGCGTGATTAAAGAGTTGTGCGAAGATGCTAATAGCCTTGTTGCAGGGTTTGCAATTATTAAACTATTCCTTTATAATGAAACAGAAGCTTACAAAGCAATAGACGATTCATTTGATAAAAATCACTTTGAAAAGCTTTATTATATTGCAATATTCTTTTCTTTATTGCCATATAACGATGTTAAATCAAAAGTTGGTATGCTTATTCACTGTAAATCACTAAAATGTCGAACAATAGCTACGTTTATTATAGCTAAGAACGAAGATAAAAGGCGCATGGATAGCTTTGAAAAAGAAGTAATCAATATGGATAATAGTGAACATAAAGAAATTTTAACAGCTTTTTACGATTATCCTGACCCAATTGCGTTCAACTTGATAAAAAAGATCTGTATGTTTCAAAGCAAACAGAATATAGAAATAGCTCTTAATGCTCTGGTTTATACTCGTAACAACCAAATTAATGCATTTATTAAAGACCTTTGGAATAAAAGTGATAATGAGATAAAAAAACTCGTTATCGACTTTATTATTCGTACAAACAATGATGAGCTTTATCAGTTTATCAAGATCCAAACTGATTATGTCTCTTTTGATGTTCAGGCTCATATTTATCGTTCAGTTATCATTGTTGAGAATTCAGAACTCGCTTGGGAAAAGCTGGATGAGATAATCAGAGCTGACGAAAATGACATTAAAAAATCTGCTATTGAGGCATTAGCTCAAATTGAAGACCAAAAAACAATTAATATACTAAACAGATATCTCAGCTCACCTTTTGAAGATATTCAAATCGAAGTTATTAAAGCACTTGGCTCTACGGGTAATCCAGAAGTTATCAAGATTATAAGCAAATATACTGACTCATCCTCACCTCGTTTGAAAATTGCATTAGCTACCGCACTTGGCAATCTCCCATTTAAAGATAGTTTAAATCTCTTAAAGAAGCTTAGCATTGACCGTGATGAGTATGTAAAAGTTACAGCAGATGTTTCTATCGAGAAGCTGCAAAGAGGTGCTGATACTCCCCAAAAACCGTTTTGTGAAATGATTGATGAAATGCTTGAAGAAAATACATGGAGATTGTCTGATGAATGGTTTGAGCGAGAATACTCGATGTTTTATAATAAATACAAGAAATATGAAGAAAAAAATATCATGGACTTTATTAAGAAAAACGTATTAAATCATGAGGATTATTTGGTAGAAATTGAAAGGCTAAAGAGAAAACTTGATTCAGATCTCAAAGCAAATCTTAGCGCTGAAGATATAATTAGCATAAAACAAGAATATGAAAAGAATATAAATCAATTATCAGTCAAAGAAGAGCTTATTTTAGCCATCTTAAATGTAAAATACTCAGAATTAACAGAAAAGGAACAAAGCATTGTAAAATCAATTATCAAATCTAAAGATAACTTGCTAAATAAGGCTATTACGTTTAGCCTTAGTAATCAAGACTTTGCTGAAAGACAAGCAGTGATAGCTTATTTACTCTCTTACAAAGAAAACCATATGCTTGCTGATTATCTTTTGTATTCCTTGACTAAAGAGAAAAACTTTGAGAATATACCATTAATAGCTAAACTCTTTTCAAAAGAAAGACCCAGGTTTTACTTGATGTATTTATTTAACTACTTTTTTGTTAACAAACAGTATATTATTAAACAGGTAAATCCACGAATACTTAGGGAGTTGTCAGCTGTTGCTGTTGATTCTGATATTAAGACAAATATGATGTCAATAATTCAGCAGTTGGACGTATAATGAAATATAATTTTGACACTCTTACTGAGATTGTAATAAAGCTAAGACACCCTGAAACTGGCTGCCCATGGGATAATGCGCAAACAAGCAAATCTTTGGTGCCTAACTTTATTGAAGAACTATATGAATGTGTAGAGGCAATTGATAATGAAAAGCATCAAGATTTAGCTGAAGAGCTTGGTGATTTACTTTTACATGTATGCTTGCAAATTAATATTGCCAAAGAAAGTAATTACTTTACTGAAAATGATGTCTTTATGACAATTATACAGAAGCTAATTAGGAGACACCCACATATCTTTGCTAATGAAAGCGCTGAAACTGCTGGTGAAGTAAAGAAGAATTGGGAAATGATTAAGATGGAAGAAAAGAAACAGCGAAAATCTATCTTAGAAGGAATACCAAAAGCTATGTCTTCTCTGATTGTAGCTCAAAGAACACAAGAAAAAGCTGCTGCAACTGGTTTTGATTGGAAAGATGATAAGCCTGTTTTCAATAAACTTGAAGAAGAAACTCAAGAGTTGCAAAATGCAATTAGTAATGAAGATAGTAATAATATAGAAGAAGAGATAGGTGATTTGCTATTTACTCTTGTGAACCTTTCAAGAAAGCTTGGTTTTGATGCTGATACAGCCTTAAGGAAGAGTAATGATAAGTTTACCCAAAGGTTTAAGAAGCTTGAACAATACTACAAAGAACATGGTATGTCACTACAAACATCTACTTTAGAAGAAATGGACTCTGTCTGGGATATCATTAAGCTTAAACAAAATATGGAGTAAAGATGATAGTTTTAAACCAACAGCAAATGCAAGAGCTTGATACAAATACAATGTCTTTTCTCAAAAGAACATCTCTAATCTTGATGGAAGTGGCAGGTAAGGTATGCGCTGATAAGATCATCAGTATCAGAGAGTTGATGAATAATAAGAACCCAATAATTATCTTTTGCGGCAATGGTAATAATGGGGGAGATGGTTTTGTGATTGCTCGTTGGCTCAAGCAGAATAATATCAATACCAAGGTTATTCTATTAGGCAATGTAAGCAAGTTCTCGGAATCAACAAAGAACAATTACAAGGCTTGCTTGGCTTTAAACATCGAAATAACCCAACTTGACTCTATTGAGCAGGCTTTTGACTTTCATATTAATAATAATGTATGTATAGATGCAGTTTTTGGTAATGGCTTTAGTGGTGCATTGCCTGCTTTACACTCAACACTTTTTGCAAAGATAAATGACGAATCTTCTCTCACTATTTCAATAGATTTACCATCAGGTTTGTCTGCTGATACGGGAAGTGCTGACTTAAATGCAATAAGAGCTGACTATACACTCTGCATTGCTTTTTATAAGTATGGACACTTGATCAATAGAGGCAAAGAGCTTTGTGGGAAGATAGAAATAGTCGATATTTGTATTCCAAATAATCTCTTATCAGAGGAATACAGTAAGGTAAAGTTAGTTAATAGAGAAGATATTTCTTATCCTAATCGTTTTAAAACAAGTCATAAGGGTGACTATGGAAAAGTCGCTATTTTTGCTGGCTCTGAGCAGTTCACTGGCGCTGCAGTTTTGTCAGCTAATGCATGTTTAAATGCTGGTGCAGGCTTGATATATCTATTTTCTTCCTCTGCAATGAGAAATAGATATGATGCTTCATTAATTGAAGTGATCAAAGTAACAATACCTGAAAAAGACCACTTACCAGATTCAATAAGCTTAGAGAAAATGCTGCAAAGTATGGATTGTATTTTAATAGGTCCTGGTATAGGCACCGAAGAATATAGTCTTGAACTCGTAAAAACAGTCTTAAAACAGGCAAAAATGAAGCCAGTGATACTTGATGCTGATGCCTTGAATATCATCTCTAAAAATAGAGAATTATTGGAAGATATGAAAGGCAAGAATGTTTTGCTGACACCGCATATTGCTGAGTTTGCAAGGCTTTCAAATCATAATCAAGCTGATATACAAGAAAACCAAATTGTGTACTTAAAAGAGTTTGTAACAAAGTATCAAGTTACTGTTCTATTAAAGTCCTCAGTCAGTCTTTGTTCAAATAATGAGGACATAAGTATCATCGCCAATGGTAATGATGGACTTTCAACAGGTGGCAGTGGAGATGTATTGGCAGGTATTATTGCTTCATTTGTTGCCCAAAACATGCGTACAAATAGCAATCTAAAAGAGGTTCTTTATCACGCAGCTGTTAGTGGTTCTTATCTTTTAGGTGAAACAGCAGATTCACTTAATGAAATATACGAAACTGCAGCCATTACGCCTCAAAGAATAATCAATAATATATTTAAAAATAAGGGAGATAAAAATGACTAAAACAATAGGTACTATCATCAGTGTAGGATTAATAATTTCAGCATTAATCCTTGGTCAATTCTTTTACAAAGCACAACACAAAAGCGATGTTGTTAAGGTTGTTGGTTTTGCAAGCATGGAATATCCATCAGATATTCTTAAATGGCAAGTCCAATTGGGAGTGCAGGTAGATCAAAACAATCTTAATTCTGGATATATGACTTTATCAAAAAGCGTCGATAGCTTTAAAAGTATCTTGCATGAGTCTGGACTTGATACTAATAACTTAAAAGTTAGAAGCCCTTATTCTTATGCAACATACAGCCAATCTGGCAGTATAAATGGTTATTCAATTGAGCAAAGTCTTGTTTATACTCTACAAGATACATTACAATTTAAAATTATTGAAGAACTCGACTTTAATCCTTTAGCATTTTATAATAAGGGTATTATGTTAAGAAGTTCAAATATCGAATATTATATTTCAGAGCTCCCTCAAATTAAACATAATATTATTGCTGAAGCAACAAAAGATGCAAAAATTAGAGCAATGAAAGTAGCAGATAGTTCTGGTGGTAAAGTAGGGAAAATTATTAGTGCACGTGTAGGTGTTTTTCAAATAACAGAGCCATTATCTACGGAGGTGGCTTCCTATGGTATTTATAGTACGTCGTCCAAGCAAAAGCAAATATCTGTTACAGTATCCACAGAGTATGAATTAAAATAGTATTATTTCTCAAGCATGATGGTAACAGGACCATCATTGATAAGTGATACTTTCATATCAGCACCAAAAATACCGAGCTTTGTCTCTACACCTAAAGAAGTGAGCTTTTTGGCAAATTTCTGATACATCTCATTTGCCAGCTCAGGTTTTGCAGATTGAATAAAGTCAGGGCGTCTACCACGGTCACAATTGGCGTATAGCGTGAACTGAGATACAAGAAGAATCTCTCCTCCAACATCGTTGAGGGAGAGATTCATTTTTCCATTTTGATCTTCAAATATTCTGAGATTAATAATCTTAGATGTTAGCCAGTCAATGTGTTTATTGGTATCATCATGGTGAATACCTAAAAATATGAGCAATCCACGTTTAATAGAACTAATTACTTTATTATCGACGGTTACACTTGCTTCACTTACTCTTTGAATCAATGCTTTCATAATCACTTCCATATTTACATAAGTCTTTTAATGGGCAGATTGTGCAAAGGGGCTTTACTTTACATGCTTCTTTGGCATTAGTGACAATTAATGCGTGGTATTTCTTGTATAATTCGATGTCTTTATTAATATTATCCATAAAAAGCTGACGAACTTGGTTGTACTTGTCTTTCTTATTTATTATACCTATTCTTGAATAAATTCGCATTGTATAGGCATCTATCACAAAGCTTGGTAAATTGTAGCCATAAAGCATAATTGTGTCTGCAGTTTCATTTCCAATACCGTGTATTGAAAGCAAAAACTCCCTTAGCTCATCATTGTCATATTTATCAAGGTTAATCATGTATAAGCTATCAGCAACGGCTTTCAGCCTTTTTGCCTTTACTTTAAAAAAACCTGATGCTTTGATATATTCAGCAAGGTCTTCTTCTTTTGTTTTAGTAATTCCTACAAGGCTACAAAGCCCTTTTTCTTTTAGTACAGCTATGGCTTTTTCAACGTTTTTCCAATTTGTATTTTGGGTTAGAATCGCTCCTATAATTACTTCATCAACACTGTCGGCTTTCCACCAATTATCATTTTTATACTGTTTTGCTAATAATTCGTATATTTTGTTTATTATCAGGTGATTCCCCATACCTTACCTTTTATATCATCAATCGTAATCTTATTGCTCTCAAAGTGGTCTTTCAAGTTATTTATGATCTTAATAGGTAATGTCGGATCAGAGAATTGAGATGTACCTATAGCGAGCATTGAGGCACCTGCATAGATGAATTCAAGACAGTCTTGATAGCTCTGAATTCCTCCCATAGCAAGAATCGGAATTGAGATAGCTTGATGCACACGGTATACCATTTGTAAAGCAACAGGTTTTACACCGACACCGCTGTATCCAGCAACACCACGTCTTATCATTGACTTACCTGTTTTCCAGTCTATTGCCATACCAAGCAGCGTGTTTATCAAGGCAACAGAGCTTGGACCACCTTCTTCTGCGGCTTTGGCAATACTGACTATATCTGTTACATTTGGAGATAGCTTAATGATTAGCTCTTTTTTAGTCAGCTCTGAAAGCCTTTTTGTAAGCTGATATACTATTTTTTCATCTACCCCAAAGGCAAGTCCTTCATTTTCAACATTTGGGCATGAAACATTAACTTCATAACCTTTGATAAAGTCAATAGCCTCCAATTTTAGTAGCATTGCGCAAAACTCATCTATTGTTGAGGCAGAAAATGATACAATCAATGGATTGGTGAAATGTTTATAATCTTGA
>JAKPKU010000266.1 GCA_029553545.1 Candidatus Cloacimonadota bacterium
TCTTTTATTCATTCAGTATATAAGCCTTATCGCTCTTTCTTGCTTCTCTAAAAATTAATACCAAGCTAAAACCATAAACAATTAGGCCAGATATTGAGAATATCACTATTCCTAATTCATCACTATTGAAAAGCTTCCCAATATAGAGAGATATAAATCGCGATATAAGATTTATTATTGCTATAATAAGCATAAGGTTCTGTTTCTGACATATAGTATATATCGCAGAAAGTGGACTAGATATGAACCACAACACAGCCCAGGGAGCTAATATTTGAGAATAAATTCCAGCTAAGTCCCATTGGTTACCAAATATTATATGAAAGATCGGCTTACCAAAAAACAAAAGGAAAATTCCAATTGGAGCGGTATATTTAAATAATTTTTTTGCTGTCTCAATAGAATAGGAATATAATGAATAAGAAAACCTTTTTTCGCTTGCATTTTTCAAAAACACCTGTGAAATTGAGGCACCTATCAAGCTTGCAGGTATTTGAATCACTCTCATTCCAATAGAATACTGACCGGCCGCATTACTACCATAATAAGCATTCATCAAAATGGGCACAATCATCCATGAGAGGTTATTCAGTAATGCTCCCCATATGTCATAAATTAGAAAATTCTTATATTTTTTTATTAACTGCTGATAGTTGCTTTGCGTTGCATGCTTTTTAGATATAAATTCGGGAGCAACAGCTTTTGCAAGCACTGCAATATTCGCAATATTGCTTAAGAATATTGCGAATAGTCTGGCACCCAGAGCTCGATTTCCTAAAAGACCTAAGCCAATCGAAACCACATTGACGACAATAACTGGTATGACCTTGTTCCATGAAAGTACAACAAATTGACGCGTACGGGTGAGCCAATAATTGCACGCCTGAATGATGCCTGTCAGAAAAAGGCTAATTGGCACATAGTACCAATATTGTACAAGATTTGGAGCTCCAAAGCTTGCATAGATTGCATTGCCAGCAAATAAAAAAATAGTGCCCGCAAGAATTGATATTATGGTTGCAAAAATCAAGCAGAGCTTGAGTAGCGAAAAACCTTCATCATCATCTTGCGGTAGAACAATGGCGAGCTCATAGCGAAGACAAATAATTATTCCTATGATTCCGGTGATCGAAGTAAAAACCGAGAGATCACCAAAGACCTCTGGGCTGAAAAGCCTTGTGGTAATGGGAGAAAAAATAAAGTTTAGTGCTTGGGCTATCGTGGTGCCACCTATCAAGGTGAGCACTGATTTACTATCGCTCGATAAGCTTTTTCGCCTTTTTGCAAGAGCTTCTGATATTTTCAATATATGCCTTGTATAATAACGTTATGATAGCGCTGATTTTTCTAATCAATATTGCTAGATTATCATATTGTTCGCTTGGTTTCTGAATAGTACTTTTGTAAATATAACTTAGAACAACCTAAATAAAGCAGGAACTGTTGTGCTCAAAGAAGCGTATGCCTTCTTAAAGAGACTTGTAATCCCCTTTCTCTCGCAGCCGCAACACACTGAGAGCGAGTGGCAAAAGGTACTCACTACTATACTCGCTGGCGCAAATATGCAAGCGAGCAGAAGCTGACCTCAAGTCCGCTCACGGTGCGCGTGTACGCGTCATCGACATTTGCCGACACGACGAAGTTGACGCCGGTTGGGTACAATACAAAACTCGATTTCTCGACGTACAGAGGGCAACTTGCAATCGAAGTACTGCACATTCTCAAGGCTTTGGCACCGCACGGTTTTACCGTCCCGCCTTGATCCTGTAAACCCATCAAAATTATTGGGTCCGCTGAGCCAGAATACTTTTAAGTCAATAAAA
>JAKPKU010000056.1 GCA_029553545.1 Candidatus Cloacimonadota bacterium
AGCAATCAAAACGGCTAAATCCAGTACCATGCCATTCTCACGCACCTTCTCATAACGCGCATCCAAATAGAGGTATCTGACTTCACCCAGTTCTCTTTCCCGCCATTTCTGCAAGACCACATCCAATTGAGCTGATGTCCGGCTGACCTGACATGCGGAGACTTCGCATCCACAAAGCATCTCCGTTATCTTCTTGACCTTTCGGGTGGAAACACCCTGGTCGTACATTTCAGCCAGGGCGATGGTCAAGGCTCTTTCACTGCGCATCCCTTTTTCCAGGGCTGAAGGATAGAAGTTGCTATCGCGCACCTGTGGAATATCAAATGTGATTTCGCCCATCTTTGTTTTGACCGTTTTAGCTTTGTAACCGTTGGCATAGCCTTGTCGCTGCGGGGTGCGTTCATAGGATCTGGCTTTGAGATGCTCTTCTCTTTGCAGACACATAGCATTGTTGATGAGTATTCTGACGAGTTCAGGAATTGCATCAAGTCCTTGCTTTGAAAGGTCTTCTATAAGGGAATAATACGAATAAGGGCATTTCCCCGCAGCTTGCCGCGAGGATAGGGATAGAAAGGAATTAGATTTTACTTGTTTTTGTGGGTTATAAGTATCTCCTTTTAGTTGTGGTGAACTTAAAGATACTTCTGACTCACATTTTTGTTAAGGTTCAGCAATTTACAGAAACAATGTTACACTATTACTACAGGAACACTTGATTGTTATAAACTGTTAAGAAATGATACAATCGTGTTAATGCCAGTTAATGTTTGTTGTCAGGTGATAAATGGATCTTATTTTAAAACGTTCGAAGATGAATCAAGAGGTAAGACTGAAGGTCAAAAAAAGACTATATGTTGCTTTCAGCGTATTGGCATCTTTAATTGTAGCGTTATTTCCTTGTATTTATGTTGCAAATAAAAACATTCGCCAAATAGGCATTGATGATTTCTTTCACTCTTTTGGAGTAGTGAGCTTGCATTGGTTGGTATTTTTTGCTTTGAATCTGCTATTCTTGAGAAAATGGGGAAAAGCATCATTGATGACGATTCTTGCAGTCATTCCAATCAGCATATTTTCATTAGGGTTGAAAGCATTTAAGCGAGTCATCCCTACTTTCTATTATTGGCATGGAATTTTATTATTCCTGATTGTATACGGCATCCTTTTTGTTTTTGTTCAAGGCAATCTAAAACAAGATATCGCAAAAAAGATAAGTATTATAGTGGGATCAGTTTTTTTGATTTTAATTTTTATTAATAGTGTACCAACTATTATCCATCAATTAAATACAAAAACTATAAAGGATCAGAACGCAATTAGCATAATAACGCCAGACGAAACATCGGGAATTAACACCGATAAGTTGCCAAATATTTACATGTTTATTTTCGACGAATATAGTGGCACGGAAGCTTTAAAACGATATACAGGCTATGACAACCAGGAATTTTATGATGACTTAATTGAAAGGGAATTTAATGTATCAACTACCAGTTATAATTATTCTATAGTGACGACTGCTGAAATACCAAATATCTTAAATCTTTCAGTTAAAAGTCTAAATTATTCAGAAACAAAAAAAGATGAACTTTTAAAAGATCCTTTCCTGTTCTCCTTGTTGAAAGTGATAGGGTATAATATCAATCTTATTAATGATCAAGGCTTTATCTCAACTCCAGAGACTTATTTCAAATACAAGTTTGTGCCTCAGGGCACTTTTCAAAAAGAGGAAAGCCTTTTTACATTATTAATCGATTTGTCGGTTTATTATCCGATTCGCAGAGAATCAAGCTTGGCTAGAATTGTTGAAATACATGAGATGTTCGATTATGCAGCGAAGTCTAGTCAATTAGAAGAATCGGGACTTTTCACGTTAGGCTATTTCATGTTTCCTCATCCTCCGTGGGTTATAGATGAAAATGGGAACGAAGTGCCAGCAAGAGAACGTGCTAATTACAGAGATCCGGGGATCTACGTTGGTCAATTGAAGTATGCTAATAAGTTAATATTAGCAATGGTGGACAAAATTATTGAAAATGATTCTAATTCTGTCATCATCTTATTGGCAGATCATGGTTATCGACAACCACATTTCTTGCAAAAGAATTTTGGTGAAGTGATAGAAAACTATGAATCTGAAATATTTTACATGCGTAATATTCTAAATGCAGTGTACTTTATGGGTGATGAAATTGAGAATGAAGGACGTTCGGGCATAAATACAATGAGATTAATTTTAGACAAATTGTTTGAATTGGATTTGGGTTTAATTGAGGAGGCAAAATAATCTTATGAAAACCCGGAATAAAGTTTTGATTGTTCTTCTATTATTTGGCATAGTTCTGTTGTTTTCCTCCACTAAGATATTATTGACTGTCACAGGTTACAATTTGAAAAAGCAAGATATTGATGTTTCTATGGCTACAGAGGAATCCGTAAATTATCACATCGGCAGATTTTCTTCGCCAGAAGGTATTATGAGAATCATTTCTTTTGAAGGATGGGCATTAAATCCTGGTTATAAAACTAACTCGAGAAGACATGTTTCTTTAATTTTAAAATCAGAAGATACTGCGTATGAAGTGCCTTCGACTGGTTATAGTCGTCCAGATGTATCCACCCATTTTTCAAATTTGAAATTAGACCCCAATGATTTGGGCTTTACAGGGAAATTTTCAATTCTTGCGTTGCAAGATGGTACTTATGAGTTGTTTATCAAAGCTTGGGAGGTAGGTAAAGCACCATTTTTAAGGAGCACAAATAAAATTTTTGTAAAAACGGGCGAATCTTTCGAGGAATTACCTAATAAATAAATTCATGATAAATATGGTGGACGCATTAAAATTTCAATACTAAATAAAAATGTCCCAATTGATTATCATTGTTGTCAAAATGGGTTTTCCATTTAGCTTCTTTCCATAGGTTCTCCATGGGTGATTGTAAGCTGGTGGTTCTGGTTTTGCTTTGGGAGCGGTACTTGCTGTTATCTGACTCTGTTTAGGCCTTTTTTCAATGTCTTCCAGTTCTAAGGCATTCCCATCTAACCAGGCAGTAATCTCACCATTACTGTCTTGAGTAACCAGTACTTCCCGTTTTTGAAAGTTATATGCTGGATGTTTAGTTTTGATTTGATATACTTTGCCATCATAGTGAACCTGTAGTGTTTTCGTGATAATCCGAAAGTCATGTATAGAAAACAAAAAGTCCAGGTCCTCGGTTACATCCAGCGAACGATGGCGGTCAAAACTTTCAGTCGGTTTTACAGCAAATCTTCAGTTATAGTCTGCAATGAACTCTGGTAAGTATGCATTTGCAGCATCGTAATTATAAATGCCAAGCAAACGCATTTCTTTAATTAAGCGGTCTTACAGTGTTCCGTTACATCGCTCTACCCTGCCTATTGCTTCAGGAGAATAGGCATAATTTATTTTAATATCTTGGGTTCAAAAAACAATTTGCAGTATAGACGACACTCAGAAGACAGTATTGTATAATTATGTAAGTATTGGGCGAAATGGAATCTTTGGAGCCTTTAATACTAATATATCTTATATAATATCATGTAGTTGTGCTTTTACAGGAAAAATATTCTGTATTTAAACCTTGTGTAGGATTACACTACATATTGGACAGTGTATGAAAAAAGAATAGCAGGAAATGGATGTATCCGTTATTGTTATTGCGCACAAACAATACAAAAAAGAGAAACCACAACCTGCTATGGATAAGATAACACAAGACATGAAATATCGACATTCTTTGGTCAAATATGCCCTCAATCATGGAGTCACTAAAGCGTCCAGGAAATATAACAGATGTCGCAGCTATATTTACTTTTGGCTCAAACGCTATGATGGGGATATTAGATCCTTAGCCTGTCGGTCAAGAAGACCCAAACATCACCCCAATCAACACAGCGAGGAAGAGATAGCCATGATCCGTCGCTATCACAAACGTAATAAAGACCTGGGTTTATATGAACTATGGTTCAAACTCAGAAAACAAGGCTATCGTCGCCATTATGTCAGCCTATTTAGGGTTTTACGACGGGAAGGGCTGCTTAGACAAAAGAAGAACAAAAAGAAACCATACAAAGCACAAGCCTATGAACAGATGCAATATCCTGGGCAAAGAATACAAGTAGACGTAAAAGTCGTTCCTAAAGCGTGTATTGTCGATAAAAACTGGGAACGCTACTATCAATACACCGCTATTGATGAGTTTAGTCGTTTGAGATACCTGGAAGGTTTTCAGACAGCAGATACTTTTTCCTCGGCTGTTTTTATCGAACACGCCATTGCCTGGTTCAAGAGCAGAGAGATTGAGGTTGAATGTGTACAGACCGATAATGGTTTTGAATTCACCAAACGCTTTCTTAGAACGAAAGACGAGGATAATCTAAGTTTGTTCGAGGCTATCTTACGCGATAAAGGAATAAAGCATAAACTAATCAGACCCTACACGCCCAGACATAATGGGAAGGTAGAGCGTAGTCATAAGGAGGATCAGAAACGTTTCTATAACAAATCAACATTCTATTCATTTGAGGATTTCAAAAGACAACTGAGAAGACATAACCAGCGCAGTAACCATATACCGATGCGACCATTGAAGTTCTTATCACCTATTCAATTTTTATCTCAGACTGTCCAATATGTTTGACAATCCTACA
>JAKPKU010000063.1 GCA_029553545.1 Candidatus Cloacimonadota bacterium
GAAATCATGTTCTGCTTTTTCTTGAAAGCCAAGCTTTCTCAGGTCAGCAATCACGTTTCTATCATCAATTACGCGTATAACAACACTTTCAAACCGTCTTTCAAATTCGGCTGAAACAATAGGGATAATCGAGATTCTAAATCGTATCAAATGTCCATCGACAACTCTTTGTGCAAAGCCGTCTTGTGCACCATCACGCTCAAACCTATCCACGCCGTTTGATCTATCTTTCACCACAGCAGCCATTGCTTCAGGCGAGGTATTTTCTTGTCTATGCCACAGTTGCAATTTACCATCAACTCTAAAATAAATATCGACAGCATTCTTTTGATAAGGTATAATGTGTACGTCAGAGACGCCACCTTTTCTCACAGCCTCGAGTAAGCATCCTTCGAAGAGGTTTACCAATAAACTCTTATTGATTTCTTCATCAAGCTCGCCTTCATCTAGTCCTTCTTCAACGGTAGCAGAGTCCGTGATAGTTGTTTCACTTGCCTCTTGTAATATGTCTAAGAACTCATTTTTTTGCGGCGCTAAGATTTGAATTAGCTCCTCAAGTGTTTTTAAAGGGCAGTAAACAACTTCATATTTTTTGAATTCTGTATTTAAAGGTATTTTTTCTACTGCTTTTTCTGTGACATCAGCAGCCAAGACGATTAGACTAGACTTTAGGCTTAGATTTGCTTGAAAGGGCAAGATCTTTTTATAAAGAAGCTCTTTTCGAAAATCTTCTGAGAAACGATTGAGTAGATCTTTTGTATGTTTTACTTGGTTGGCATCGAGCTTTGATGGATCGATTGTTATAGATCTAAATGCATAAATCTCTGCCAATGTCGAAAAGATCAAATGATGATCTATCCCAAAATCTTCAACTAATATCTGCCCAAGCTTGCGTCCATGAGCCCCCTCTAACTGTTGCTGCTCCAATGCCTTTGCCAGCAGCTGGTCAGTTATAATATCCTTTTTTGTTAAAATATAACCTAAACGAGATTTTTCAATCACATTAACCCCTATGTAATATTTTTTCTTATCATGTTAAACTCTCTAAAATTAATACCATATTCTTCACCTTAAACAATTATTATAAATTCCTCAATCTTGTCAACAATAACATAAATAAAAATAAATTGCAAGCATTATTTTCTTTTTAATAATGTAGGGGCGAGCTTCGCTCGTCAGCCGCGACGCAGTCGCATTCATCACTTCTGGCTACCTTTAAAAAAACCTTTCACGAATGTGAAAGTACCTAACCTTCGACGCAGTCGAAGTACCTAACCATTGCGAAGCAATGTACCTAACCCGCAACGAAGTGAGGACCAGAACGTTTTTTTGTCTCAACAAGTTGGTACGTGAAAGTGTACAATTAAGGCTAATTGTACCTACAATTAGCTGCTCGTGAATTTTACATAAGGTATTTCTTTCTGGTTGAAAGAAATATGTAAGGATAAGTCCTTATTTTAAAATCTATCATTTACATTCATCTGGCTTGTAAATACAAATAGCCTTATTTGTATACGTGTGATGGATAACTACGAACCAACCAAAAAGAAATCTCTCATTTACGATCACCTGGCTTTGTAAATACAAATAGCCTTATTTGTATATGTGTGATGGACAA
>JAKPKU010000073.1 GCA_029553545.1 Candidatus Cloacimonadota bacterium
GGGAATTATGTTGGGATTGGTATAGTAGTTCGTATTATAGCAGTAGCCCAGCCAATAATCCAACAGGACCAAGAAGTGGGTCCTACCGTGTTGGTCGTGGCGGCAGCTGGTACAACTTTGACGGCAACTGCCGTGTGGCTAGTCGCGGCGGCAGTAGTCCTGGCCGTAGCCTCAACTTTCTTGGGCTTCGCGTTTTGCGAACAATTCAGTAACATTATGGCTTTTTTACCTTTTTACCTTTTTAAAAAAACTGCAGACTTTGTCTGTATAAAGCCATATCTCAGACATTGCAGCGTGTGAGCGAAGCGAACCGTACTGCATGGCTGAGATATGGATTTTTGTGTTTTGAAAGAAGGGGAATGGGGCAGAGAATTTCTTCGGGTGATATACGAATTTGCTGCGTCAGCAGCAAATTCGTCGCGCCAAAAATGCATAAAGGATGTGTTTTGATGAAAAAGGTGTTTCCCATTGCTTATAGTGTCAAAGGGACAGGGGAATTGTGAAACGAGAACTGAGAGCTGAGAACTAAGTTGGCTGGTAATTTCACTGCGTGAAATTGAGTGATGGAATCTATTAATTGATCGAAAGCAGCCATTGGTCGTTATACAAATAAGGCTATTTGTATTTACAAGTTTATATTATTGTAAATGATAGGTTTTGGGAAAAGGTAATTTCACTTCGTGAAATTGTGTGATGGAATCTATTATGTACTCGAAGGCAGTCATTGGTTCTTATACAAATAAGGCTATTTGTATTTACAAATTTATATTATTGTAAATGATAGGTTTTGGGAAAAGGTAATTTCACTGCGTGAAATTGGAAGATTGATCTGGAACACATTGTTTATCGTGACAAACAAAAGCTTCGCTGCACAACTAAGGATAGTTGTGGGTACGTTTAAAAAATCTATCGATTTTTTTAAAATACCCGCAGCGAAGCGAGGACTAAATAATGTAGGGGCGAGCTTTGCTCGTCAGAAAGTTAAATAATGTAGGGGCGAGCTTTGCTCGTCAGTAAGTTAAATAATGTAGGGGCGAGCTTTGCTCGTCAGTAAGTTAAATAATGTAGGGGCGAGCTTTGCTCGTCAGCCAGCGACGAAGTCGCATTCATCACTTCTGGCTACCATTAAAAAAACCTTTCACGAAAGTGAAAGTACCTAACCTTCGTCGAAGTCAAAGTACCTAACCTTTCACGAAAGTGAAAGTACCTAACCTTTGACGAAGTCGAAGTACCTAACTTTTCACGGAGTGAAAATACCTAACCTTTACGGAGAAAAGTACCTCACCCGCAGCGAAGCGAGGACCAAAAAATTGTATATGTGCGATGGACAACTTCGAATAGGTAAAAAAGATCTAATATCCAATTTCAAGCAGTGAAATTACCTAACTTTAAAAAAATAAAGTACCTCACCCGCAGCGAATCGAGAACCAAAAACATGCATTGTAAAAAAAAATGTATGGTTGTTCAAATGTGCTATGGAACAGTGTTTCATGCTTTAAAATGTGTGCTGTAAATTATAGTAAATAAAATATTTAAAATTTCTCTTGACATATATTATATATAAGTACAATTGACACCAGTTGGATATGTTGGAGGGTGTATGAAGTTAAAATTTATAGCATTAGCAAGTTTTATGAGCATTGTACTTTTACTTAATGCACAAGGTTTGCGTGAAATGGAAGCAAAGCCCATGAAAGCACCAGCTGTTTACACTGTTTTCTTGTCCAATCCAGAGGATGGTGCATTGGTTATTTATTCGACTATACCAAATTTGAAGTTTGATTCTAATATGAAAGGTATTGTCAAGACTACAGAGAAGCCTGATGAAGGCAAATATGTGCTCTTCTTAAAGACTATGACATCTCAGATTATTATTGTCAAGGCAATGGGCTATGTGGAGTGTCATATTCCTGTGCGCAATCTCCAGGCGCAAGAGGGGAGATATTACAGTGTTGAACCAAAGCTTGATGCAGATGACGTGGGCTTTGGTAATTTATCAATCACTTCCACTCCGTCTGCTGCTTCAATTGACATTGAGGGTATTCCGCATGGTGTAGCTGCTACCCCCTATGAGTTTAAAAAATTATCAACAAATACATACCGCATTGTATTGAAAAAGCATCGATATCAAGATAAAGAATTATTAGTTCGTGTGGAAAAAGATAAAGATATCACTAAGTCAGTCACACTCGACCCTAATTGGGCAGACTTGACTATCACCTCAGAGCCAAGTAATTGCCGAGTTTATCTTGATAATGCTTATGTGGGTAATACGCCAATATCATACAGAGGTATTGAGAGAGGGCTTGATCCAAAGCGTTACAATATCCGCATCGAAAAGCCAAATGATTACTATCTTGACGGCATAAAAATTCTTGAGCTTAAGGCTATGGACGATATTAACGAGCACTTTGCTTTGGAAGATATCAGTGGTTATTTGAATTTTGCAAGAGTAAATAAAGACTACAATATCTTTATCAATGGCGATTATATCGGTCCCCAGGTAGGGATTAATAGTATTCGCTTGATTAGAGGGGAATATCAAATACGCTGTGAAGCGGTAGATAACGATGCTGAGTTTTTTCAGCCTTGGTCAACGAGCATTAATTTGCAGAAATCTGAAAGTATCGATATTGTCCCTGATTTAGTAGGCAAATATGCATATCTCACTCTCAGAGTAAATACAGCTGGAGTTGAAGTATTTCTTAATAATAAAAAACATGAAGATTTGTCAAGCAGGCTTAACACAACGCTTTCCCCAAAGAAATACAGTATATTAGTCAGGAAAACAGGGGAAAAGGCTAATGCTTATCGTAGCTGGCAAGATGAAATCACCCTTAAAGAACAAGAGGATAAGATTCTTGATGTTGTATTAGAACCAATTAGGGGAAGATTGGACCTTAGCTCAAATACTCCTCAAACTCAGTACACTGTTGTGGATACTGATTTGAATAGAATTGTATCTCAGAATCAATTATTACAACATTATTTGTTAGTTGGAAACTACGATATAACTGCATCAGCAAAAGGCTATATGACAGAGAGCAAAAGTATAAACTTAAAAGCTAAACAACCAAGCTATGTGAACTTTAGTTTGCAAACATATGCTGGTTCCATACAGCAAAAAAAGAGCTTTTGGAATAAAAATATGTACACTGGCTTAGTTTTAACAGCAATTAATGGGGCTGCTATCTATTATTCATGGGATAAATATAATTCATATTATGATGAATATCAAATTGCAAATTCAAGTGGTAATGCAGTAGCATCTCGAGATCAAACAATTAAGTGGCAAGACAGTTTTAAACTATCTCAATACGCTATTACTGTCCCAATAACCTATACTCTCTTTTCTCTAATTGAAAAGAGTATATATAAGAATAAAATATTAAAAAGTCAAACTACTGGTGAGAAGTGGTAAGCGAAAGGGACTGTAAAAATGGTTTTATAGCGTGGGAGGACAAATGAAAATAAGAGCACTAATCATTGTTTTATTAGCTATGTTTGTTGTATCTTGTACAGAAGAATTAACATTTGAGAATCCTTTTGATCCTGCTACAGACATGAGCTATTGGACACCAAAGAACCTAATTATCACACCGCAGAGCCCAACTTCTATAAAGCTTAGCTGGGAAAAAGTTAATGGAAACTATCAAGGTTTTAAGATATCTCGTAAAGTTGGTAGTGGTGCATGGCAAAATGATATTGCGACAGTTGGTGTTAATGTTACTGAGTGGATCGATAATAATGCACCTTATGGTACAAATTATTCATATCGAGTGAAAGCATATGCAGGCGCAAATAACTCAAATTATGTGGAGAAGACACAAGCATTTACTTTATCTACACCGACTAACCTATCAATAACTCCTCAATCAGCCACATCCTTAAAGCTTACCTGGACAGATACCA
>JAKPKU010000078.1 GCA_029553545.1 Candidatus Cloacimonadota bacterium
CATTTATCGATAATGGTGTCGATGTTTTGTTCTATGAAGTGAATGTAAAAAATGGTGTTTTTACCTATGACTTAGATTACAATGTCAATTTTGATATTGTGCTAATTATGCAGTATTTCGGAATTGCTAATACTCAAGTAGATAAGATAGCTAAGAAACTTAAAGACAATAATAAAATAGTAATTGAAGATACAAGTCATTCAGTTTTTCTTGATAAGCCATATACTTCTAATTCAGATTACACTTTTACAAGTTTTAGAAAATGGACAGGGCTCACATGTGGTGCAATTGCATGCAAAAATAATAATGCATTTACGATAGAAAAACCTTTAAGAACAAATAAACAGTATATAGATCTTCGAACAAGAGCTGCGTCACTAAAAAAACAGTATATAGATAGCAAAGCTGGTAAAAAAGAAGACTTTCTCAATCTATTTAGCGAAGCAGAAAATCTAATCGAAACTGATTATCGAGATTACTCTTTACCAGAATATTATATTAATCAAATCAATAATCTCGACACAGAATATATAAAGACAAAGAGACGCTTGAATGCAAAAACTCTATATAACGCACTTAAAGATCTTTTACAAATTGAAACACTTAATTTTAAAGACTCAGACGTCCCTTTATTCGTACCCATCCTCGTGAAGGATAGACTAAGAGACCAACTCAGGGCTCATCTCACAAAAAACAATATATACTGCCCAGTGCACTGGCCCCTCTCACCTCTCCATAAGGTGACTGATACATATATTTATGATAATATCCTCTCTCTTGTATGCGATCAAAGATATAGCCCATGTGATATGATCCGTATCGCAGATGTAATCAAAAATTTTTATAAATAAAGCAAGAAAATTGGTTTGCTTCGCAAAAGCGAGAGAGTGACATACTGCTGCAGACGAAACATTTATAATTAACCACAGAGAGTCACAGAGGGTCACAGAGATTTGCCTGGACGAGATTGGTACATTTTAAATTTCTAATATCAGAAAAATGTAATATAAGAAAAGAAGCATAATTGAAAACAATATGGTAAACACTCGCTCACTCGTTCACTACTCACTTGTTCACTTTTGCGAAGCAAACCATTATAAGGAGTTTAATTGTTACAAGTTATATCAAATGATGACCCA
>JAKPKU010000090.1 GCA_029553545.1 Candidatus Cloacimonadota bacterium
GCTGCATGAAATTGGATAGTTGAATCTATTTTCCTGTTCGTATTTGACCATCGCAAAAACACAAAAATGCTTGTCGTCTAATCTGTTTTTCTCTCTTTTTACTAATTACTTACTCAATTTTATAAATCACTATTTAACAGATAAATGTCTTTGAGATTCCCTTGACATTCCCTTTGCTATCTTGGAGAATGAAAGGGATTTTAATAGGAATCGAAAGGGAATGTAAAAGAGGTTTATTATGAATTTTTAAGATAAAGAAAAACGCCTGTTTTCTTTTCGTAATGATAATTGTTAAATTTGCATTTTGAAGATTATGCAATACCCTCAATAGTTGCCTGTAGTTGGCTCAGATCAAATACATCTCGGCTCTCAGTATTATTCAAGTCAATAAGTCTGAATTATAGATTATGCCATGCTCACATCAATGCCATGTAGGCACGCACTCCACGGCTTAGCGAGTTGCTATTTAGAACTTCCAGTTGACGCTGATAATCTGTCGATAATCTGAATCTGCCTGTTTCTTTTTATGTAATTCTGGGATAATATAACCGCAAGCTGCACCGACAATAGCGCCAGCGATAATATCAGAGGGGAAGTGTTTTCCTGCAGAGTATCTGAGCATAGATGTAGCGCCAGCGCCGAGGGCAAAGACAGGGAATATAACTAATTGATAATTGCGATATACCTTGTCATCATACATGATTTTCATCATAAAAGCACTTGCCATAAAGGCATTTGCTGCATGTCCAGAGACAAAAGAATTTGTTGCTTCACGATTAGTTCTTTGTTCATCGCTCAGATTTGTATTGTAAACATATGGTCTTTTTCTTTTAGTTATTGATTTGGTCAAGCTGCTAACAAAGTTTGTCACAGCAAATGATTGCAGATATAATAGAGAGTAGGTCTTTCTATTTTCTAAGCTTTTTTCAGAGACTAAAACCAAGGGCATAGCAAGTTCGGTAATTAGCAATGCATCACTGATCAAAGAGGCAGTAGGAGACCAATTATCAATGGCAGTAATATCGATATGATTTAAGTCATAATCGAGTTCATCGAGATTTATTTCTTCTTGCTCTCCGTATTGCATGAAAATAAGCTGGCTAATACCGCTAATTGCAAGCATGGTAGCGGCAGTATCTTTATCTCCATCCCATTTGTAATTAGAGGCATTTAAGAATGTAGAATTAAGTAAAAGCACGAGGAGAAAGAGGCAAAAAGAACGCAGCATATGCTAATCGAAAGGTCTTGCCGCCTGATAGATAAATCTATAAGAACCAGCCTTAACTATGTTTTTGAGTTTATCTGCTATCGTCTCAATTGTATCAATATAATCAATCATATTTAAGCCGCTGTTTGCATCGCATTCAGTTGACTGTATCATATTTAGCACTCTCTTACGCGCATCATTATGGTATTGATTGATACGCCCTTCCAGCTCGATAATCATAAAAGAATGTTTGGTATCGAGGTTTCTCATATATTCAAGCGAGAGGTCGATCATATAGATGATTTTATCGTGTAGCTCGGCAATTTCTTCTACAAAATCAGCAGGGAAAGGGACTTTTTGTGAGAGAATCTGATGATTTAGAATATTACTCAGCTGCACAGCATGATCGCCGAGCCGCTCAATGTCATTGACTGTATGCAATAATGAGGGTATTTTCTTTGTTACTGTATCGGTATTCGACTTTTCATTGATCTTCACCAAGTAAAAGGTGATTTCTTTTTGCAGATTATCTATAGCATTTTCTATTTGATCTATCTTTTCAATCTTCCTATAATTCTTTTCTTTATACAGTTGCATTGCTGTATTGATCGAGAGCTTGACCAGTTTTAGCATTTCACGCATTTCAAGGATAGCCTGTTCAATAGCGATTTCAGGTGTGTTGACCAGGTGGAAGTTTAAATGCTTGGGCTCGCCCATAGACACGTTTTCGCTTGCATCGCCAGGGATAATCTTCTCAGCCATAATCGCCAAGTATTTAGCAAAAGGTAAAAACATTAAGGTATTTAAAATATTAAATAAAGTGTGCGCATTCGCTATATGTCTGGCAGCATTTTCGCCCTGATATACGTCTCCAGGGGTGATAAAATCGATAAAAAGAGGGAAAACCTTCCAATAGGTTAAAAAGCAGAAGACCGTTGCCCCGATAATATTAAAGACGCTGTGAATGAGCGCAACACGCTTTGACGCCTTATTGACAGAAAATGAAGCGAGCCACGCAGTAACTGTTGTGCCAATATTACTGCCCAGTGTTAGGTAAATAGCACCTTCATAAGAAATTAAAGATGTGCTCGCTAATACTATGATAATACCTATTACTGCGGCAGAACTCTGAATAATCATTGTAAAGACAGTACCGGCAAGCACTGCTGAGAGAGGGCTACTGGTGAGATTGACCAAGAATTGTCTTGCTACTTCAGATTCTTTTAGGGGTTCAATTGCGCTTGACATTACATTGAGCCCAATAAATAAAAAGCCAAAGCCTAAGACAATATAAGCCCATTTTTCGACCATTCTATTCTTGCGATAAAAGACCAGAAAGACGCCCGCAATAATGAAAATATATGCCAAATGCCCAATATTAAAGGCGATTAATTGCGCTGTAAATGTCGAGCCGATATTTGTACCCATGATCACGCCAACAGATTGAGACAAGGTCATGATACCCGCATTAACAAAGCCTAAAAGCATCACGGTAGTTGCACTACTGCTTTGCACAATTGCGGTCAACGCTGTACCGACGAAAATACCTTTGAGTGTGGTGTCTGTAAGTTTTTTTAAGATGTTTTTCATCTCATTACCCGCTGCTGCTTGCAGGTTGGTTGACATGGTATTCATGCCAAACAAGAACAAGGCTAAGCCGCCGATGAAATTTAATATAGAAGTAAATGCCATGATTTCCTCTTTAATAATAAAAGAACGGAGGCTGCTCCGTTCTCAAAATCGTATTTATTCTGGCTTCATCTGAGGGAATAAAATCACCTCTTTGATTGATGTGTTATTGGTCAGTAGCATTACCAACCTGTCTATACCGATACCAAGTCCGCCCATTGGAGGCATACCATAATCGAGTGCTTCCAGAAAGTCTTCATCAACAACATTTGCCTCATCATCACCCATTTCTCGCATCTTGGATTGATGTTCAAGGCGTCTTCTTTGTTCAATTGGATTATTTAATTCTGTAAAGGCATTGCCGTATTCAGTGCCATTGATAAATACTTCAAAGCGCTCAACGAGATTGGGATTATCTGGGTGATTCTTTGCCAAAGGAGAAATTTCTAATGGATAATCAATCACAAAAGTTGGCTGTATCAGCTTGTCTTCAACAAAAACATCAAATATCTCAGCAATCAACTTGCCAGGACCTGCATATGCATCTACTTCGATATTCTTTGCCTTGCAAAAAGCCTTAAGCCTGTCAAGATCAAAATCAGAAAAGTCTTCGCCTGTATGCTCTTTGACTAATTCCAACATCGAAGCACGACGCCAAGGGCGCTCAAGATTGATCTCTTTACCTTGAAAATTGATCTTCTGTGTGCCAAATAAGTCCTGCGCAATTGTGCTTATCATGCCTTCTGTGAGCTCAATCATGCCACCAAGATCTGTGTATGCCTGATACACTTCAAGCATTGTAAACTCTGGATTATGAGTTCTGTCCATACCTTCATTTCTAAAGTTTTTACCAATCTCATAAACACGCTCAAAGCCACCAACAATCAGTCTCTTCAAATATAACTCTGTTGCAATACGTAAGTATAAAGTCATGTCCAATGTATTATGATGGGTGGTAAATGGGCGCGCATTGGCACCACCATAAAGGGGCTGTAAAATTGGCGTCTCTACCTCTAAAAATGCCCGAGTATTGAGATAATCTCTCACACCCTGTATAATCCTTGAGCGTGTCTCAAATACCTTCTTGTGATCGGGATTGAGTAATAAGTCCAAATATCGCTTGCGATAGCGAGTCTCTGTGTCTGAAAACTCATCGTAGCGAACTATCTTGCCATCTACTTCTTTTTCTTTAACCGTAGGAATTGGGCGCATATTTTTGGATAAGAGAGTCAGCTTTTTAGCCAAAACAGAGTATTCTCCCGTTTGTGTATAGACTAATTTGCCATCAACTTGCACAAAGTCGCCCAAATCTATAAGCTTGAATAGCTCGTAATTCTCCTCCAAGACCTCATCTTGACGCACGAATATCTGGATCTTGGCAGTGGAATCTTGTAAACTCAAAAAGCCGATTTTGCCTTGACGACGCTTGGCATTAATTCTGCCAGTGACGCTGACTTCTTGGCTTTTTTCGACAAAGTCTTTTTCATTGTCCCACAGGCTCTGGATGCAGTGCGTGCGCACGCTACGAGGGGGATAGGGGTCAATGCCCATCTCTATTAAGTTATCATATTTTTCTCTTTTTTGTTTTAGTAGTAGGTTTTCATTATCCATTTTTGCTCCTTTTTAATAGCTATTCAAACTATCGGTTTTCCAACAATTCCATAATCTTTTATTTGACTATATTGTCAAGAGTAAATTTTTGACGTAGCCGCCTTTTTTTACACAAGCAAAGACTATGAAAGTTTGAATCACTCTAAAAAAAACCAGATTCAAACTCTATTATGCATTTTAATAAAGAAAAAAGCACTTTTATTAAAATTAGAAAACACGCCAGAAAGCCCTTTAATTACCATTTTAACTATTAGTTGAACAATTAGCTTCAGTTTTAAGCAAAAATAATTTGACACAATAATAAAAGTTTGTTATATTGCATATATGATTAAGATAGAAAAAAATAGATTAAAAAAAATTATTAAAGATATCCCTGAAGAAGTTGGCTTGTTTATCTGCTATAATGGGACGGAGCCAGTGTTTTTTAAAATCACTGAGAACCTGGCCAAGTTTATTGATTATTATCTGATAGCCGATACAGAAGATGAAGATTTGAACCAATTGCGCGAGGGATACGACACAATTGAGTTTATTCCAAGTAGCGATTTATTTACGTGTTTGCTTGAAGAAAAGCTCTTTTTTCAAAAGAATAGACCTGTCTTTAATAGACTATTAAAGGAATATGAATATTACTCTTATCTCTCTGTACAGTGGGAACATGTGGCATATTTAGAAAGCTCAAATGACACACTGAAAGAGAATATTTATATTGGACCTTTTCGTGATGCCTTTTTTGTTCAAGATATCATCGATACCTTTGCCGATATTTATAAGCTACCCTCTTGCGAAGGTGAAAACTACCCCTGTGAAAAACTGGAAGCACAGCTCTGTGCGGGGTTTTGTATGCTCGGCGAAGAAAAAGATTTGCAGACAGTCTTGGTGAACTATATAATAAGCCCAAACTTGGCTGTCTTGCAAGATTTGAAGCAGCGCATTCAGCAGTCAGAAGATGATTTGGATTTTAATAGCTCTGATATCTTGCAGACACAGTATAAACTGATTAGCAATTACTATCGACAGCTCTTGTTTTTCTTTATCACACGCCATTTAGACTATGAAGATGAACATCATGGCACGCCTTTTTCTGTCAAAAATGGGCTTGTAAAATCTATTACTCTTAAAAATGGCTACAAAGAAGAGTTTTTTAAAGAAGATTTGCCTCGTACAAATGAACTCTTAGCCGTCAATAAAGATGAGCTAAATGAGCGTTGGATAATCTTTAGAACACTCGAAGAAAAGAAGCCTGACTTTATTAAAGAGATATTTCACAAACAATTTCAATTGACACTAAAAGAAATATTAAATAATATAAAAACAGAGGAGGAAAAATGATTGAGGAATTAAAAAAACTACCAATAATCAAGTCGCATTATGCTGGGAAAGTACGTGATATCTTCGATTTAGGAGAGCAGCTGCTCATCATTACAAGTGATAGAATATCGGCTTTTGACTATGTGTTTCCAAACATTATTCCCGATAAAGGGAAAATCTTAAATCAAATATCTCTTTTCTTCTTCAAAAATACAGCACATATTATCGATAATCATATAATCAGCGACAAAGTTGAAGACTTTCCTGTGGAATTTCACCCTTTTAAACAACAATTAGAAGGGCGCAGCGTGCTGGTTAAAAAAACAAAAGTCATACCCTTTGAATGCATTGCCAGAGGTTATATTTCTGGATCTGCATGGGAAGAATACAAACAGCTTGGCACGGTCAATAGCCAATATATCGATGAGAATATGAAACAAAGCCAAAGATTTCCACAGCCTATCTTTACCCCCTCAACAAAAGCAAGTAGCGGGCATGATGAAAACATTTCTTTTAATAAAATGATCGAAAGGTTTGATAAAAAAATAGCTGAACAACTCAGAGATAAGAGCCTTGAACTCTATAAATGGGCTCATCAATTTTTGATCGAGAGAGATATAATACTGGCAGATACAAAGTTTGAATTTGGTAGTATTGGCAGTGATATCTACTTGATTGATGAGGTCTTTACCCCCGATTCATCACGCTTTTGGGATAAACAAGAGTATGAAATCGGCACCTCACCAAAAAGCTATGATAAACAATTTATCCGTGATTTTGTTGTTAAATCTGGCTGGAATAAACAACCGCCAGCACCAGAATTGCCCCAAGAAGTGATCGAAAAGAGTCTTGAAAAATATAAACTTGTCTATGCAAAAATTACAGGAGAGAAGTTCGTATGATGGAAACTGAAAAAAAAGAGAAGAGAATCATCGTAGTTGTCGACGATGAAGTTGATATTCTTGAATTTTTAGAGACAGAAATCTGCTTTTATGATGAGCAATTTGAAATTAGAGTTTTTGAGGAAGGCTTTTCAGCATTGAACTTTATCCAACAAAATGCTTGCAATCTCCTCATCACTGATATCGCTATGCCTGATATGAACGGCTATGAGCTGTATCAAAAAGTGAAGTATATGAGACCTCAAATGCCCATTATTATGATGACAGGCTTTGGGTATGACCCAAAACATACGATCGTCAATGCTAAAAAAGCCGGGCTGCGAGACGTGATCTTTAAACCATTTGATATGAACAAGCTGATGAGCATGATTTATCAAAGTCTCGAATAAAAGTAATTGCTTTTTTATCTTTTTTTAATTATATTGTTTAAAGTATTGGAGGATACATGGAAAGAATGCAATTTGAAGCACTGATGGAAGTGGCAATTGAAAGAGAAAATGAGTCTTATCAATTTTACACCGATGTGGCAGCAACAATGAAAGATAAGGGCGTTAAGAAGATATTCGAAGACCTTGCCTTAGAGGAAATTGGGCACAAAAACCTCTTGCAAAACTATAAGAATATCCCAGACACGGCAATGAAATTTAAAGATGTGGCTGACTACAAAGTAGCGGACACTATTGAGTTGCCACCACTATCAATCGAAATGAAACCAGCTGAAGCGATCGCTTTGGCAATCAAAAAAGAGCAACAAGCAGTTGATTTTTATAATGATCTCGCTCAACGCGCTATCGATCATGATATCAAAAATGCTTGTCTCGAGCTGGCAAAAATGGAGACTGAACACAAAGTAATGCTGGAAGATGTCTACACTGATATTGCCTATATCGAACAGTTTTAATGCAAATACGAGGGGATGAAACTGGTGTTTCAACTAGTCTGCAAAACTAGTAGCAGGCGGATAAAACCGTCCGTGGCAGGTTCAATTCCTGCCCTCTCAGCCATTTTTTATAAGGCTGGTATTACTCCAGCCTTTTTTTGTTAGAGATGAAAAAAGAAATAAACAAAATACTTATCATCAGATTTAGCTCACTGGGCGATATTATGCTCACAGAACCCATACCAAGGCTCCTGCGTGAGCTATACCCAATGGCAGAAATACACTATCTGACAAAGAGGACTTTTGCTCCAATCGTCGCTAATTTTAAATCTATTGATAAGATTCTTTTTTGGGAAAATAAAGCCAAACTGATCAAAAGCCTGCGTGCTGATAACTATGATCTTACCGTCGATCTACATGATAAAATTAACTCTTGCCTTGTCAAAAAGCTCACTGCAGCACGCCAGACAGTTACCTATAAAAAACAGCATTTGAGAAGGCTATTGATGACTAAAAAGATCTTAAAAGAGCCCATCTATTCGACATTGAACCTGTATCTGTCTGTTTTTAGACAAATCAAACAGCAGAAATACATTTATGAAAAACTGCCACTCTTGAAAAAGTACCAATTACTGAGTAAAAATATAACTGATATAGCTTTACCTGCTGAACTATTCCCCAAATTAGTGCTCGAAAAACAGCTGAGTAAATATATTATCGACACTTTTGAAGAGTTTAATATCAGCCATAAAAAGACATTAATCGGCATATTCCCTGGTGCAAGCTTTGACAGTAAACAATACCCAGCCTCC
>JAKPKU010000097.1 GCA_029553545.1 Candidatus Cloacimonadota bacterium
GTCTACCTGTTCCTGATTAACATCCTGAACCTGTTTGTCGTCTGCCATTTTAACACCTCTTTATTAATCTGTCAATATAAACACTTTATGTGCTTATGTTAATAATACACCCTTTTGTATGGGTTGTAAAGCCTACTTCAAGCCTTGAACAACGTCAATATACCGCATCCTTTACAACTTTAGGCTTATATTTAATGCCAGTTTCTATGCTATCTTTTATAATCTTTTCAATTTCCTCATCGCTCATACCCATAACCATGAATATGGGGAAAGATTCATTGAACTTTTTTGAGTAAGCTATACACAGTTCTTTTAATTTTTCCATTACAAAACCTCCTTTATCATCTTAATAAAAACGTTATACGCATTGGGAAGATATTTTTTCAACATATTAGCACTATCTTTGTTTGTCAACGTAGAGTCAAGCATCTCTGCAAATGCTTCAGTTTCAAGGAACCCTTCATTACGCCAATACTCTTTGCCATGACCACAAGGACTTATGACCTTTCCATTTGTAGCACCTTCCACAATATCACTTATTCTTGATACAGATTTATTAGGCATACTCTCCAATTCTTTTGATATTCGGTCATATCCCCATTGTATGTTATATTCTTTTTTATCACCAATTACTGTGATTAAGCTTGTATTTTCTCCATACTTATCAAATATTGCATCATATTCCTTCTTTTCCATATGGTTTAATATTTCTGGTAGTATTTCATTTTTATATGAGTTTGCCCAATTATCAACATCACTCCGTATAGCTTTACCAAATTCATTATTGTTATAAACTTGTGAGTAAAACTTATTTCCATTACTCCCGCCTAATTTATAGTCAATAGCATGACCGGACTCATGAACAAGTGTTTGATATTGATTTGTAAATATAGTACCAGCCTTTTCCTTTTCAATATCAAGCACTATCTTACCATCATTTGGATTAAAATATGCACCACCAGAATAATTCTTATCCCTTATGTTAATTTCACTTTCATACTTATTCCAGAAGTTGACAGCATCTTTATCACCGCTTTTTTCAATAATATCACGCAACTCATTGTAGTTGTCCTTGCCTAATGTTTGAGCTATATTGCTATCATAGTTTCTAGTAATTCTATTTTGGGGAAT
>JAKPKU010000101.1 GCA_029553545.1 Candidatus Cloacimonadota bacterium
AAAGCCTGGGTAGGATGTGCATGACGCCCGTCTCCGGCATTCATAACAGGTTTACCAGTATATTTGTTTACTATTTGTGGGCTGCCTGCGGAGCTGTGTCTAATTATGTAAAGATCGATACCCATGGCATTTAGGGTAGTAACTGTGTCTTGTAAGCTTTCTCCTTTTTGGAGTGATGAAGTAGTGGCTTCAAATGTGACGACGTCTGCACTTAAACGATTTGCTGCAAGCTCAAAAGACATGCGAGTGCGTGTTGAGTTTTCTACAAATAAAGTGCATATAGTTTTACCTTTTAAAGTAGGTAGTTTTTTATATTCTCGTGAATTTATCTCTTTCATAACTTTAGAGACTTCAAGTATGTTAATTATTTCATCTGGGGTGTAGTCATCTAAATCGTAAAGATTTCTGCCAAGTAAGCTAATATTGTTCATTTTTCCTCCTAATTAATTTTTAGTGATTCTTTGATATGAAAATTAAAAATAGTTCTTTTAGGAGCTTGTTTATGGTGCTCTACTTAGCATGATTTCCATCCTTTCTACCTCACAGGGTAAGATTAAAGGTTTATTAATACAACTTTGTAAGGTATACGATTTTTGTCAATAAAAAAATGATAACTAAACACATCTTTTTCTATCTGCAAAAAACTATTAAAAAACCTCCTTTACACTCCCTTTAGATTCCTATAAGAATACCTTTCATTCTCCAAGATAGCAAGGGGAATGTAAAGGGAATCACATTGTTATATTACTGAAAAATAGTTAAATACAGTTATAGATGAAAAATCAATGAAAAGAGAGAAAAACTGCCCAAACGAGCGGATTATTTGCTCCTTTTTAGTGCTCTTTTTAATAGTAAAATAAGTCAATTTCTATGTTGATTTTTACAAGTTGTTTTGATATTCTGTGCAACAATCTAAAAATATAATATATTGAATATAAAAAAATACTTTTAATAGGTTACTTTGTGATTGTGCAGATATTCTGTAAATGTCTAAATTTGAATAGTATTCAACCAATTACAAGCTCTCAATAAGGCAGAAATATTGCTTTTTTAAAAAAGATAGTAGAAAAAGCTTGACTATAATAACAATACTTATATAATAAAATTATTAAAATGAAAGTGATTATTTAAATATGACAGAAAATGAATTATTGCAATTATTTTTGAATCATACAAGATATGCGCAGCTGCTAGTTGATCAAAGTGGTAGCTTAGTAAAAATGAATACATTTGCAAGCAGGCTTTTTAATCAAACCAATGCCTCGAATTCAGAGATTAAAGAATGGTCAGAGATTCAAGATAATTTGCCATCATTTAACAACGTATTATCAATGTTAACGGCTAATGGCTATTATGATGAAGTCGTTTTATTGAAAAATAATCATTATTATCAATGTGAATATTCACCAATTTTTGATATGAATGACCAAATTGAGTATGTTTTGATAACTTGCATTAAAATGCATGGCAAGGCTTATAAAGATAAAGAGATTTTAAAAGATGAGTTTTCATTAAATATAGATATCATATTAAAAAACTTAGAGAATGAAAAGGTAGGACTTATATTAATCGATGATAATGGGAATATAAAGTATACAAATGACATACTTTATCAGGAATGCCAAATAGACAAAGCCCATAATGTGACAAATATTTTCAAGTTGAAGACTACCGTATGTAATGACTTTATTACACAAATAAGCAAGACTCTGCTTGAGGGTGAAAGCTGGCGTGGCTTAATACATTTAAATAACAAGAAAAGTAGCGAGCAAATATACACTGTGTCTATAAACAAGTTCGAGGCTGAAGGTAATCAGGTTTACTATATTATAACTTATATTAATAATAGTAAAGAAGTCGAACTTGAAAAGCAGTTGAGGCAAGCAAAAAAGTTGGAAACAATAGGAGCCCTGACAGGTGGCATTTCACACGAATTTAATAATATATTAACTCCAATAATGGGTTTTGCAGAATTAATAACATATGATGTTGATGAAACAAGCTCAATCTATGACAGCGCAGAGCAAATTATTAAATCCTCAATGCGTGCTAAAGATTTGATATCACAGATATTAACGTTTAGTCGTCAGAAAGAATCTCAGCACAAGCCTGTTAGCTTGATTCCACTTGTTAAGGAGGCAATTAAACTACTTCGCGCAGCAATTCCTTCAAATATTACAATTAAAGCAAATATTCAATGTAAAAATGATAAAATTATAGGTGACCCATCGCAAATTTATCAATTGATTATGAACCTTTGCACCAACTCTCTTAATGCTATGAAAGATATCGGTGGCGAGATTAATCTTCTTATTACTCAGTCTTTTATCAATCATAATCCACATGATTGGGCAGAGTTTAAGTCAGGAGAATATATTTGTATTGAAATATCAGACACGGGTAAAGGCATGCAAGATACAATTATAGAACAGGCTAATGACCAATATTTTACAATCAAAGATTCTGAGGAAGTGGCAGACCTTGGATTGGCAGTGGTTTTTGGTATTGTTAAAGCAATGCAGGGCTTTGTTAGAGTAGATTCTACTTTAAAAAATGGTACAGCTTTTTATATTTATTTACCAATATATTATGGTGAACATATTCAAACATCGAACTATATGCAAATCTATATTGGCAATAGGCAGAAGATCTTATTTATTGATGATGAGCTACCTGTTTTGAATGTTATGGCACGAATACTCGATAAATTAAACTATCAGGCTACTTGCTTTTCTGAAAGCGATAAAGCTCTCCAAGAATATTTAAATAACCAAGATGAATATGACTTAATCATTACAGACTACTATATGCCAAAAATGACAGGGATCGATCTAATACAAGAACTAAGAAGCCAATCATTGAATATCCCTATTGTGCTCAGCACAGGGTATTCTGAGTATTTGACTAATGAAAGTATTGAAAAATATCAAATTACAGACTATGTTAGTAAACCAATCAGCATTTACGATCTTTCAAAAAAGCTCTATAACATTTTTAATAACAGAATGCTAAATGAGGAGGTATAGTGGAACTACATCGATCAATTCAAGATAGAATGATAGCTGGTGTATGCAGTGGGATAGCTGAAAACTTAAAAGTCGACCCGCTATTTATTCGATTAGCTTTTTTGTTGTTCTCTTTACCAACAGGGGCTATTATTTATATAGTACTTTGGATTATTTTGCCAGAAAGAGATTATTCTGATTCATTAAGAAGATTAATAATAAGACCTAAAGATGGAAGAATACTTGGCGGGGTTTGCAAGGGCATTGCCAATGCATTTATGCTTGATGTCAATATGATAAGGATAATATTAATACTTACAACACTTTTTTTAGGTTCAGGAATATTAATATATCTTATTCTTTGGATAACAGTACCATCAGAAGAGTAAAATAAGTAAAAGGATGATATTATGATTAAAGAAAACTTTGTTGAATACTTTGAAAAGAAAATTAAAGAATATTGGGATTTACCAGCACTTTCAAACTATGGGCAAGAACACATTTGTTATAAAGACTTAGCAAACTCAATTATGGTCTTACATAGACTTTTTAAACAAGCCAAGCTAAGTAAAGGCGATAAAGTAGCGCTAATTGGTAAAAATAGTATGAATTGGGCGATTATCTATCTGTCAACAGTCACTTATGGTGCGGTTGTTGTACCAATAATGGCAAATTTCCCTTATGACGATCTACACCATATTATGAATCATTCAGAGTCAAAACTCGTTTTTGCCTCTGATAAACTTGCTGAAGAGATAGACCTTGACAGGCTAAAGCATGTAGAACATATCTTCCACCTTAATAATTTTTCATTAGTACAGACAACAAAGAAGATAGATTTTCAAGAGATTATTTATCAGTTAAATAACCCCAAACAACACAGTATTGAGAAAGGTAGTTTTATACTTAATAAAAAAATAAGTAATAATGATTTAGCTGCATTACTTTATACCTCTGGGACAACAGGTTTTTCAAAGGGAGTCATGTTAGATTTTAATAGCCTTATGGCTAATGTTTTGGTCGCAAGTAGAAAACTCTTATTTAAAAAGGGCGCAAAGATGCTTTCATTTTTACCTTTAGCTCATGCTTATGCTTGTTCTTTTGATTTTTTATACCCATTAACCTGCGGTAACCATATTCACTTTTTAGATAAGATGCCTACCCCAAAAGTGCTTTTGGATGCCTTTAAGATCATAAAACCAAATATTATTTTGAGCGTGCCATTAATAGTAGAAAAGATTTACAAGAGAATGATTTGGCCACAATTACAAAAGCCAGCAATTAACTTTATGTTGAAAATACCTTTAACACGACAAATTGTTTATAAGAAAATTAGAAAAACCTTATTAGAAGCCTTTGGTGGCAACTTAGATGAACTTGTGATTGGTGGAGCTGCGATGAACACTGAAGCGGAAGCTTTTCTAACGAGCATTGAATTCCCGTTTACTGTAGGTTATGGGATGACTGAGTGTGGACCTCTGATCTCTTATGAAAACTGGCACAAGACAAAGTTGACCTCATCAGGGCAATTAGTTGAATATTTGGATATAAAAATAGACTCCTCTGATCCATATAATATTGTCGGTGAAATAATGGTAAAAGGCGAGCAAGTGATGCTTGGGTATTATAAGAATCCAGAAGCGACAAGTGAAGTACTAACAAAAGACGGCTGGCTTAAAACAGGCGACTTAGGTGTTATTGACAAAGATAAGTTTGTATATATTAAAGGACGATCAAAAAATGTAATAATAGGGTCTTCAGGTGACAATATTTACCCAGAAGAAATCGAGCAAAAGCTAAATAATATGAAATATATTATGGAGTCCTTAGTGATAGAAAAGAATAATGGATTAATTGCATTGATTTATCCAGATTATGAAGAAATTGATAAGAATCATATAAAAGATGATAAAATAAGAGAAGCTGTGATGAGCAATAGGGCATTAATAAACGACCAGCTACCATCTCACTCAAAATTGAGAGAGTTTAGAATTGTAAGTGAACCATTTCAAAAGACACCAACTCAGAAGATAAAACGTTATCTCTATGTAAATTAGTATTAATATTTTTTATCTGATAGCCGATTAAGAAATATAGAGAAATTGTTTTGGAGGTTAAAAATTGATTTTGCATATTAGTAGTGGAAAAGGCTCGAAAGAGGATTAGATGGCTGATAAAAGCGATTATATGAAAATAGCTTCAGCTCAATCTCTACGAATTAGCCCCAAAAAAGAGGGTAATCAAGAGTCAACTGACTTCTATGCAAATTCAAAACGCCAAGATAAAGAAAAAAATGAACAAAACCACCAAGAACATAAGCACCTTAATGAGCTCGATATGGCTCAGCATATAGAGCTTGGGAGACTGCTACTGCTTAAACGAAATACAGAAATGCGTCTATTTGTTGACTTAAAAAAAGAAAAGCCAAATGAAAAAGAAATAATTATAATTAAAAATAAACTTGTGGATATTGAATCCAACCTCTTCTCTGTTGGTCGTGACAAGGTAAAAGAAACGCCCTCAAACTCTGAAACAGAAGAAATAACAAGTAAAATTGAATCAATCAAACAATTATATGATAAAATGCTGGCTTTAGCTGAGCAAGAAAGACAAACTATTTTTGAAGAAGATGATGAACAGTTAGAATTAGTCATCAAATTAAAAAACAAAGTTTTAGATGACATTGATGTCCAGTTAAAGCAGGTTGATATAAACTATTTTAAAGATTTCCCTCCCGAAAATGAAAATAAAATTAAAGTGGATGCTATTTTAATCGATATTCATTATGTGATGAATATGATCGTTAAGATCGAAGATGAAAATAGCGTGAACCTACAAAGTGTTATGGATGGTATAAGTTTGAAGCTTGCAGCAAAGGATAGTAACGCACAAGCCATTTCAAAATATGCTTTATCAAGCAATAACTCGCACTTTATTGACACAACAAAATAAGCAGCAAACACTTTAATTAGCAAAAGCTCAATAAGACCAGGGATCGGTCAAAATTAGGCATTTCAGCGATGTCAGGGAGGAATTATGTCGCTAAATATTAATGTAAATACAAATGCAACAAGAGTTGCACATACTTTAAATTCACATTATAGTAATTTAATAAAATCAGTAAATAGACTTTCTAGTGGAATAAAACTCAACAGCTCAGCTGATAATCCATTACATTATGCTAACCATAATATTCATCAGGGAGATATTGCAGTTTTTAAAACAGGTTTAATTAACCTCAATGAAGCTGTTTCAATGGCTCAAACAGCCGAGTCAGCAATAGATAAAATTGGCGACAATTTAATAAAAATGAAAGAAATTGCTGAGCAAGCAACAAATGGTACTTATACAAAAGAGCAAAGGCTGATATTACATTCAGAATTCGTAACTGTAGCAATAGAGATAGATAGAATTGCATCTTTTACAAAGTTTAAAGATTCATATTTGCTCGACGGATCAATTTCTTCTCGAAATAACTCCGATCGTATGGGTAGTTGGTATCAAACAATAAGCAGAGAAATAAATGAAGATAAAGAAAACATGCAAGGGCTCAAAGTGCAATTTGGAGATAGTAGTAAAGAAACAGAAGACTTTTACTTTTTTAAATTGCCAGATTTTCGAATGAGCAGCCTTTTGGCAGAATATTTACCAGGCGAAGAAACTATTAACAAAATCTCTGTATCAACACAGCACGCCGCACAAAAAACGCTTAAAGTGCTTGATATTGCGATTGCAGAAAAGAACAAAGCAAAGACTTATACAGGAATATTTCAAAATAGATTAGGATCCACAATAAATCATCTTGAGGATCATGTTGGTAGAATTAGCGAGTTTGATAGCAAACTCACAGACACAGATTTGGCAGATGAGATGACAAACTATACTACTTATAAGATGTTATCGGAAACTGCAACATCAATGTTAGGACAAGCTAATATTTTACCTCAAATAGCATTAAAGTTACTGCAAAAGTAAACGATATATATATAGTTCTTTGAAAGACGCATAGATGTGATGAAAGATGAGACCCTAAATCTCAACCCAACAATAATATCATAGCCTGAGATTAAACACAACTAAATACCGAAAAATTACAAGGATGTAAATAAACAATTATCAGGGAGGATAAAATGTCACTTATAATAAACCATAATCTCATGGCATCAAATACAGCACGTAATCTTGCAGATTCTTATGGAAGATTAAGAACATCTGTACAAAGATTGTCTACAGGCCTTCGTATAAATTCAGCGGCTGATGATGCTGCTGGACTAGCAATTAGAGAAGGAATGCGTGCAGAAATTGCAGCCTTAAATCAAGGCGTTAGAAATGCACAAGATGGAATATCAATGATTCAGACAGCGGAAGGGGCACTTTCAGTTATAGACGAAAAACTTATTCGTATGAAAGAGCTTGCAGAACAAGCTGCAACTGGTACTTATACCAATGAACAACGTATGATTATTCATTCTGAGTTCGTAGCAATGGCTGCTGAGATTGACAGAATTGCAACAGCAACAGACTTTAATGGTATCAAACTTTTGGATGGTAATGTTTCTGTAGCAGGAACAAATGGCTATTGGACTGATAAAAGAACATGGGTAAGCGACGAAGGAACTTGGACTAACAATTCTGGATGGGATGAAAACAATGGAACTGTTACAAGTAGAGGCGATATCGTAGGTGGTATTAAAATCCACTTTGGAACAGGTAATAACCGTGCAGAAGATTACTACTTTGTCAGAATAGGCGATGCAAGAACAAGTTCATTGTTTTCAGATGCTGGTAGTCCAAACACAACACCAGCAAGTATGAATGTATCAATATCAACACAGCATGCTGCACAAGCTGCCCTTGAAAGAATTAACACAGCGATCGCACGTAAAGAAAACATTCGCGCTTCACTTGGTGCAATTCAAAACCGCTTAGAAAATACAATTACAAACTTACAAATTCAATCAGAAAACTTGGCGTCATCAGAATCACGTATATCAGACGTAGATATCGCAGAAGAAATGACAGAATTTACACGAAACCAAATCTTAACACAGGCAGCAGTTGCAATGCTTGCTCAAGCTAACTCACTACCACAAATGGCTCTAAGACTCTTAGGCTAAAAACAAATAATAGGCTATGATAAAAAGTAAATAGGGTTGAACAAATATAACAACTATTAGCTTTTAGCTTTTGCTATTTGCTGATATAAAAATCTTGATTGGTTCGGTAGCCTGGCGTAGCCATGAATCACAGCAGATTCACAAACTACTTCTTCATCAAGGAAGAAAATTTTATACCAATCAAGGAGGAAACATGTCACTCATAATTAACCACAATATACCAGCAATGAATACCGCAAGGAATCTTACCGCTGCGTATGGTAGTCTTGCTACATCAGTACAAAGATTATCAACTGGTTTAAGAATCAACTCAGC
>JAKPKU010000125.1 GCA_029553545.1 Candidatus Cloacimonadota bacterium
CCATGACTTTTATGTATCGCAACATGTACTTGAGCTATCTCTTTGGTTACATCAGCCCGTACCTGCTCTATCTCTCTGGTAAGCTTTAATTCTACTTCTTTTATTTCACCTCGTACCTGCTCTATCTCCCTGGTTAAATCAGCCCGTACTTGTTCTATCTCTCTGGTTAGCTTTAATTCAACCTCTTTTATCTCGCCTCGTGTCTCTTCTATCTCTTTGGTAAGCTTCAACTCAACTTCTTTTATCTCACCGCGTGTCTGCTCTATCTCCCTGGTTAGCTTTAATTCTACCTCTTTTATCTCGCCTCGTACCTGCTCTATCTCCCTGGTTAGCTTTAATTCTACCTCTTTTATCTCGCCTCGTGTCTCTTCTATCTCTTTGGTAAGCTTTAATTCGGACATCGTTACATCCTGACGTGTGGATAACTGATTATTTAATATAACCTGCTCTACCTGCTCTATAAATTCAGATAATAGCCTTGCCTTTGTCTCATCGTCCTTAAATGCTTCGTATATCTTCAGTGCATATCCCATGGGTACAATTCCTCCTGTTTTATATAAGTATACTATTTTCTATGAGTATGTCAAAGTATTTTTTATGTATATACTATTATACCATATGGCGATTGTTTCGTTTGTTTCATCATTCTAAAAGGACGTTGCCCTGTTTGTCATTCTGAGGGTCATAATTCATTTTGTCATTCTGATGACATGCAGTCTTTAAAAATCTCTCCGTTCTCACAACCCAAAATTCTTAGCCAGTAGCTTTGAATATAGTTTCAAAACATTTCTTTACACCTAACATATAACATTTTCCATCTCACATTTCACAACTAACAACCATCCACCATTCAGCATAAACCAACTATACTTGCTTCAGTATCCATTATTAATTATCATTGTAACTCATTTTTATCTATACCTAGAATAACACACCGTATCAAATATACTTTGCGCAAATTCATAAAACTCTTTTGCTTTATTTAAGCATGGTTTTCCGTTTGGTAACAAACCTAACTCAGCAGGATATCGTGAGTCTATATAAATTTCATTTATTTCGTCAAGCATTCCTTCATCATTTACTGATATGTAGTTTTCTATTTTACTCTTCAACAGTAAAAGATCATGTTTTTTAGGGATGGGATGATTATGTTATCCCATAATTGCTTTAAATGCTTTTTCTATAGATTGTTGAGAATGAAAAGCAATCATATGAGTTAAAAAATCATTATCAATTATTTCAGCAATGAGCACTAAATCGCTATAGGATGCCTTTAGCCATTCTATAGCTAATTTTCTATTCATAATAAAGCTTTTCCTTTTTGCAAAATATCTTTTGAAAATGAGCTATCTAATTCAATAAATTTTTCATTCATCTTTTTAGTATGAACTATTAAATCTATCGCAAATTCATTTCTTAAATCCATAAGTTGTTTTGAATATTTTCTATATATTTTGCTTTTTTCTTCCCATGTTTGCGGCATAAAATCATCATTGGTTACCACATACAAATCTATATCACTATCCTCA
>JAKPKU010000172.1 GCA_029553545.1 Candidatus Cloacimonadota bacterium
TGGATCAACAGGTGGTTACAAGACTTTATTTGATTATTATAAATCTAAGGGCCAAGGACTTCCTTCAATTTCTGATAGAGCAAAAACATATGAAGCGCTTGGACTTGGTGCTGAAAAAGACTATATAGGAGACACAAATCAAAATGTGTCGCTTTTAAATAGATTACAACAAGATAATCAGGTGTTAAATAAAACATATGCAAACATAGGAGACGATACAATGAAAGTAAAAGAACCAGAAGATGAAAAAGACATAAATACAAGACTTGGTCTTTATGAATCGCTAAGGAAAAAAGTAGGAATAGATAGTGAAGAAAACAAACTACCATCAAAGGCTTCATTATTTAACAAAGCTTTAAAACCAATAGAAGATCAAAAAACAAAACTAAGAGAATTAGATACTACAATATCCGGAATAGAAAAATCAATTAAACAATCCGAAGACGACATAAGAGAAAGAATAACTAGAAGTGGAGGAATAGTGACAGAATCGCAAGTACAAAGATTAGTCGCTTCTGAAAAGAAACCATTATTAGATTATTATAATGAACTTGTAGACAATAGAAATAGATTAGCAGGGAATATAACTGAAGCAGAAAAGACAGCAATTCAAAGAGCTGAAGCAGAATATATAGACGAATTAAACGCATATCAAAAGCTAGAAGATAATCTAACAGCTCTTTATGCTGCAGGAGAAGCTGACATAGCCGATAAAGCAGCAGCAGCGATCGCAGAAGCCGAAGCAAAGAAAGGAAAGTATATTGGAATGCAGTCTGATAACAATGGGAATGTAACAGTAATAACTCAAAATCAAGATGGAAGTTATTCTACTCAAAGCATTGGACAAATTGGAAAGGCAGATAAGACTAAAGCAACAACTCAAACAGATGAGGCATCATTAAAAGAAGCGCAAACATTAGAAGAAGCACAAACAAAAGTTAATGACATAAACAATCTAATTTATGCAACAAACGAATATGGAACTCTTAATACAAAAAAATACAGCAAAGGACTTCAAAAATCTGCTCAACTTGGAATTGCAACATTTCCAGGAAATTTGATGCAAGAATATCAATCATCCAACGATGCAGATATTGCAAGTTTTATTGGAGGAGTAGAACAATTAATATCTTCGGGTACAATTAAAAGTTTAATTGATGCAAAAGCTAATGGTGCAACATTTGGAGCATTATCAGATAGAGAATTAGGAATTATTGCGGCATCATTTTCAAAGATTGGAAGATGGAAAGTTGAAGATAAAAATGGAAGAGTAATAGGA
>JAKPKU010000210.1 GCA_029553545.1 Candidatus Cloacimonadota bacterium
CAAATTTTGGATAGACCAACAAAAGGGAGGTAAAAAAGCTCCAAAATACATAGATTTCTGACAAAAAAGTACAGATTTAGCTTAAATTAGGGTATTATATTCTCACTTTTTTTGTAAATTTCTAAATCAAAAGTCTCATTATTTTAAATTACCACATAATGGTATCTATTGTCAAGAATAATTTGTGATTTATTTTTGCTTTCCTTTATTATTCTTTTACCAAGAAAACTAAATGGCTTTTTTGCAGATAATTACATTTAATGAAAAAGCTTATTTATAAATTGTGAAAGTATTTCTTGATAAAAAGATGATTGTTTTATTATATTTTTAAAATGAACAAATATTGTAGCTTTGTTATCATATTATGTAGAAATATTGATTTAATAACACTCTATTTAACAGATAATTATATAAAAAAAAGATACATTATTAATTGTTGCTTGACATTGAATCCCTTTGCTAATGTATTGATTATGGAGGCAATTAATGAAAGACAAAATCGTAATAAAAGGTGCCAGTGAACATAATCTCAAGCATATTCACTTGAGCTTAAATCGTAATGAATTGATAGTTTTTACGGGTGTGTCTGGTTCTGGAAAGTCCTCATTGGCATTTGATACGCTCTATGCAGAGGGGCAAAGACGTTATGTGGAGTCTTTATCCGCTTATGCACGCCAATTTCTGGGGCAAATGGAAAAACCAAAAGTGGACTATATAGAAGGGCTCTCTCCAGCTATTTCTATCGACCAAAAAGCAGCCTCCAAAAACCCACGGTCAACTGTGGGCACGGTTACTGAAATATATGATTATTTGAGAATACTCTTTGCTCGTACTGGAACTCAATATTGCCATATTTGTGGTGATGAAATAAGCTCTCAGACCATCGATCAAATGGTGCAAAGACTTATTTCTCTTCCAGAGCGAACCAAGATCCAAATCTTGTCGCCATTAGTCCAAAATCGAAAAGGTGAACACAAAGATGAACTGGATTATGTGCGCAAAGAAGGCTTTACACGTGTTGTGATCAATGGTCAAGTGCGTGAACTAAACGAAGATATTGTTTTGGATAAAAAGAGCAAGCATAATATAGATGTTTTGATAGATAGAATTGTGATCAAAGAGGGGGTTGAATCGCGCATTGCAGACTCGATTGAGACAGGCTTGAAGCTGGCAAATGGCGTGATTAAGATTGATTATCCAGATGAAAATGTTCAAGAGATTATGTCTGAGCACAATTCTTGCCCAAAATGCAATACGAGTTACCCTGACCTTTTACCACAACATTTTTCTTTTAATAGCCCTCTGGGTATGTGTCCCGTCTGTAATGGGCTTGGCACAAAGCTTGAATTTGATCCTGATTTAATTATTATCGATAAGACTCTCTCAATCAATCAAGGCGCAATAGTGCCATGGGGCAAAATGAGCGAAAAACAGAATAGCTGGTCAATGGGTACTATTTCAAAGGTTGCTGAAGAGTATAGCTTTTCATTAGATACCCCCTGGAATAAGCTTTCTGAAGATGTGCAAAATGTACTATTATACGGTACTAAAGGGAAAAGATATAAGGTTAAATGGAGCTCAAACCACGGCGCTGGAGAGTATATGGTCAAGTTTTCTGGCATAATTCCAACCCTTGAACGGCGTATGCATGAGACGAACTCAGAAGGTATGAAACAGTGGTATATGCAGTTTATATCTGATAAACCGTGCCCAAAATGTGACGGTAAAAAGCTGAAAGATGAGTTTTTGGCAGTTAGAATTAATGGGCAGAATATAGCTGACTTAACAGAAAAGACTATTGCAAGTGCCTATGATTTTTTCAATAAATTAGATCTCAAAGGCAATCAAAAGATTATCGCTGAAGATGTGCTCAAAGAAATAAAAAATAGGCTGTCTTTTTTAAATAATGTGGGCTTGCATTACTTGAGCATGGCACGCCGTTCACCGACATTATCTGGAGGTGAATCACAAAGGATTCGTTTGGCAAGCCAGATAGGGAGCGGGCTTGTGGGAGTAATGTATATTCTCGATGAGCCAAGTATCGGTTTGCATCAAAGAGATAATCAAAGACTAATCGAGATGCTTCTGCATTTACGCGATCTTGGTAATACTGTGATCGTTGTTGAACACGATGAAGAGATGATGCGAACAGCCGATACCATTGTCGATTTTGGTCCAAATGCAGGTATTAATGGCGGAAGGATCGTTGCTTGTGGTAATATCAATGAAGTGATAAATACAAAAGAATCGTTAACTGGACAATATTTATCGGGCGCATTAAAGATAGAAATGCCAGAGAAGAGACGCGCTTTGAGCGATGAGTTTTTAAAGATAAAAGGCGCACGCCGTAACAATTTGAAGAATATCAATGTTGATATCCCTTTGGGACTATTTGTCTGTGTTACAGGGGTATCTGGCTCTGGCAAAAGCTCCTTGGTCAATCAAATACTCTACCCTGCAGCTGCCAAAGCTTTAAATAGAGCGAATGTTTTGATTGGTGAACATGACAGCATTTCTGGCTTTGAGTATTTGGATAAGGTCATTGATATCGACCAACAACCTATCGGGCGCACACCACGCTCCAATCCTGCGACTTATATCAAGGTTTTTGATCTGATTAGAGATTTGTTTTCTGAATTGCCAGCAGCGAAGATAAAAGGCTATAAGCCAGGGCGTTTTTCTTTTAATGTAAAAGGCGGGCGTTGTGAAGCGTGTCAAGGCGCTGGTGTCAAGTTGATCGAAATGCATTTTTTGGCTGATGTTTATGTGACTTGTGAAGTCTGTAAAGGCAAGAGATATAACAGTGAAACCCTTTCTGTGCGCTATAAAGGCAAGAATATTTCTGATATCTTGGATATGGATGTTCAAGAATCATATGAACTCTTTGAAAATATACCAAGTATTAATAAAAAATTACAAACTCTGATTGATGTAGGTTTGGGATATATCAAACTTGGGCAGCTTGCCACAACCCTCTCTGGAGGCGAAGCACAAAGAATAAAGCTGGCACGTGAACTCTCAAAAACTTCTACTGGGCAAACCCTCTACATTCTCGATGAGCCGACTACAGGTCTGCATTTTGACGATATCAATAAACTGCTCGTAGTACTGCAACGTCTTGTAGATATGGGTAATTCTGTGATCGTCATTGAACACAATCTCGATGTTATCAAATGTGCTGATTATATTATCGACTTAGGTCCTGAAGGTGGCGATGGAGGCGGTAAGATCATCTCCAAAGGCACGCCAGAACAAGTAGCAAAGAGTAAAGTCTCTGCAACAGGTAAATATTTGAAAGATGCTATTTTAACCCATAAAAAATGAAAAAGGGCGTTGATTTATGCACAATTTAGATTTACCGACTCGAAGAATGCTGAAAGCTGAGACAGAGAAATGAGATGTATTTGATTTGAGCCTGCTGTTGGCATAAAAAAAATCATCTCTAAACCCGCTCGTAGTAGGCATCTGCTGATTTAGATGAAAATAGTTTTCAAAAAACACCATTTTAAAAGCCCTATATATATAGAGAGGCTGTTGCATAATCTTCAAATTACAAATATAATAATCATCATTACTAAAAATATACATATTTTTTCTATACCTTAAATATTCAAAATAAATCTCCTTTACACTCCCTTTAGATTCCTATAAGATTTCCTTTAATTCTCCAAGATAGCAAGGGGAATGTAAGGGGAATCACATAGACATCTATATGTTAAATAGTGAGATATAAAACTTAGTACGAAATTAGTGAAAAGAGAGGAAAATAGACCTAATAGTATGCTTTTTTATGTTTTTTTTGTACTATCTTTAATAGAAAAATGAGGCAATTTTTAAGCTTTAAGTTTTTACAAGTTGTTTAAACTTTCTATGCAACAGTCTCATAGAGGGTGATGTTTTTTAATTTATGATTCTGCTTTATTCTTTTATTAGTTATTTTGGTTTACTATGCAATAGCCTCTGAAAGGTCCCTTGCTTTATTATTTAAAGTAAGAGACCTTTTATATAGTCATTTTTGAGGCATTGCATCTTATCTCATTGAAAGAAAACTTTATCAAAAAGTGGAGTATTGCATAATATTACTTTGATGTGCGTGCAACACGGAACCCTAAATCGCCGTAGCTACGGCCAGGGTTTGCATAGAGACGATAAGCAACATGGCAGTAGTCTTCCTCATCATCCCAGCTGCCACCACGACCAACACGGCGTGTACCATCATTAGCACCATATGGGTTTGTTTCTGCATTTGAAGAATAGGAGTCATACCAGTCCCAACACCATTCCCATGCATTGCCAGTCATATCATAAATGCCCAACTCATTAGCTGCTTTTGCACCTGCATCATGAATCTCATCATCAGAATTATCTTCATACCAACCTACATCATTAAGATTGTTTGACCCTGAAAATCTGAAGCCTTTTGACTGATTCCCACCTCTTGCTGCATATTCCCACTCTGCCTCTGATGGCAAACGGTAGCCATTAGCTGACCAATTACATTTAATTGCATCCCAATTGACATCATTATTACCGCTTTTTGGAACGCCCCAATAATCAGGGTTACCTTCACCACTCTTTTCATAACATGGCTTCAAACCTTCTTGAATTGACTTTCTATTACAAAAAACTATTGCATCATACCAAGATACTTTTACTATTGGAGCTTGGGGATTGTCTCTACGAGTATATGGCTCTGTTGATATCTCATTTTTATTGCCTTCCATCACAGCTTGCCATTCTTTTTGAGTTATATGGTGCTTACCTATATAAAATGAAGCAACTGTTGCTGAATGAATAGGCTGTGAATACTCGCTTTCAGAGGTCCCCATCTGAAATGTGCCGCCTTTAACATAAACCATGTTTTGAATTTCGCCACCAGAACAACCAGACACCAATAACAGCGACATTAATAGCCCTGTAAGTAGCAATAAAATAGATGTCTTTTGAAGCATGAGCTGAGTATGTATTAACTCTTTCTTTTCTTTAATTTCTCTTTTCATAATCAATTACACTCCTTAATAATAGTTCTTAAAAAAGCATACAGTATTTGAAATTGATTGATAAATACTTTTTTCATTTTATTCTTAACATATCCATAGATTAAAAGCTATTTCAAACTACAAAAAAACAATTAAATGTAATCTTTATTATAAAATCAATTATATCCGCGTTCATAGTATAAGCACATCATTATATTTTTTAATAATTTCTGCTTCTATGAAAAAATACTTGACATTAAATACTTATTGTTTTTAATATTGATTATTGATAATTGGTTTTATAAAGAAGGAAGAAAATGCTATCAAGTTTATTCAGTAAAAACAACCCTGAAAAGCTTTACGAAGCGTATTTAAAGGAAACAGATCAAGCAAAGAAAGAGCAAATAATCTCAACATTGATTGAGTTAAAAGCAGACTCTTTGATAGAAAAGATTTTCTTGGAGCTTCCTTCACTCGATTTATTGGAAAAAATCTGGATTTTATATAAAGACTCTATTTCAAAAATATTAGATCTCTTTCACAAAACTACTGACGAATACAAGCAAATAATCTTTCAGCATTTCATTGACATCGATGCTGAATCTATTTTACTCAAATTAATAGATACAAGTTTTGAGAAAAACATCATTGATTATTTAATGCAAAAGTACTTTGGTGATTCAGATAGATTACTTTTAGTAATTGATAAGTTGAGTGATAATGGCAAAAAATCAGTGATTACAAGTGTGTTGAAATTGGGTGATTTTGGTTTTTTAAAGAAAATATTCTTATCAAAGCATAAAGAAGTTTTTGTCAATTCTTTAGTTGAAGCATTTGAATCTAATCTTGTTGATCAAGATGACTTTTTGCAGGCAATTGGCGATGATGTAAAAGATGAGATAATTGGTCACTTAATTAATAAAAAAATTAACAGCCAGGAGAGTTATCAATACGACTTTATCCAAACGGCAATGATCAAGACAAGCAGAAGTGAAATAAATGATTTTTTAATGTTTTGGGAACCATTTCTTCCTATTATTTCGATAAATGAGAGCTTATTAGTAAATTTCTTTTATCATCTTTACGATGTCCAAAAATTATATTTATTATTATGGCTATTCGGTATTGAGCAATATATAGAAGTACCAAAGCTTAAATGCAAACTCACAATCTTGAAAAATTACTTTTATATTGTAAATGATTGTAACTATTATAAACTTTATAAGTTGTCAGAGCTCTTTCCACAGGTTTTCTCCGATGCTATTGACAATATGGATAAAGATCGATTAGTTTTGGCAAGCTTGCTTAATAGAGATATTTTTGACTTAGCAATGCCTGACGCAGAACTGGTTCTGGAAGAATCTTATGAGTCTAATGCAACAAAAAGTGCCAATGGTCAACGAATACCCCAAAAAAATAATGAATACTCTAATTTCCAAAAGGTAATCGGTCAATTAATGGACGTCTCAAGTCATAAAATACCATTTTATCCTCAATTGATATTCTCTAGACTGCAAGTATATGATGAACCGACAAAAGGTTTAAAAATTGACTTGAGAGCTTTTAGCAAAGATACAAAAATTGTAGAAGATGTTGAACAAGAAAAAAAGAATCTACAATTACATTTAGAAAAAATGACATCTCAATTATCTAGCCCGCAAGCATTGACAAAGTTGAAAGATATCGCAAAAGTTAAGGTAGCAAATCTTGTTAATCTGAATGACTTTTTGTTCTCATTAAATCACTTATCTTTAAAAGGAGATAAAGATTATTCAAAAGAGCTGGATATACTCTGTACGACATTTCAAAACACTGCATTGTCCATTGTACAGAGAATGGTTTTAAAGAAAATAATGGAATTAGAAAGCTTTACAGGCTCGAAAAAACTGTATAATAGCAAATTAGACTTTGATGATGATGTCTTGCTTTATTATTTTAACTATCTAAATAGACAGTTTGTAAATGAAAAAAACACTTTGTTCTTTATTAAATCGCTTTGCAAGATGCCAACACTGATTGATATATGCACAATCAAGCATTTAATGCCTGTAAATTTCATCGCTTTTAGCCATAATTCAGACTTTGTAGCAAGCGCTGGAAGTGAAAAAACGGTTCAAATACTCGAATTAGCAACGAATCAGATTTATAAATACTACCATAATTCAGTTATCACTCAGCTATATGCAACGCCCGATGGGAACGCCTTTTACTCTGAGAGTAAAGAGTATTTAGTTAAAAAATTTAGTCTAAAAAGCCATGTAGTTGAAGCCGAAGAAAAAAAGGATTCTCCGTTTGAGACACTTGCTTACTCATATAATAAGGGGTTTGTTGCCGAAAGAAATGAAAATGAGTTTAAAATCTTTAATTACCTTCAAGGAAAAACAATCGTTCACTTCAAACATACGAGCTTTATCAATAATATAATTATCAGCTTAAACGACAAATATGTAATTGCGTATACCTCTTTTGAAGTTATTATCGTTCATATTGATGCACCCGACAAGGTGAATATAATCAAATCAAAAAGAGCCATCAATAGTGTCGAAATATCGTCTAATAGCCGTTACTTAATTGTTGCACTGGGAGATAGATGGAAAGGCGAAGTGAAAATTATTGAATTAAATACAAGCCAAGAAATATGGAGTAAAGATTTTGAAAACAGTGTTACAGGAGCCAGATTCTCTCACGATTTAGAACGTTTTTCGATTTGCCAAGTTGTTAAAGACAAATCAATGATTACTATACACGATTCTTTTTCCAAAGAAATCACTGCGACAATGAACTCAAACGCTATCATTAATAACCACTTTTTTTGGACAAACACAAACTTTGTCGTACTTGTCAGAGATACTGATGTTTTAATCTTTGATTATGTAGAAAACGTTGTCTTTAAAAGATACAGTTTTGACACTCAAGTCAATTGCTGCTGTATTTCGAAAGAAGGTAGCTGGCTTGCTATAAGTAGCGAAAATATAGTCAATATTTACCATTTGCTGGATATTCAAAAGCAAGCTGCGTATAATCTTGTACAAAGCCTTTTATCATTCCAATCAGAGAAAGACTCGGAATTTCTGAATTATTTAGTAAAAAACAAAAGCTCACTAATCAATGAGAGCCCGATTGAACATAAAAAATGCATTCAGTTTACACTTGATTATTTAACCCCATAAGATGCAATCACGATAACTATATCTCTTTTTCAAAAAAAGAAATTGCCTTTACTGAAAATTACATTATATTAATAATAAAAAAATGGAGGATAGCATGAAAGAAAAAGTATTAGAAATGCTTGAAAAAGTTAGACCATCCTTACAAGCTGATGGCGGTGATGTTGAGCTCATCAATATCACAGATGATGGCATTGTAGAAGTTCGCTTAAAAGGTGCTTGCGGTAGCTGCCCAATGGCTACAT
>JAKPKU010000223.1 GCA_029553545.1 Candidatus Cloacimonadota bacterium
ACAGCATAATACCATGCACCCCTATGCTAAAAACTGATTGCACTAAATCTTTATTTCGCGCAATGTTTTTAGGAATGTAGTAATATCAACGGTTTACGAGCCTGTTAATTGTTTCAATCGCTTGATTTTGTCCTCCAGCTCCTTAACTAGATCAGGTGTCGGCTCTTGTCTCTCAGATATAATGGTAGGCTCACCGCTTGCTAATGCTTGCTTGTCGTAGATTGTGCCTAATGCTATTGCTATATCGCGGATATTAGTCATTTGAAGGTCTTTTAATCGTCTATATAGGGCTTGTTTTTCCGGCCCTTTGATTTCTACATCTGCATTCATCCTAGAAATGATTTCTTCTAGCGCACCTTCGTCCTCTAAAGCCTTTGTGAATCGCTTATTAGTGAGTTTCAATGCCTTTCCAACAACTTCCCAGGCTTCTTCTATGAACTGCTTCTTTTTTTCTTCTCTTAGTGACTCAAATTCATCCTTGCCAATATCGTTCTCTATAATATCCTTTTTCAAGTAATGTGCAGTTGACTTGCCTATACCAATAGTCTTAGCTATCTCCGGCTCAGTTACATTTGGGTTAAGATATATTAATGCCTTAGCTTGTTCTCTTTTCGCTTCACTTGTTTTCTTCCCTTTTGCCACATTCTCACCTTCTTCCCAATAAAATATGGCAATTAAAAATATTTTTCCATCTTCTTCAGCAGCTCATCAATCCTTTTGCCATGCCTTATCACCTACCTCAAATATATTACTAATATATCCGCACATACCTTTCTGTGTCCTCTTTTTATATTGCCTAATTATATCATCTGTTATTATTTCATTTGCTTGTGCTCCACCTACAGGAGATGCAATATAATAATCTTTGCCTAATAATTCGTCGCATAATTTGTTTAGGCACGTTTGCGCGTTATCTGCCATGCTCTCACCTCCTATTATAGTGTTCACATTCCGTTATCGCCTTCACATTTGCCTTATAAGCGATTTTATTTGACATAGTAATGTTATTCCACTGCCAAAAGATTTACGTTCTTCCGCCCTCCAAGTTTTTATAGGACTTTAGTCTCATTTTTAATTTTATGCTTG
>JAKPKU010000233.1 GCA_029553545.1 Candidatus Cloacimonadota bacterium
TGATGTAGTTTGTCCATATTGCGGAGAAACGCATTACTATAGTGATTTTATTTTTGGCGGTTATCGTGATGGTATAACGACATGCAACAATTGCGGTAAAGAGTTCAAATGGGTGGCGGATTTCAATGTCACTTTTTGTACTGAAAAAATAGAACAGGAGGTGTCCGATGTGTGATTACTGTCAAGGAAAGAAAGCACTTATTGAATCACCAGCGGCCGGAGTTTATATAAGTGATCGCAATATTAAAATGTTGTCTTATTATGCCACTGAAGAAACAGTATTTGAAAATATTAAATACTGTCCTATGTGTGGTAGAAAATTAACGGAGGTCGAAGATGGAAAATAAACCAGTGTATATTGTTCTCAGTGTAGAGTACACCTGTCAAGGATTAGTCCAAAAATTGTATTATAATCGTTATTTCTTAGGGTATCATGAAGCTATGGACTACTATTTTAAGGACAGTGGTGTCAGGGAAGATCCCGATAATTCTGACTACAGTGATCAGGGATTGCTGAATAAGATGGGCATTGAAATTGAAGAGCTGACTTATCCAGAGAGAATAGAGGAAAACTAAATGGATCTTTGCCTATTTTGCATTCACTATAGGACGTGCTACCAAAATGGCCCAATGACTTTTCAGCAATTCCTTCAGAATTGTGTTGGGTTTGAGGGGGAGGAAAAAGAATGAGATCAAAAGGTTTGGGTTTCCCCGATAATTTTATGGACATATTCGGGTTCCAGCGTGTAGCGCCAAAGGTTGTGAAAGTAGCACAAGAGTTTTCTGATAGATTAGTTAATAGAAATCAGTATCAGGGAGATGGCACTTTCACCGCTCAAGATTTCATTCGCAAGTTTCTGGTTGTATTTGATGATCCATATATTTGGGAAGAAAATACACCGACGATTACATTTGATTTTATCGATGTGAAACGTATTAGTCCGGCATTTGCGAATGAAGCCTTTGCCTATTTTTTGCAGTATACAAATAAGGATAAGTTATTGAAGCATTTTGTTTTTGAGAACATAGACTCGATAGACCTTATGATTGTTGAACATGAACTAAATAATGGTTATAAGCATTGACAAATTAGCAAGTCAGTTATACACTGAAAATAATTACAAAAAAGTGTGTACTTTTTTGTTCTTTTTTGCTATAATAAATAGAGGATGTTGCCGATAATTATTTAGTCAATGAAGGGGGTAAGCTATGAAAATTTTTGAGCTAGAAATGAATACCCTTTACCGTGCTACCTCCACAGCACGGGGAATAATAAAAAAGGGAGAAGTGTTCCTCCTTGGGACCAATTCCTTCGGGGGAAAGCAGTTGGAGTATTGCGGTCTTAATATGGTTTTGGTAGAGTCTCATTTCCCGGATATCGCTAAGGTGGAGTTTGAGAGAATCGACGAGGAGAAATTATGAGCATGAACATTCATATCCACGCATATACAGAAGTGACTCTTCCCAATGGAAAGACAGAAACAAATTTTGTAGAGTTTGATACTCTTCTTCAGATTCCTACAGAAGAATCATATAAGATTAAAAAATCACTTGACCCAATTCAAGCGTATAAAGATTATATTATGGCTCACACAGAGGAAGAGTGGGAAGAAAGGTATGAGGATTATGATGATGAGATTAGAGCAAGCATGCAAGGTTTAGGAGGCTGTCCTGCCCCATCAAAACCTCCTGTAAAAGTTCGTAGACATTACGGGGAAGAGCATATTAAAGAACTGGACGAATTCATCAAATACCATACCGAAAAACGTGGTGCAAAAATCACGGTCTTTGTAATGTGATTGACAAAAGGTTACAGTTTGTGTAACTTTCTATTGACAAGAAAGGAAAACCATTATGCTGATATATAAGAGAAATGGCTTAGCCTATAATTCGTCCTCTACTCAGGGGATTGTTATGCCTAAAGGCATTACTCAAAACAAACTGGTAGAAAAGTTGCGAGAGCATAGCAACTACTACGAAAAGGTCATTTATGGAGATGATCTCAAAATATCTATTATCAAGACAATT
>JAKPKU010000044.1 GCA_029553545.1 Candidatus Cloacimonadota bacterium
AGCTCCACCCAATTTTACAAATAAAGCTGGATAACCATCATCTCTTATATAGCATTTCATAATTTCGTTTGCACTATCATTGTCTCCTATGCTTAAAATACATTGGTCTGCTCCTGTTAAACTATTAGCATATATCCATACGCTATAAGTTCCTGTTGTATCATTAGCTGCAACTCTTTCAACTGCGTGAGCATCGACTAAAATATAATCATCTGTTCCATCAAAATAACAGCCTTTCTTAGCCAGATTATCCTCTACTATTGTTATTACATCTCCAGCTGCCATTTATATCTCCTTTTCAAGTTCAGCATCGTAGAACTCTGCTAAACCAAGTTTAGTTGCTTTAAATTCTTTTGAGAAATCAACCTCTCTATCAGATACAACTAGACCACTTTTATCAGTCAAAGCATGAGCTTCTTCTCTTGTGATTTGCTTTCCTTTATTGTAGTAATAATCATTAACCATTTTAAGTCACTGTCCCATTTAATATGCCTTTTCTTATAAGCTCTCTTATAACTGTTGCAAGAACATCACAAATCTCAGCATCAGCAGCAGTATTGCAATCCATAGCTGTATCTTGAGTCATATTTGTAATAGTAAAAGCAAGTTCCTGAGAAGAATGATCTTTAAGACCGCCTTGTAATATTGGAGCCACTTTAATTTATAGTATCAGTTATTTTGAATACAGCGTAAGGATTAGGTCTGATAGCCTCCCCCTCGCACCATACCCTTACTGACTTACCAATTCCTGGTTCTTCAACTACTGCTGAAGTTATAGGCATAAATTCTCTCCATATTACAGCTTTAGATGGACTAAACACTGTTACGGTATCGGTTGTTTTATTTGGGTCAGAAACTATTTTAATTCCAACAACCTCAAGTATCTTGCCATTTTCTATTCTAGAAGATGCAAAGCCTGGAATACTTGAACCCTTAATAGAAATTAACCATCTCATAAGCCATTTTTCTTCTGCTTGGTTCATGTAAGCTACTAAGTCATCAGTTGAATATCCATAAGATTTTATGCTTTCTTTTGCTGTAAGTAAGTCAAGCAATGGGTCTCCATCTGCATCAACATTCCATCCATTTCCAGTTGCAGCAGCTGTCCCACATCCAGCAGCATCAAGAACTGTTGATATTCTTGCATCAACTTTCTTATTAACTGCTCTTACAGTGTCTTTGATTATATCACCCCATATATCAGGGTCACTATCATTTAAGTCTTCAATGCTCAATAAAGGAGATGAAGCAAAGAACTTTTTAACATAACTTGTATTTCTTGTATAACTATTCTCAATTACAACAGGCATTGCTTTTGATGCTGTTTCAATCATATCAGTTGTCACTGCTGTTGTTGTTGGAGATGTTAAGTATCCAGCTGTCTTTTGATACCATCTTATCTCTCTTGCACTTGTAGGAACAACCCTTACATAATTTTTAAGAATTATATCAACATCTGCATATCCCTCAACTACTTTTGAGATATCAATGCTTCTGATTTCTGCTTGTCCTGCTTTATCTGCCATTTTATTTACCTACTGCAACAAGGACTGTCTCACCTGCTGCTCCTGTTTCTAATGCCATTCCAACAACTAGACCTTTTTCATCATCTAGTGTATCATAAAGACCGATTGCGTTTGCTCCTCTTAATACACAGTCTTGTCCGACTGTTGTAGTATTACCAGCAGCAACTTTCAGTTTGAATATACCTCGCATATAAACACCTATTTTCACTTTTCCATCATTGGCTATTTTTTCCTCTGCTGCAATTCCAACAAATACTTGATTATCAGCTGAGGATGTTGCGACTGTAAATGGGTCAGATAAAGTTAACAAAGCACCTTTTTCAATTCCTACCCAGTCTAAACATGTAAATGGAATTGGTTTTTCAGTTTCAAAAACAAGGACTGCTTCGTTTGCCATGCCAAAATATCAGAATTAAAAGTTTAAATACTTTTCGATTTATTCGTTTAACCGAATAACTTATTTAACCCACATAAGAAGTTATTATTTTAAGCTGTTCATCACAGAGTTCAATCATTCTTTTATTGATTTTTAGGTTTCTCTCCTCGGCTTCAATGGCTTTAATACATTTATTCTTGAGTTCATGCCAATAAGCCTCGTCGCTACTCTCAGCAATCTTTAAACCAAGTTCTTCATCTTCTATCATTGTGTTTTATTGAAATCACCTCTCTCAAGTCTCTGTGCGTATTCCTTAGCAGTCTCCTCTCTTGGTGGAGTTGGTTCAACTCTTGCACCTGCAGTTCCTGATAAAAGCTGGTCTGACCTTAATCTCTCAAGGTCTGCTTTTAGTTTTGCACTTGCTTCTTTCTCTTTTTTGAGTTCTTCAATAGCTGCCTTGGTCTCGTCGAGAACTGACATCGGTTGTTGTTCTTCTTCGTTTACCATAAAGAAATCTTAGTTAACGAACTTTATAAACTTTACTTATTTCTATTTTTCAACCAGTTTCTTAAACCCTCTAATATTGGGACTAGCATCAGAAATTCTACTCTGTCAGTGCAATAAACTATTGCTCCAGCAATTAGAACTTCTAGAAAAGCTATTCCAAACTTTTCAAGAGTCTTCTTTGGGTCGTATGTTTTTTTAGTTGTCATTATGATAATACAAAGCCTATGATGACCCCAACAGTCAAAGTGAGAGCTGTTGCAGACATCCACTGGCTAATTTTATTTTTAGAATTTAATTGAGTGAAGTCTTCTCTTAAACATTTTATTTCTCTGTAAATGTCATTATTGCTGACTTCTATAAAACAATCACCTTTATGCTGTGCCATTTGGATACATTCCTCTCCTTGTAGCAAGTTCTTGCATCTGATATGAATAATCAGGGTCTTGCATCACTCCTAAGGACTGATACATCTTTGCAACTAGAAAATCTCTTTCACCTTGAGCCATATAAAATGCCTCAAATTCTGCTAAGTCAGGTAAAGCAGTCTCAAACTTAGCCAAATCTCTTGATGTGTCTAATTTCATCTGTCTATATGCTTGGTCTATTAAAGCAAGTTGTTGATTGAAGTTTTTAATGTATAAAGCCCTGTTTGCCGGGTCTGCTGCTGCTAATTTTGCCCAGTCATTAAGATTTTGTCTGCCCTCATGTAAAACTCTTTTTTGAGCATTAGTTGTGTCAGTTCTTTGAGATTTAAAGTTGCTAATCATTGAAGATGCTAAACCTGAAACAAAACCTGCAACTGCTCCAATAACTGCACCACCAGCAGTCCCAACTCCTGGTAGAACAGCTGTTCCACCTAATGCTCCAGCAGCTGCTCCAGTTGCTGCAAATCCTAATGCTTTAGGAATAGCCCTAACAATGCCTTGAGTTGCAGCCTGACCAACATCTAAACCTGTTGGTTCAACTCCTAATTGTTGAAATTGTCCGACTTGTCCAGCAAGTTGTTGAGCTTCAAATTGAGCCTGTTGTTGTTGTATTAATTGCTCTGTGCTTGGTGAACCCTTTAAAACCATTAACTCAGCTCTCTTTTTTGCTTGTTCATAGTCTTCTTTAGTTAAGAAGTCTTTGCTTGAGAATGGTTTTGAGATATCAACTCCTTTATAAATATTTTGAGTTGGAGTTGGTGGAGCTTCTGCAACCTTAGGAGTTATATCTTGAACATTTATCTTTCCATCAGTTAAACCAACATTTAAGCCTAACTTCTGAGCCTCAGGATTAACAAGAGCAGTTTCAGGCATTTTGAAAGTCTGACCTTGTGTCATTCCTTGTGGTTGAAATGTGTTCTGATATAAATTTGTTTCTTTCTTTTTCTTGATTGCCATTTTTATTCTCTCTCCATTGTTGCAGCCACATCATTAGGTTGGAAGCCTATCTGTCCTGTGTTCTTGCTCTCATCAAGTTCAGGCTGCATCCCCCCAAGTGATGGTGGTCTGTTGAATGTGATTTTAATTCCTTGTTGTATCCACAAATCATCTTCGAGGTCTTTTTGTTCTTTTGTATAAATAGGCTCAAATATTACATGACCCATCTTGCCACCTACTTCGGATGTTCCATCTGATGAAGCTATACTTCTAGGAACTCCAAATATTTGATAAAACCTGTTTTCAAGATAGCTAATCCATCCTGTTCTATCTTCGGAGCTTCTTGATGGGTATGCTTCGATTTTAACAGTATCCTTTGGTAATCCGACCATTTCACCATTCTTAACAGCCTTTTCAATCTGTGAATTTGCATATGCAATCTTTCCTGACTTGTCTGTTTCATAATAAGCAATCCCAAGAGCCTTGTCTCTGTGTTTTATTATTCTTTCATCTTGTAATGCCTCGTTTAAGGCATCAACAATGAATTTTGCAGCTTCAACCTGACTTGTCCCATGTTGCTGGTCAGCAATCTGTTTGTTTGAAGAATGGAGCATATTTTCTTTTTTAACAGGCTTCCATTCTGAGCCAGTCCATATATCATACCTTTTGATTAAGCCTGATTTTGTGAAAACAACTCTAACTCTTTCAGGAGATACAGGTATCATGTTTAAAATTACATCTTTTTCATTTCTCTTGACTTCAACAAAAGCATCTCCAACAATTAGCTTCACAACTCCGTGCTGCCACATTATTTTATTGAAACTTGAATTACCAGAACCTCTAATATGCTCTAATTGTGCTTTCATTAAAGGGTCTTCAACTTTATAACCTCTTGAGAATGCCCAAGTGCATAAAGCATTCGCTGCATTGTATATTTCTGCAATGTTAAAATAATAGCCATAGTTTTTTGGAGCATCTGCGAAATACCAATAACTTTCCTCTTGATTTGGTGTGATTGCGTCTAAAGTTTTTGAATTTACAATATAATCAGGAACTCCACCAGTGAAGTTTGTTGTTGTTGCTTGTGATAAATTTAGTTCTGCCATTTTTTATAAGTCTATTTTGAAAGGTATCCATATTTTAGTTACTGTGGTTGAGACAGGGTCATCTGTGCTTGGTATCAATCTTGTTGCATCTCTATTCATTGGGTCTTGCCCTATTCCAATCTCAAGAGTGCTGTCTGCTGCTGCTTCTTTTCCCCAACCCTCTACTGTTACTCTTAAAATATCTCCAATTTTGAAATTTGTTTCAGTTAAGGGTATAATTAAAGAAGTTGTTTTATATATTTTTGCTGCTGTGCTCAATAAATCTCCAGTTGTAGCATTTCCAATTTCTGTCTCAGTTACTCCGTCCCATTTCCTCACTCTAACAGTGATTTTGGTTGTTGTGACTGCTGTGCCTGATTTAAAGCCAAAAAAACTAAAACTACAAACTGCTGTCCCTTTCACAGTTTTTGGAAAGTTAAAAGAACTTAAATCATAATCAACATCCATAATTTTTGTGAATTCAGTTGTGAGTGCTTTTGCTCCTGTGTTATATTCCACAGTCTCAGCATAAATCGGATTTTCAGTAAGAATATAATCTCCATAAACTGAGACTAAATAAAACATCTTCATTCCAGTTCCCTCAGCTATGTCATAATAATCATAACTAGCAACTGCACTCTCACTTGGAAGTGGGAAGTTTATTGGTAACACCTCAGCCATTTTAATCTATGTCCCCCTCGCCTGAGAGTATGAACTCTTTATATTTATTATCTGTGACTATTTTCTTGACTATGTCAGAATATCTTGCCCACAGAACATTTATCATGATAAATGCTTCTTGTCTTGAACTGAAACCTGACATATCATAGTTTATGACCATGATTGCAGCATAACAAGATGCAGCCTCTCTTAAGATTTCTTTTCCAATCGTTGAAACACTGGCGTAATTTGTAACCCAGTCGTATCTCGTATCTAAACAGATTTTACCCTCAGCTTTTTTAATATAAACATTTGTGTATGCTTCTGCTACTGATACAGCACTTGCATTTGCTCCAGCTTCATAAGCAACATTGCTGTTTGTGCATAAAGTCCCAGCTTCTACCATCTCTTTATTTTATTCCAGCTCTTAGAATAGCCTTAATCTCCCCCTTTATACCCTCAAGAACTTCACAAAAAGC
>JAKPKU010000239.1 GCA_029553545.1 Candidatus Cloacimonadota bacterium
TCTGTTAATAGCAAGTATCCATCCGTATTTTTCTGGAGATAATTCATTAGGAAGGTTTCGAAAAAGACAGGCACCATGCGGCAAGAATTCAAGAGCATAATTATTTGGCCCGGCAGGGAACCCCAGCGCATGCAGGGAATGCCGGAGACTTTACCCTTTCAATCAAATAGAATCGTCCCATTTATTTCACTCGATTCAATTCACACTTAACCTTTCACTCTTCACACTTTCTTATTTACCAAATGTCAAAAATAAAGATGCGACCCCGATCACGATCACCCTGAATAGTTTTCCCAAAAGCCTTTAAATGAATTTTTTCAACAATATTCTTTAATTCTTCATATTGAAATAGATCTGAGGATCTGGCCGCGGTCAGATAACCATCAATATATTGCTTGCTTTCTTTAGACGCAGATCCTGTCCGTTTAGTTTTCTCGTAATAGGCATTTAATAATTGGGATAATACACTAATGTAGCGTTCTTTATTTATCATGGTTCAAATATCTCCTGAAAATGTAAATTATTCAACCCTTATAAATATTATTATGCGGATTGATGCTGACTTTTACATATTATTAAAGAATAAAACATGATCTTTAAAATGCCTGTTTAAATGACAGCGTTTCTATCTCGATGTCCCTAGCTCTGCGAAATATCAATAATAAAGATTTGACCCCTAATAATTATCCTAAATAGTATATTATAATATTTTACTTAAGCTCAGCATCAATTAAAGCTTTGGATTCGAAATATTTTTTCTTGATTATATTAACTATCTCTTTTGATTTAACAGAATTTACAAATTGATCTGTAGATAATCCAAGGGCTCTTGTGCATTGTGCGCTGACAGTGTTATATCTAACATCAAGTTTCTCTGCAATTTTCCTAAATGCTTCCATGTGACTATTCCCACGCCACATTAATTTGATAACAGGTATCAAATAATCCTCTAAGTTAGTATTACCTTTACTGCCTAATGGTTTTTCATAATTTGCCGGTTTCCGATAAGCAGAACATCTAATTATCGTCTCTTTATTTTGAAATGATCTATTTTTTTGAATTATTACTGATGACGCGATATTTTTAAGGTTTTGTTGGAATTTATTATACATCGCCGTCATTTCTTTGTGATTTTCATGTTTCGATAATAATGCTAATTTTAAATTTTTTAATTCTTCTGGCACGGGCAAGTTTTGTTTTTTAAATTTTTCAACAGTTTTTTCTATTTCTTTTACTTGCTTAAATGAAACTGTTCTATTTGAATCAGCAAATACAGACTCAAATATTTTCATAATACCTTTAGCTTCAGATATAACGTGCTCTATACGCGACTGAAGATTATCCATTAATCTAATCTTTCATAATACCTTTTGAATTTAATGGTTTTTAAAGAATGCTTCAGCAGTAAATTTTACGAATTCATCTTTTTTATCAGGACTCCTGCTAATAACCTGCCAAGGTTCTAATCTTGCAACTTCTGTTTGAAGATCTTTAGCCGTCTTTGGACTGCATCCAAGAATATCTTGAATTGCTGGGGCGGAAAATCCCTCACATTGAAAAATATATGCAAACTCTAAAAGCTCTTGGAAATTAAAAAACCTCTGCTGATAATCACTTGGTGATTGACTAGCAAAGAAAACAACAATACCTTTAGATCTCCCTTCTCGTATTATTCTTTCCAAAAATATATTTTTTTGATTCAGATAATTATGGGCTTCATCAATCACTAAAATTGTTCTTATGGTTCGTCTATTATCGCTTACTGGACTATCAGGCATAACTGTCATTTCTTTATAGAGTCTTTCAATAACAAGGTAAGCTACCAGCTCTTTCAATACCGGCATCGCATGCAAATCAACTAGCAATGTTCGATCAGATAATTTTTCTATAGGCGAAACTTCGCAACCATGAGCCCAAAAAAGATTAAATTCGGATAGATCTCTTAATACTTCGATAAGACTGTCATCCTGTTTTCTTTCTTCTTCATATGTAGCGCGTGCAATTTCATAAACATCTCGAAAGTCAGGATAGGGTGTCGTCGTATTTGCACGGCGCGCATAAGCAGATCTGATAGCGTTTGTTAGGGCGCCTTTTTGCACGACTCCTAGCTTCGAGTTAATTGATGCAAAGCTTTCCGCTTTTTCTCTGGCAGAAACACTTATCGTTTGTTCATCATATGCCGGCAACATAAAAGGATTGACTGGTAGTATTTGATCGCCTTGTAATAAACGATAAGCCTGCACTCTCGCTATATCGCAAAATTTTTGATTATCAACAACATCGCCCTTATAATCGAAATATATAAAATTTGTTTGAAAATTAGATTGAAGTCTAATGTCTGTCATAATCTTAAGTAGGAACTGAGTTTTGCCAACTCCTGGTTTTCCCATTATGGCCATATGAGAATTTGCATGAATTGCTGTGTCATTAATTGCCATGACAACATCTTTTTTCGAGAGAGCTTCTTTGCCAAGAAATATTTCAAAACCTTTTCCAAGAATTTCTTTGCGTCCCCTGAATTCGACACGGTCAATCAACTTCTTTATCATCAGGTCAGCATTATTCCCTGATTCTTCAAATAGCATTTTTAGTTTTTTTGCCCCGCTGTCAACGTGGTTTTTTATTATGGATTTATTGGAGTAAAAACTTTCTTCATCAATGTCAGATTTTTTATATACCTCACATATTAAGGTTTTTATAAACAGTTCATCTTGCCCTATAAAGGTTGGTCTTTTCATTTCTGTGCCGCTGAAATCTCTTGATGCGGGAACATTAATGCCATCTTCTGTTAAAGATATTGAAAAAGCTATGCGAGCAAGAATGTATTTTTCTAGTTTCGTTTCAAGCCGCAGCGCACTCAATATCTCATCAGTTTCTCTGGTTGTATATAGTCTGTCAGCCATATTACGCCTCCCAAAAATAGCCGGATTTCACTGTTGTCAATTCCTGCCTCTGATCAAATTCCAGTTTAGCTGCACCCGCAAGATGTCCTTTTAAACTTCTGTAATAATTTGTATCAATCTCTGTATCAGTAGAAAGAATAATTACCTGCTCTCCTGCATTGGGGAAGTAGTTATTTACAATGTTATCCCTATGCATACTATCAAGCCTGGAAAGTGGCGTATCGATAATAATAGGCAATTTTAATTGGCTTGTTTGAGCAAGGCCCCAAAGTAATGAAACAGCAAATACCTCTTTCTCGCCCGCGGAAAGCCCGGATTTTTTGATTTCATGACCTGAACGGTCAATTATTTTTATTTCATAAGTTTTATCATCTATCTGAATATCTTTGATAAGCCCCGCTTTGCTGGATAAGCGTCGATACATTTCAAATGTTTTTTCTTGCAACAGATGAATTTTGTTTTTCCGCAGTCTGACAACAAATTGATTAAGAAGATTGGCGATTGCATCACATTCTGAAATAAAATCTGCTTTATCTTTAGAAAGATGGTGCTTTTCATAAAGCTTTTCAATTTCAGCTTCAATTTCGTGAATACGATTTTCAATAGTCAATATTTCATCTTCAACAACTCTTAATTGCTCCGTTTTTCTGCCTATTTGAATTGAACAATTTTCGATAATCTCCTGAAGATTTGCAAAAAGCTCCTGTTCAGATTCTGTTGCACCTTTACTCCGGACGGATGAGGCAAGTTCTTTTAACTGAATTTCAATCTCTTTCTTTTCTTCGATTAATGGCCTAATCAAAAATACATCACTTTTTTCGAGAGTTTCTATTTGATTTAAAATACGCGCGGCATCTCTTTCCGACAGACCAAGTATTTTTTCTATGCTGGCAGCGTCGCCAGCTTTAAGAAGTTTTTCTATGCGCCTTTCCAATTCCAGCATTTTTTCCGCAGACAGTTTTTCTTTATAGATAGGTTCAGGCTCTTCAACAACACGGACTATTTTTTTCGCCAATTCCGCAGCATGTTCGCGGATAACGTCAGCCTGGGTAGTTGAGCGTTCTTTTTCAATTTGAGTGCGAATATCATCGAAGAGTTTACCGGCCAGACTGAAAGGCAGTGTATTTT
>JAKPKU010000241.1 GCA_029553545.1 Candidatus Cloacimonadota bacterium
GCAGCGTTTGTGCCGATAGAGTTATTACCAAATTGACCGCTGTGAGTGATCCAAGCAGTTGGAGCGCCAGCTTCCATCCAGTTGAGTGTAACATCAGAACCTACTACTTCGCCAGTTAAATCTTGTGGTGGGTAGAGGGTAGGTGTATCGCCTTCGATGGTAACTTGAATGGTATTTGATGGAGCAGACTCAATACTTGGGTTTGTGTATAGAGCCGTGACATAGTAACTGTATGTTGTGCCCGCTTCAATTGCTGCGTCACTGTAACTTGTGGTGGTAGAATTTGCTAAGAGGCTATTATTTTTATAGATATTATAGGAAGAGAGTGTGCCAGTTGATCCTGCAGCAGGAGCGCTCCAGTTCAAATGAATAGCATCATCAGTGATAGTATATTGCAGTCCTTGTGGAGGATTAGCGACCAGCACTGTAAAGTCAGCAGCATTTCTTGCACTGATAAAGTTGCCAGCGTCAGTAGAGTTTGCAATACCTACAATAGATAGATTACCTGCAGGTATAGCGGTACCTGTGTAGTCAACATCATAGAAAGTAGTTCTGAATTTGAGAGTATCAGCGCCACTCATTGCATAGTAGATTTGACCATTAGCAAAGTTGCCAGTCGAGGTAAAATGTACGCCCTCAATCTTTACAAGACGTGATTCATAGTTTTCAAAGTTGGTATTAAATGTATTTAAAGCGACAGTGGTTGGGGAGACTTGATTGCCAGTTGAGCTTGCAGGATTACCAGCTAATACAGGTGTAAATTGAAGCATTCCACCAAAAGTAGTGAGCTTGCCAACTATTCCGGTTATGCCGTCAAATACATTATAATTACCTAAGATATTTGCCACATCATCAATTAAAATACCGCCCGTAGCATCTTGCACGAACTTCTGATTGCGATATGTTTGTTTAAATGTTACAATAGCTTCACCATTAAGCTGATAGATAGTGGTATTATCATCATTTTGTAGTCTTAATGCAGCAATGTTTGCATTTTGAATAGGTGTAATAATGGTATAAGTTACTGATGCAATACTACTTGGATCAAGACCTTCAGCATAAGCGATAGCCTTTAAAGTTGTAGTCTGAGTGATATTAAATGGTATTGTATAAAGGGTAGATTGATTATTTGGGTCTGTGCCATCTACAGTGTAGTAAATATTTGCATCTGGAGTTGCACATTCAATAGCCACCTCAACAGAATTGTAATATGAACCTGTTCCCGGAGTGATAACAGGCGTGAAAGTAGCTGTAGGAGCTTGTGGAGTAAATGTATGCTGTCCCAAATCATCAATATAATCGATAGGATAGACTATCCACTCTGAATCATTCTCATCTGTGCCCGCAGAGGACGCCCAGTCAGTAGTAGGTGATATGACAGTAGGCTTTCTGATAAGTGTATGGTTTGCTGCAGCGCCAACAACGCCAGCAACATCAAAGTTTGGTTCGGAGCTATTTCCAGTATTATAAATGCCAAAGATGTCTATAAGAGCATCATTTTTGAATAAACCAACGCAATCATTACCATTATAGTTGGTAGGATTGCCAGAGTTTGGATATACATCAGACAATGCTTTAATAGCGGCATTTGCTTGATTGTGACAAATAACAAATGTGCTGCCATGAGCAAGAGTGCCAGTCATTTGATAAGTATTTGATTCATTCCAAGTATTACCATTGGCAGCGAGCTTGATTTTATACGCTGTCAAGTCGACAGTTTCGCCAGTACCATTAAAGATTTCTATTGCTTTATTATTTGAACTACCCTCGATATACTCAGAGATGAAAAGATCTGCCGCATAAAGGTCGCCTGAACTCTGCAGGGTTTCGCTCATAATAAGCTGATTATTGCCAATAGCAACGACTTTATTGTTATTTGTTCTAATCTTTCTAAACTGAGTAGGGTTGAAAGTTAAAGAAGGCAAACTCTCCTCTGTCCATGTTGTACCATTGTCTGTGGACTTGAGTATAGCCCAGTTAGTGCCTTGCTGGCTGGCATTATTACTATATCCAGCGATATAGAGAGTTCCATCTTGCAAACGTGTGATGCTGTTTAAAGTACCAACACTGACAGGCATGGCGACTTCTGTCCAATCAGCGACAGTCATACCGCCATTGGTTGTCCGGAAGAGCTTTCCAGCTTGAGTTACATTGCCGCTTGCGACAGTTGCTTCGGTTAGAATAAAGCCATTATCATCATCATAAAAGAAAATATCAGTGATTGTTTTATTGCCTAAAACAAAGCTTGTCCAGTTTGCCCCACCGTTTGTAGTAAGGTAAACAGCGCCTGCTGTACTGCCTGCAAAGCCAGTGTTTTCATTTTTAAAATAGCTACTATAGAGTGTAGGCGTGCCGAGTCCTGTGTTTGCTAAAGTAGTCCAGGTGATACCACCATCGGTAGTCTTAGCATTGAACTCATTTCCAATAGCATAGCCGATTTGATCATTAATAAAAGAAAAGCTGCGAAAGATCTTTGTAGAAGTGACATTTGGCACTGTAAAACTTGTCCAAGTATCGCCGCCATCGGTTGTGCGATAAATATTGCCAAGAGTCTTTCCTGTTACTAAACCTGTGTTTGCATCAAAGAATTTTACTGCATAGAGAAAAGCGGTCTCATCTTGGACAAATATCTGATTGTAGCTTTGACCAGCATTTGTGGTTTTGTACATGGATGCGCGATCGCCGACTACGTACCAAGTATTATCATTGCCAATTGATACATCATATAAGTCAAAGGCATTTGGCACAAGATTTTGCCAATCATTAATAGTTGTATCCCACTTCATCAGTGAACCATATGCAGCAGTGGCAATTAGCTCATTTGCAGAGTTAAAAGCGCAGCCTCTTATAGCATCTGTATAATGGGTATTTGAAGCTGTAACAGTGGTAAAATTGTCATTAGTTTTTACAATAAAGCCATTACTTGCAGCAGCATAGCCAATGGTCCCATTCCATGCCGTATCATAGATAGAGGCAGAGCTGGAACCGACATTGTCGTGATGGGTAAAGGTTGCACCATTATCATCACTAAAGCCAATATAGCCCTTATTTCCAGTTAAAACGAGGCGTGTGCCGATTTTTTTAATAGAGTAAATATTAGGATTATTTACATTATTGATGTTTACCGCTGTCCAGCTTGCGCCGAAGTTTTCAGATTTATAAACAGTAGCAGTGCCACAGCCAAAGAAGGTCAATCCAGACTCTTCCATATAAATACTATTTATTATTGATGTTGTTGGTGAAGGAACAGCGGTGAAAGTAGCCCCAAAGTTTGTTGAATAAGCAATTAGCCCGCCTCCACCAGCGATAATGAGTTTGCCTGATGGTAAAAACTGAGCTGTTTTAACATGGCTTGAACCAAAAATACTGATACCCTGGACCTGTTCTGTCCATGTTTGACCGCCATTATCAGTATAAGCAACAAAGCCGCTATTACCGACAATAACTCCATTATTTTCATCTGCAAAAGATACTGCATTGACTGTCTTATAGGTTGCTGATGCAGCGTCAAAAGCAGGGCTCTCTACAAATTCCCATGTAGTACCACCGTTAGTTGACTTTACAACTGCACCGCCACTGCCAACTGCCCAGAAGTGATTGTTGATTTTGCAGCTACCAGCAAAAGTGCTAGGGAATGCTGTTTGTCGAGATAAATCCCAAGCAAAAAGCGTTGATGATAGACTAACTACAAGTGCTAAGATTAATATGTACCTTTTCACGTAAGCCTCCATTCTTTTTTAGTAATTTTATTATTATTATTCACTCTATGATATTTTAATAATACCAGGCTTTGCTTTTTTGTCAAACAATATTTAAAAAAAATTAACTCGCTCGCCTGAACTCATGATCAAGAAGCATTAATCACATTTTTTGACGCTGTTGCATAATACCCAAAATAGTTTATCAAAGAATAAAGCTGTATCATAAATAAAAAACATCACCCTCTATATATATAGGGCTTACAAAATGGTGTTTTTCGAAAACTATTTTTACCCAAATCAGCAGATGCCTACTCCGAGCGGGTTTAGAGATGATTTTTTTATACCAACAACTCTCCTTAGTGGGCTCAGATCGATTACATTTCATATCTCATCTCTCAATTTTCAACTTGCTTCGAGTCTGAAAACCAAGTTTGTGCATTAATCAACCCCCTCATTTAAATAAGCAAAATCAAATATACTCTATGATAGTTTTAGCTTTTTCTGCTAAAATGTAAAATAATAGTTGACAGAAATTGTATTGAATAATAATTTTGGTTAGAATGTTGTCTGTTAGAATATAGTTTTATTCGAGGATGGAGGGGGAATGAAGACAAGGATACAGAATTTCTTAAATAAGCATATTTCTGAGAATGCGAAATTAATAGATGTTAAAAAGGCAGAAGAAGCGCTAAAGCTCACTCGATACGGATTAAAACAGTATCAGTTACTTGATATTTGTTATTCTGAAGATGATCAAACCAAACAACTAAATGTAATAGAAAAAAAATACCCAGAGCTTGATATGCCAATGCTGATTAGCCAAGATCATAACTGTCGAGAAATACAGTTTTTCAATTCTGAATATAAAAAGATCTTTACACGCTTTTTTGATATTCCGATACTATTTGGCGACCAAAAATATGTTTATTATCGTGATTTCCTTGAAGATAAAAAGAGATTTGGACCTCCAACTCTGCCCTCAAAAGAGCATGTAAAAAACTTGATCACCAGAACTGCAATTAAGGACGCTAAATTGAAAGGGCAAAATTGGGAACATGCTTGTCAGTTTCAGAGTGTATATGATTTTTTCTATAGAGTATTGTGTGATCAATTGACAGAAGAAGAGACTAAGCAAATAAAAAAAGAATGGAGCTGGTTTTTCCCAAGCTTAAAAAAGCTTCAAAAGCATATTGGCGAGTTAAGACTTGCAAAAATTAAAACAAAATACAATCCTGCTAAAATGAATAATTATTTAAAGAAGATACCCTTTTCTTTGCATCATGGCGACTTTTCATATATTAATATTGGCTTTAATAGCGAAGGTAAGCCCCTGGTAATTAATTGGGAGAAGTTAAGTTATGCTCCTATTTGCTATGATTTCGTACTATTCATCAGCGAATTACCGCCGCTTGATTTTTGTGATTATTATGAGGAGTGGTATGTGGAAGCATACAATAATGCCTGCGATGATCCAATAACATATAAGCATGTGTCATTAATCGTAGAAAGGCTAAAGCATTTCCAGTTCTTTGTAGTAAAAACATTAGAAATGATCTATGAAAACAAATGGAAAGATGAGCATGGCGTACATGAGTGTGAAGCGAAAATGCGTAATTATGTCGAAGTTTTGGATAGTATTTTAAAAAGATAAGATATATTACTTTTTAGAATTGATTCTCTTTTTCCATTCATTTATTTCTTTTGTCTTTTTAAGCCCTTTTAAGATATCAAGATACATTGTTTCAATAGCTTCCAACGAATAGATTTCCTCTTCGTCTGCGATATTTTCTCCTCTAAAAGCAAAAGCACTTTGCATTATATCATAAGCTTTTTGATACTTACTTTGCTGCTGATACACGTCTGCCAGCATTAAATAAGCATCGTAGTGCTGATCATTTGCCTCGATAGATTTGATTAATTCACTTTCTGCCTTTTCATAATCTTTCATTTTAAAGTAAGCTTCGCCCTTATATCTCAAGGCACAAGACCAATTTGGTGCATCAACAAGTAAATCATCGTAAAGAATGAGGGCTTGCTCCAGGTGACCCAACTTCAAAAGCATATTTGCAGTTTGGAACTTGTCAAAAAAGCTCAAAGAATCGATATTCTCTAAGACTCTACTCAAGGTGTTTTGCAGTTCAAGAAAAAGGGCATTCATCAAAATGCAATCACTTTCTACATCGTTATTTTGATCGCTTCTATCGCCATAGTAAGACACTGTCTTTAAAAAGTTTGTAAAGTTTTGCTCATTATAATATTCCATAAATACCTTATCATCCACGTGAGCAAACAATGCAATAGGGCACAATATCAGTGCAATTAGCAAATATCTCATTATTATCCTCTATTTAGATAAAATAAAAAAGGGTATTCGCTGATGAACACCCTCTGTAAAGCTATACTTGACGTACTTCTTTGACTTCTGGAATATGTTCTTTCAAGACTCTTTCTATTCCTGCTTTTAAGGTTAAAGTAGCCATTGGGCAGCTACCGCAAGCACCTTTTAAGCGAACTTCTACAATGCCATCATCTGTGATATTGATGAGTTCAACATCACCACCATCAGCCTGTAAGGATGGTCTAACTTTTTCAAGCATTTCTAATACTTTTTCTTTCATGCTATCCTCCATTTTTTATTATAAATATAATGCAATTCTTAGTAAAGGCAATTTCTTTTTTTGAAAAAGAAACTTAGTTATTGTAACCGCATCTTATGGTGTTAAATAATCAAGTGCAAACTGAATGCATTTTTTATGTTCAATTGGGCTCTCATTGATCAGTGTGCTCTTGTTTTTTAATAAATAACTGAGAAAATCCGTGTCTTGCTCCGCTTGGAATGCTAAAAGGCTTTGCACCAGATTATACGCAGCTTGCTTTTGGATATCAAGTAAATGATAAATATTTACTATGTTTTCAGTACTAATAGCAAGCCAGCTACCCTCTTTGGAAATACAGCAGCAATTGACTTGAGTTTCAAACTTAAATTTCTTAAAGGCAACATTTTCTACATAATCAAAGATTAAAACATCTGTTTCTCTAACAAGGACAACATAGTTTGTATTTGTCCAGAAAAAGTGGCTATTGATGATGGCACTTGAGTTCATCGTGGCTGTTATTTCTTTTGAAAAAGTATCATGTATAGTAATCATTGACTTGTCTTTCACAACTTGGCAAATCGAAAAACACTCTAAATCGTGAGAGAACCTGGCGCCAGTTACACTGTTTTCAAATTCTTTGTTCCATAATATTTGTCTTGTATTTAGCTCAATGATTTTCACTTCACCTTTCCATCTATCTCCCAATGCAACAATTATGTATCGACTATTGGACGATACATCGACACTATTGATCACTCTTTTTGATTTGACAATATTCATTTTTTCAGGGGCATCAATATGGGCAATAATAATTTCAAAAGAGGTAAATGCAATTGCATATTTATTGTTTGAGCTAATGATTATATTGTTGATAAAACTTGTATGTCTGAAATGAACTATTGTTTTACCTTGGAGGTAATCATATATTTTAAACTCATTTTCATTTTTTTCAGCTACAAACCCTTTACTATTGGAGTAAGCAACGGTCTCGAAAGGAGATTTCTTTGTTTCTTCACCATCAACTACATGACTTTTCAGGTTAAATTTTTTAATCAAATATTCTTTACTTTCAGAAAAAAAAGAGCTTCCATCGGGCGTTGCATAAAGCTGGGTGATGGCTGTATTATGATAGTATTTATAAATCTGGTTAGTCGCCAGCTCGAGAACCTGGACCGTTTTTTCACTTCCAGCACTTGCTACAAAGTCGGAGTTATGGCTAAAAGCGATGATATTTACAGGCATTAAATGCTTGACAGAGCACACATCTATCAATGTTGGCATTTTGCAGAGCGATTTAATAAATAACAGAGTATTTTTTTCATTTACACACTGCTTATTTAGGTAATTATAATAATACAACAGAAGTTCATCATCAAAGTCTAATTTGCTATTATACAGTTTTTTCGAGCCTGTAAAGCTTTCTAATTCCATTATTTTCTTTAAAACCATTCTCTGTACAATGGACAATGCAGTGTTTTGAAATGTCGTACAG
>JAKPKU010000245.1 GCA_029553545.1 Candidatus Cloacimonadota bacterium
AGCTTAAATCGACGATATATTCAGTCCATTCATTTGGTATTGAAGTATAACTTGCGACATTTACAGTAAAGTTTGCAACAGCATTACCAGTTGTAGATAGTTTGATATTGAAATCTTCGTAATAGTTTGTGTGTGTCGATCTTGCATAGAATTTTAGAACTTTTTGGTCATTTGTGACATTGATTTGTGGTGTGACAAGCCAATCATTATTTCCTCTTGCATTCCAGCCTACGTCTGCAGTCCAAGCGCCTTCATACGCATTTGCACCATTATTCACTGCAGTAAACTGCTTTGTGTCGCCGTCAACATTATAGACAGTCCACATGCTTGGAATTGCGCCGCCTTCAAATCCTTCAGGGAATTGAGCGAAAAGTGCGCTACTAAATAATAAACATAAGATGAAAAGTATCCCGTATATTCTTTGTTTTCTATGTATATCGCTTGCCATTTAGTTGCCTCCTTTTAGCAATTAGGTATAATACTATAGTTTATTATTATCTTTGTCAATAAAAAAATTATTTAATTTTTGTTTTGTTGTAGGTTAGGTACTTTTCTTCGTAAAGGTTAGGTATTTTCACTTCGTGAAAAGTTAGGTACTTCGACTTCGTCGAAGGTTAGGAGCTTTCACATTTGTGAAAGGTTTTTTTTTAAGGTAGCAGAAGCGATAAATGCGACTTCGTCGCTTTCTGACGAGCACAGCTCGCCCCTACATTATTTTGGTAAGGTAAAAAATCAGTATGAAGATGCAATAATAGAGGTGGTTTTTTATAACAAATAGTAGAAAATACATAGAGTAAATTAAAAAAGAAAATATTGCCTTGACAATGTAAAAAGATTATAATATTGGTATTAATATGAAAAAATGAAAGGAGTTTATAATGAGTGAAAAGACATTATTTACAGTTGCAGAGGCAGCCAAATATTTAAAAGTAGCTGAGTCTGTGATTATCGAAATGATTAATTCTGGCACATTTAAAGAACAAAAAACAGGTAAAACTGTCAAACTTGATAAGGACGAAATAGACGAATGGTTATCAAACTTAAACAAAACTGATGAGGCATATTTGGCAATGAAGAGAACAATTTGTCGTTTTCAAGATTATTTTAAGTTGGAAAATATCTTTTTAGACTTTGAGGCAGACAATAAATACGAGGCTATCGCAGTTATGTCTAAAAAAGCACGCGATTTAAAATTGGTTCGTGATCATCGTTGGCTTTATGAAGTGGTAGTAGCACGCGAAGAGCTTGTCTCTACAGCAGTTGGCGAAGGGGTTGCTCTACTTCACCCACGTCATATGCATCCAACCAAGATCAAGACTCCATCGATTCTCTTTGGCAGATCTATTGAAGGTGTTGAGTTTGACGCACCAGACAATAAACCAGTGACCATTTTCTTTTTATTAATTTTGCACACAGATATGCAGCATTTGTTCTCTTTATCTTTTATTTCAAAGTTTTTAAAGACAGGCGATAACTTACGTAAACTTTCCGAAGCAAACACACCAGAAGAAGTTATGGCGCTTATCGAAGCTTATGATGCCACTCAACCAATAAAGAGTTAGAGGTCAATCTTATGCCATTAGTTCGAATAATTGTAGGTAGTCAGTCTGATTTGCCCCATGCAGTAAAGGCTGTAGAGCAATTACATGCTCTTGGGATCAGTAATGATATGCATACTGCTTCTGCGCATCGAACACCAGAGCGAGTTAAAACCTTGATTGATTCAGCTGAGAAAGATGGAGTAAAAGTGATCATTGCAATGGCAGGAATGGCAGCTCATTTGCCTGGTGTTATCGCCTCAATGACTCTCTTACCCGTCATAGGTGTACCACTTTCTGGTTCTGCCTTAAGTGGTATTGACGCCCTGTATGCAGTCGTTCAAATGCCTCCAGGCATCCCTGTAGCGACAGTTGCCGTAGATGGAGCCAAGAATTCAGCATTACTTGCTGCTCAGATCATAGCATTGGACGATAAAAAGGTTTTAGAATCACTGATCAATTTTCGTAAAGAATTTTATAATTAAGGTTAATAGATATGGGGCAGAGGCGTGCAAGCGTCTCTGCAAGTTTAAAAGATATATTATTTTTAGGGTTTAAAAAGAGGGAATATGTTTGCACGCTCAATTTCTTATACTTTAAATGGCATCGATGCCGAGAAGCTAATCGTCGAATGTGATGTAAGTGGAGGTACTTTTGGCTTTTTTATGGTAGGTTTACCTTCAAATTCTGTTAAAGAGAGTAAAGATAGGGTTGCATCTGCAATTAATAATGCAGGTTATAATTATTATGCGCGAAAATATACGGTCAATTTGGCGCCAGCCGATTTAAAAAAAGATGATGTCGGACTTGACTTGCCAATTGCTATAGCTATTATGGCTGCCACCAAGCAAGTCAAGAGTTTAAAATTAGAGAAATTAGCTATCGCAGGCGAATTGTCTTTAGATGGTGAAGTTCGCCCCATTAGAGGCTTGTTACCTATGGCATTGGCTGCAAAAAGAGATGGCATGGAAGGTATAATTGTTCCCAAAGAAAATGCTCAAGAAGCAGCTATGATCGAAGGTTTAGACGTATATCCAGTTGAAAACCTTAGAGAAACAGTAGAGTTTTTAGAAAATACTATCCAAATACCACCCCTGGTCGTTGACACACAAGAAATATTCTCATATTTAAATGTCGTTTCAGATGATATGTTTGATGTCAAGGGGCAATATCATGTCAAGCGGGCAATGGAAGTCGCTGCCAGTGGCGGTCATAATCTCTTAATGATTGGACCTCCAGGCTCTGGCAAAACTATGATTGCACGCCGTTTACCCTCTATCCTGCCAGAATTTTCCATGGACGAAGCCTTAGAAACAACCAAGATCTTTTCTGTAGCAGGTCTATTGACAGGTAAAAATAGTGGCATTATTACAAATAGACAGTTTCGCTCGCCACACCATACAATTTCTGATATTGCGCTCATTGGTGGTGGCTCTTATCCCAAGCCAGGAGAAGTATCTCTGGCTCATAATGGCGTTTTATTTTTAGATGAATTACCTGAGTTTAAAAAGTCTGCATTAGAAGTGATGCGTCAACCACTCGAAGATGGCTTTGTGACTATTGCACGTGCTACTCAGACTCTCTCATTCCCTGCAAAGTTTATGCTTATTGCTTCAATGAACCCTTGCCCATGCGGTTACTATGGCTCACATATCGAGGGGCATTCATGCAATTGCCCTCCCCAACAAATAGTGCGCTATCGCTCGAAAGTCTCTGGTCCGCTTTTAGACCGTATTGATTTGCATATCGAAGTCCCTCAGCTCCATTATAATGAATTAATGTCTACACCCAATGGAGAAAAATCAATCGATGTTAGAAAACGAGTAAATGATTGTCGCAATATCCAATTAGAACGTTTTAAAAATGAATCAATATACTGTAATGCACAAATGACCTCAAAACTTATTAGAAAATATTGCGTTCTCAATGAAGGCAGTAAAGAAATTTTAAGAGTTGCTATGCAGAAAAAAGGTTTATCTGCAAGAGCTTATGACAGAATCCTTAAAGTTTCAAGAACTATTGCCGACTTAGATGGTAGTACTGATATTCAGATGCAACATATCAGTGAGGCTGTAAACTATCGTAGCCTGGACAGAAAGTATTGGGATTAACTGACAGCAATTATGAGAGGGCAGATGTCAAATGAAAAAGACAAAAGAGATATGGCGGGTAACACGGGCGCTTTTACTTCTTGGTGTAATTCTCTGGATATTGATCGCAATAATGCATTATACTCAGAAAAAAAAGGATTACTCCCAATATAATCTGGAAAAGTATATAGAATTTCATAGAGAAGTTGAAAAGAATAAATAAAAAAGGAAAGTTGCGCCACTCTATTGCCAATAATTTGTTGGTTGAGTCTTCTTTTTTAAAAAAAAAGCTTAGGCACCGTATAGTGCCCAAGCCCAAATAATTAATCATCTATTAATGTGCAAAATTTCTTGCACTTTTTCTTTAAGCTCTTTTGATTTATGCTTTAAAATCGGTCAATTTGCCTTCAATCATCCCTTGTATTTCTTTTAAGCGTGCTTCTGTTTCTGCTTCAAATCTCAAGACTAAGACAGGCTGTGTATTGGATGCACGAATCAAGCCCCAACCATCTTCAAAGGTCACGCGCATACCGTCGGTAGCATTCACATCATATCCTTCTTTGATAAAGTAATCGCGCACTTTGTCGACAAGAGCGAACTTTATTTCTTCTTCTATTTCATAGCGTAATTCAGGAGTAGAATACATTTTTGGTTGATCTGCCAGCATTTGTGAGCATTTTTTATCTGATTTTGCAATAATCTCAGCAAAGCGACAACAAGCATACATTGCATCATCAAAGCCAAAATAACGATCAGCAAAGAAGATATGCCCAGACATTTCTCCACCAAACTTGATTTTGTCTGCCCTCATTTTATTTTTTATATTTGCATGCCCTGTCTTGTACATGATTGGTTTTCCCCCTCTTTTTTTGATATCATCGAAGAGGTTTTTTGAGCATTTCACATCCGCTAAGACAACTTCACCAGGGTTTTCTGCCAAGAAATCGCGTGCAAAGATATTTAAAATCTGATCACCATAGAGCATTTTACCCTTTTCATCAATCACGCCAATACGATCAGCATCGCCATCAAGCCCAAAGCCAATCTCATACTCACCTTGTTTCATCACAGCGATCAAGTCAGTCATATATTCTTCAATGGTAGGGTCTGGATGATGATTTGGGAATGTGCCATCAACTTCACAGTACATTTCTTTTACCGTGCAGCCCAAACGACGCAATATATTAGGTAGAATATTGCCGCCAGCACCATTACCTGCGTCTACAACGCACTTAATTGGGCGCTTTAACTTGATGTTTTCAACTAAATAGTCGCTATATACATCAATAATTCCTTTAAACTCTTTAACTGAGCCTTGACCCTGTGCAAAATCGCCCTTTTGAATAATCTGTAAAACTTCTTGAATCTGCTCACCATAAACCGAAGCCAAGCCTTCATTGAGCTTAATACCATTGTACTCTGAAGGATTGTGTGAAGCAGTAATCATTGCTCCACCCTGAACACCAAGCTTCCATATCGCAAAATATAGCACAGGTGTCGCACATAATCCAATGTCAGTCACATCACAGCCTGTCTCAATTAGCCCCTTGATAAACTGTGCTTTAAACGCAGGCGTAGAGGGGCGCGCATCACCACCAATCGCAACAGTTTTTAAATTACGATTATTTAAATAAGTCCCAAAACCTTTGCCAATCAAGTATAGTGTCTCTTCTGTTAAATCAGAACCAACAATTCCCCTAATATCATATTGCCTGAAAATCTGCGCATTAACTGTCATCTTACCCTCCATTTTCTTTTTTTATTATAATATAGCAAAACTGTGTATTTCTGTCAAGAACAATTTGATTAATTCATTATTCTATTATTTATTCCTCGCTGCGCTACTGGTTTGGAATACAACTTTTTTATTTAGCACAAACATAATTTTCCTATAGATTAGTTGTATCGATGGTAAAAAAAATCGCTGTAGGTCCGCTTGTAGTAGGCACCTGCTGATATGGGTGAAAATAGTTTTCAAAAAAGCACGTTTTATAAGCCCTATATATAGAGGGTGATGTTTTAATTTATGAGTCTGCTTTATTCTTTTATAAGTTATCTTGGTTACAATGCGACAGCCTCTATTATTGTGAATGATAGAATATTTCAAATGAATATTCTTCCTTATGAAAAACAAAAATCAATTGATTTTTTACCTAACCTTCGACGAAGGCGAAGTTCCTAACCTTTACTAAGTAAAGTACCTCACCCGCAGCGTAGCGAGGACCAAAAGGTGTGTTGTTTAAAAAAGAAAGGTGAATTGTGGAATGCGTATATTACAATAATCACAATTTTATCTTGACATTAGAACAAAAATATATATTATTAATTAATGGAAATTTAGTGAAGGGAAACAGATGAGAATATTACTAATTGACGATGATGATTATAGCAGAAGAGCAATAAACAACTTCTTGACAGACGCAATGGGCTATCAAGTTGATAGTCTTGACAACTGTATGGATGGCTTTAAACTGTATCAGAATAAGAGGCATGAGATAATTATTTCAGATATTAGGATGCCAGGTATGAACGGTATCGAGTTGCTCAAAGCGGTGAAAGCCATAGACAATGAAAATAGGACACAGGTGATTTTGATCACGGGCTTTGGTGAATTGGAGACGAGCATTGAGGCATTGAGGAGCGGTGCCTTTGACTATATGCTCAAGCCTGTGAATATCAATGAGCTCGACATTGTCATCAAAAAGATAGAAGGCTATAAAAGATTAGAGCATGAAAATGAACGCCTAAACAAGCATTTTACAGAAGAAATAAATAAGACGACTGCCTCAATTCAAAAGAAATTAGAACAGATGGAAATGGTCTATTCTGACCTCTTTGAAAATAGAAAGATTGGTATCTTTTCCAATCAAATGCAGGAGATTGTCGAGCTGAGCAAGGTCTTTCATCAACACCGTGATGTTAATGTCTTAATTCAAGGTGAAACAGGCACAGGAAAAGAGATAATTGCTCAACTCATACACAATGGAGGGCAAAAGTCCGCATTGCCCTTTATCTCGGTAAATTGCTCTGCTATCTCAAGTAGCTTGTTTGAATCAGAACTCTTTGGCTATGAAAAAGGCTCTTTTACAGGTGCTTTACAAACGGGATCGATCGGCAAGATTGAGTTGGCACAAGGTGGCACGATATTCTTTGATGAAGTGGGTGACCTACCATTTGATATGCAACCAAAACTATTACGTGTTTTACAAGAAAAAGAATTGTTTAGAATTGGAGGGAAAAGCGCAATTAAGTTGGATGTGCGGTTTATTTTTGCCACAAATGCTAACTTGGAAGAGATGGCGCAGCAAGGCAAATTTCGCACTGATCTCTTGTATCGCGTGAATACGGGTAAGATCTTTATACCACCATTACGCGAGAGAAAAACTGAAATTGCTCCCCTTGCCCTGATGCTCTTAAAGGAGATTACAGAACAGAGAAACAAATCGTATAAAGAACTCGATAAAGAGGCTGTGCTAAAACTTGAAAGCTATCATTGGCCCGGTAATGTGCGCGAATTACGTTCAGCTATTGAGAGGGCTGTTATTTTGAGTGACGGGCATACTCTGCAAGCAAACCAAATCCTCTTGAACAGCCAGGATATGGGGCTCTTAATCCCAGCTACAAAGAACTTTAGCCTGAATATGTTAGAGAGTATATTCCCACTCGAAGATATTGAATATGAAATCGCACAGTATGTTTTAAAACGTTTTGATGGTAATATCACACAAGCATCACGCTACTTGAATATTTCGTGGCGCCGTTTGAAAAGAATCGCAAAGCTAAGCTGAAAATAGGGAAGGTGAACATGAGTAGCAAAAAATTAGAAGCAAGATTTGAGGCGAGTAAAGAATTAAGAGAAAAGATTCAAATTGCTGAGCTATTGACAAAAGAGATAAAAGAACCCAAAGAGAAGCTGTTTTTTTATCATGAATTTATCTATAAGAATTGTCACTTTTCAGACTATGAAGAAATTCGAGTGAAGACTATCGATTGGCTGGCAAATTACTACTTTTTCAAGTCAGATTTTGATATGGCAATCGAGCTGGCATATGAGATTCTCTATTTGTTGGAAGATAAAAAAGGCAGCGATATTTGGTTTGATAATATGAACCTCTTGGCTGTGACTTACAATGCATTGAACCAAAAAGACAAGGCAAAAGAGGTCTATGAGCAAATTTTGCCCTATAAGCCCCGTCAAATAAAGATCTGGGATAATTATTCGTGTCTGTTGACTGATCTTAAGGAATATGACAAAGCTATCGAATATATTACTACAGCAATGGAATTGAATAAGGGCAATATTAGCGAATATTTGGATATTTTAACAAGCTTAGAGAATTATTATATCAAGACAAATCAGCCACAGAAGGCTGCGGACATATTTGTTGAGCAAAAAGAAAACATTGAGAAACACGCTATTTACCGCACGCAATGTTTCCACTACCTGAATTATGCAGAGGCACTTTTAGCACTAAATAGATTGCCAGAATCGATAGAAATAATCAATAGAGCAATTGCCTTTGCCGAGCAATATAAAAACGATGAATTGCTGTTCTTTTCGTATTCCATAGCTATAGAGGTCTATGAAAAGTCAAAGAATCTTGAGAAAACAAATGAGTATTTGAAGAAATTACTGAGTTTGAACCAAAGATTATATGCCTCACAAAGTGCGAGCAAAACAAAAGCCCTGGAAGCAAGAGCCATGAAAGAAAAGCAACAAGCACATACATATGAAATGATAGATAAAGGCAAAAATATGGTGTCGGTGGGAATTATGGCTTCTGGTATAACTCATGAAATAAACCAGCCACTAAATGCGATCATGATAGAGGCACAAACCCTTATCTTTAAAGATAATAATGAAAAAGTATTGCCCGAATCTTATAGAGAGAGGATTAATTATATCATCGAAGGAGCAGAGCGAATTAATGCCATTATCAAACACATTCGCTCTAATTGGATTAATAATGACTGCATCGACAAAAAAGAGTTTGATGTAAACCAAACGATAAATAATGCCATTAGCCTGATAAACCAGCAGTTGAAGGCACATGGGATAATATTTAGAGTGAAGCTCGATCCAAAATCTGTAACCCTATATGGCACGCCAATTAGTATGGAACAAGCCCTGATTAACCTCATTATCAATGCTATGCATGCGCTTGATACACTAAATCAGAGAGAGAAATTTATTAGGCTGACCACAATGATAAAAGAAAATAGCTTGCTGATTCACTTGGAAGATAATGGCCCAGGTATTAGCGATGATATTGCAAATAAGATATTTGACCCCTTCTTTACCCAAAAGCCAAAAGAACAAGGCACAGGATTGGGGCTCACCTTGGTACAAAACTTTGTCAAAGATTTGAATGGAAAAATTGTTTTAGTAAAAGAAAAAAGGAAAGGGACGCATTTCCTCATCACCATTCCTTTTTAATAGATAATTTTTATTTAGATTGTGGACCGAGCTTTTTAAACTTTACCACATTCTTTGTTACAACATAATATAGCATGGGGATTATCACCAGAGTCAAGATCGTGGACGCAATCAAGCCACCAATGCTCACAATACCCATAGCTTGCCTGAATTCTTTACCTGAAGAGCCAATACCCATAGCCATCGGCGCCATACCGAGAATAATGGAGATATTTGACATAAGAATTGCCTTGAGTTTCACTGGCGCAGCCTTGATAAGAGCCTGGCGAACTGTCATACCGCTCCAACGCAGCTGATTGGTATAATCCAAAATAAGAATTGCATTATTGACCACAATACCGACGAGCATAATGATAGACATCATGGAGAAAATATTCATGGTCAGACCAGATAAATACTGGACATAGAAGACACCAATCAATGCCAAGGGAATGGTGGAAAGGATAAGCAGAGGCTGAACAAAACTCTCAAGTATCGCTGCTAAAAGCATATAAGTGAGCAAGATAGCCAAAAGAGCTGCCTTTGCCATGTCTGTGACTGTCTCGTTCATCATCTGTGCACTACCACCCCATTTATAACCGTAGCCAGCAGGAAAATCAAATTTGGCAAGTCTATGATTTATCTCTTTGGTAATATTGCCGATAGGTACGCCTGTAGCGGGAGAGCCAGTGACTTCGACTGTCTTTGCTTTATCACGACGAATAACTTTATTGATACTATCTTCAAAATGAACGTCGGCTAATTGACTGAGGCGGAAAGGACCACTCGCTGTCATGATCGTGATGTTTTTTATCTTGTCGATACTATCATATGAGCCTTCATCGAAAGTCACCATAATATCGTATTCATTCTCTTGTTGCTTGAGCTGTGTGCTTACTGAACCAGCCATAATAGCTCTGAGGTTTAGTGCCAATTCTGCGACATTAGAGCCTGATTGTAGCAGCTCATACATTCTTGGCTTTACTACAAGCTCAACCTTGCCCGAACGCGAGCTGCTGTCGAGATTTATCAAGCCAGGGATATCAGCTATTGCATTCATGACTTTGACTCTTATATCGTCCAACTCTTTGTTTTCTTGCCCATATAAATACATGGTAATAGGTTCTCCGCCACCGCCACCAGCAGAAGACTGGACTTTGACTTTGATATCGGCATTGGGAATGATAGACAAGTCTTTAATAAGCAAATCGGCTAATTGTTGGGTACTGATCTCCCTCTCTTTCGCATCTATTAATTTAACGCTGGCATTGGCGAGGTTTAGCCCTGTATCGATAGAGCCCTTGCTGCCTAAAGTGAAGAGAATGTGTTGCACTTCTTTATGCTTGGCAATGATGTTTTCTATTTGTTGCACTGTGTTTGATGTTTCTGATAGAGTATAGCCTTGTGGTAATTCGACATTTATTTGAAGATTTCCTTCATCTAAGCTTGGCATGAATTCAAAGCCAATTTTGCTTGCTACAAATAAACTGCTAAAGAATAAGAGAATAGCAATGAAAATATAGAAAACGCTGCGTTTTTTTCTTCTCATTACATAAACTAAAATGCCTTTATAAGCGCGCTCCCAGCTATTGAACATCTTTTCAAGTTTATTGCCAAGACGCCCTTTTTTTGGCTTTTCTGGCAAAATAAGAGAAGCCAGCATCGGCGTGAGTGTAAAGGAGATGATAATGGAGAAGATTGTCGCAAAGGTAACGGTGAGAGCAAATTCTTTGAAGAACTGACCTGCAATAGAGCTCATCGTGCCAATGGGAATAAATACCACGACATTAGTGAGCGTAGAAGCCAATACGGCAATGGCAATCTCTGATGTGCCAATCTGCGCAGAATCTTTGCTATTATGCCCCATATTCTTGTGGCGGAAGATGTTTTCCAAAACAACTACAGAGTTGGTCACCAGCGTACCCACCGACGTCGATAAGCCGAGCAATGTCATGATATTCATCGAAAACCCTGCCATTTTCATCACAGAAAACGTAGCAATGATGGAGACAGGCATGGAGATAGCTACGATGAATGTGGAGCGTAAATCGTATAAGAAAAAGAGTAAAACTAAACCTGTGAGTAAAATGCCTAAGTAGATATTTGATAAAGTGTCTGAAACGGCGCTCTCAATGAATTTGGAGCTATCGTCCACTATATGAAGGGTCATGCCTGCTGGTAAGCTTGCTAAGATGGAAGGCAATTCTTTTCTTAGTTGTTTGGATATCTCAACAGGGTTACCATCAGAGCTTTTTAATACATTGATACGGATAACATTGTCGTTTTTTGTATTATCGGCGACATTAAAGTAGGTCGATCTTTTCCTTACTTCTTCACCTGAGTCTTTGATATTTGCAATCTGGTTTAGCTTTTTCACACCAGTAGCAGTAGGCACATCTAAATCCTTAATCTGATCTACATCAATGTATTGCCCCTTAATCTTGACAGCAACTTCTTGCTTGTCAGATTTGAAATTGCCTGCTGGTAAGTCGAGATTATATGCAGCTAAAATCTGCGATAATTGAAGGATGGAAAGAGAGTTTTGATAGACAGCTTGGTCGGTAAGCTCAATTTGAATCTCTCTTTTTCTGCTACCCTCTAAGTTTACTTGACCAACACCATGTATCTGTGAAAGCCTATCTTTTAAGACATTTTCTGCATAGTCTGTGAGCTCGAGCAGGGATTGATCGCCACTCAAAACGAGGTTCATCACAGGCATTTCAGTCAAGTCTATCTTTGCTACAATGGGCTTTTGCGCATCGGCAGGGAAATCATTGATAATACTATCTATCTTATCTTTGATCTCTTGGTTGGCTATATCAACGTCTTTGCCCATCTTAAACTTCACAAGCACTATCGAGGCATTATCCATCGAATAAGACTGTATGAAATCGATGTTACTGACCGTGGATATTTGGTCTTCTATCTTCTTTGAAATCTGAGTCTCTATTTCCTCAGGTCCAGCACCTGGATATATTGTCTGCACCGATACAACAGGTAATTTGATATCGGGCATAAGGTTATATGCTAAAGAAAAATAGGCCATGGCACCAAAGACCACGAAAACAAGTATCAACATGGTCACAGTGACTGGTCTGTTAACTGACATTTTTGATAAAAACATGGATAACCTCTTAATCTAAAATATTGACTTTTTGTTGGTCTTTTACAATATTAAAACCTTCGGTAATGATTGCATCACCAGGGTTAATGCCACTTAGTACTTCCATATCGAGATTGTTTTCCATGCCAGTTGTTACGATCTTTTTAACTGCCAGACCATTTTCGACTATATAAACATAATCATTCTTTTGTTCATCTCTTTGAATCATATGACGGGGGATAATAATGCTGTTTGGTTTGTTAATTAGACTGACTGTTACTTGAGCATTAATGCCGCTTTTTAGCTTTCTTTGAGGATTATTTACAACAATATCAACCCCGAAAGCTCTTTGGCTTGGGTTCATTGAAAGTGCAATATCAGAGATTTTGCCAGAATAGCTCAGCCCATTCCATTCAACAGTGAGAGGCATGCCGACCTTTGCATATGCGATCTCTGCTTCTGTCATCCAAATACGCCCTTTTAACTGCGTGAGCTGGGCGATAGTACACAAGAGTTCACCAGGATTGACCTTTTGTGCAAGCTTGACATTCACGTCGGTAACTATGCCCGCAATAGGCGCCTTGACCTTGACAGCACGCTGCACAGATTCGAAATTAGCCTTGCTGACCTTAAATTGCGTTTCTACGCCGTCTAATTCTTGCTTTGAGAGTCCACCGCTATTGTATAAGCTTTGCATGCGCTGTTGCGTTTGATCACTCAATAGATAGGCAGCTTCTGCTTGTTTGTAGCTCGCTGCAGGATTGGTAATGGGAAATTCCATTAGTACATCGTCTTTGCTGACTTGTGAGCCTATTTTAATATTTATCTTCTCTATCTGATCGCTCAAAGACGCATAGACAGGGGTCTCTTGAATGCCCGTAAGAAGGCAATTATAGGTGTTTTGCAGGGCGAAGTTTTGAGTCTCTATAGTTGCTATTTTTATAGGAACCCCTTGTTCAATATATAGATCTTCCATACTGGTGGATTTGATTACTTCTTTTTTGCCGCAAGCAGTGAAAGCGAGTGTAGCTATCAATAGAACATAGATTATTCTTTTCATTATTTCTCCTTTTTTATAATTTTGTGCCGATTGATTTATTAAAGCTGTTTACAGCGATATTTAACTGGTATAATGCTTGAATATAAGAGACTTTTGCACCATTAAGCTGCGTTTGTGCATCCAATATCTCAAGCTGAATACCGATATTATTTTCGTATCTTTCATTGGCAATCTCATAGCCTTTTTCTGCTGTCTTGATATTCTTTTCTTGCACATTTAGCTGTTGAACCGCTGTCTGCAAGCTTTGCCAATTGTTTGTAATCTCAAGCTTGATTAAATCTTTCGCATCCATATTACCCAATTCAGCCTTCTTCAACTCATGCTTAGTCTGCTGGATCTTGGCATTATTTGACATGCCCGTAAAAAGGGGTATTTGAAAAACTATCCCTGCTGAATACTGCGTGCCAAAGTTTTCACTCTTGATTTCAAACTCTTTTGTTGAAGAAAACTTTGTAATATCCGCTGTCAATAAGACATTTGGTAGATAATTGCCCTTTTCAGCATTGTGCTTCACTTGATACATCTCGACACTCAAGTCAGATAGATAAAGCTCGATTCTATTCTCTAAACCGCTATTTATCGCCTCGTCGAGGGTTAAGCTTGGCACAGTAACCTTCTCAAGTTTATCATCAAAGGCTAAATCATCTGTCGACAATTCACCGATCTGCCTTTTAAAATTAGTCTGAGCAATTGCAAACTTGTTTTCTATATCTTCCAATGCTGGTGCCAGCTTGGAAACCTCCAGGTCAGCACGAAGTAGGTCATATTCAGAGACAAGACCATTTTTATTTAAGTTCTGCACCCTTTGAAAATGGCTATTAGCAAGGTCGAGAGCCTCTCTTTGGATATTTACCACTTCATTGAGCAAAACTAATTCATAATAAGCCTTCGTAATATCAAAAACTAATTGCTCTTCCTGTAGCTCATAAGTCTTCTTCTGCAGGTTTCTGTACTTTTGGGCGACTTTGATACCATTGATGAGTTTGCCGCCTGAAAACAGCACTTGTTGAGCCTTTAATTGTGCAGCAATGCTTGCTTCCTCCGTTGACTTTCCAGGTAAGAGTAATTTATCCAAAGTGGAGGCGAGATTAGACTCGGAAGTAACATTATTAAAACTAAAGCCAGTCTGCGTTACATCTGGTAAATATGTTTTTGACTTTTGCACAGAGCCATTTAAGCTGATCTGAGGCAGTAACATGCCCCTAACATCCTGATAAAGATACTCTGCCATTTCAACATCTTCTGCTTGTCCCAGAAACTGTTTATTATTCTTTTTTGCCATATCAATTGCTTCGTTAAGCGACAGTGCAGGCATTGATACAAAAAGACAACTTAGTAAAAATAAAACTAAGTGCACTTTTTTAGATTTCATTCTAACTCCTTTTCTTAATCCCGTAGAGGATTATATCGATAAATATGTCGTGGTCTTTCAGTCCTTGCTCAAAGACCTCTTTGTTGATATTGATATTTACATTATCGTCGCCAATGATGAACCTTCGGATTAACAGCGAAATGAGCTTTCCTACATCAAGGTCTTCATTGATTTCATTATTCTGTTGTGCTTCGATCAATACACTCTTCATCAAGTCAAAATAGAGCCCAATCTTCTCATTTTTAAAGTCACACATTTTTCTTAATAAAGACTTGGTATGCGTTTGTAAAGCATCGTAATAGACGGGGTAAGTTTTGACCGCATGACTAATGGGTAATTTGATCATCAGTTTGAACTTTTCATCAAAAGTTTTACATTTCTCTAACTCAATATTGAGCTGCGAAAAGATCTTTTTATGATAATGTTTTGCCAATTCTAAGAAGATATCTTCTTTTGTTTTGAAGTAATAGTAGATAGCTCCCTTGCCGATAAATGCTTCAGAAGCGATGTCTTCCATAGATGTCTTGTTATATCCATACTTTTCAAAGAGCATTTCTGCTGTATTGAGTATCAACTCTCTCTTATCTTCCTTATTATCCATAAGTTATCCTTTCATAATACGTTTCGACCATAATTGTATTTTAGTCGAACAATAGACAAATAAAGAGCCCTAAAATTTTAGGGCTCTATGTATTGTCTTATTTAATTATATTACCTAATAACAGTTTTGCATCTGTTTTGTCCATGACACTAATTGGGAAAGCAAAGAGATATCCTTTACCTTTTGTTCCACTGAGTGTTCCATTTTCTTTAACAAGAGCAATAACTCTATCATTATATTCTTGGTATTGAGCATCAGTCTGTGGTGAGTTTGCATCGCTTGTATTTACTGGTTTACAAACAGTTTTGTACAATGCATAATCTGGATTAATATCTTTGAAGTAAGAGACAGTTGCTAATCCTTGTCTTTGATTGATCAGAGCAATAATTTGGCTATCAGATAAATCAACAGCTAAATTACCAAATGGTGGGTTTTTAAGAGAAGTAACGCCAGTGATATAAGGTTTTGTTGTATAGCTCATTTGAGGGTTAATGGTGAAAACCTTATCTGTTGATTGAGGTAAGCCAAAGTGTGAGGAGAAGAAGAAATTACCAACACTGACCATTTTTTTGTGAGATACAGCAATATTATCGCCACCAGATATAATCAGCGTGCCATTCAAATCTAAGAAGGATTTAAAAGTCACAGCATCATCACTAATATCAGCTTCGTTTGGTTGGAAATCTTTGTAGTAAATCACATACTTATATTGTTGTAATAAGCTTGGTGCAAATGGGTTATTACTGAAAAGTCTCATGGTATTAGGAAGTGCAGCAATAGCATCTGACCATGGTTTTCTTCTTACAAAATGAACTTTTTCACCTTCAGGCAAAAGCTCTTTCGCAGTATTCACGTAAAAGTCTTTTATCTGTTCAGTCATTGCATTTGAAGTTTCTGAAGTAATGATTAAAACGCCTTTTCTTTCATCAAGAGGCTTTGGTCTCACGATTTCAAATTCGAATACTTCTGGGGTAGGGTCTTGTTTACCTTGTAGGTCTTCAACTTTTACTTTGAAAACGTGTTTACCAGGTTCAAGATCACCAACGTTAATCTTTTGAGCGATATCATGTCCAGCAGGAACTTTTAACCAATGTGGGTCAAAGTTGCCCATAGCAGCTTGTGTAGCATCATCTTTGAGAGGTCCGAATTGATATCTTGTACCATCTAATTGGATTAAGTAATATGAGATCTCTGTTTGGTAGTCAACGCCAGCAGCGCCAGTGGAGTCACGAGGCACAGACACTTTTTTATTATCAGGGTCATTAGCTTCAAATTCACCACGGTAGCCCCATCTGAGCCAGATTTTGGTTTTGCCATTAGTTGTATTACAAATAGCGGTTGGCTTAAATTTGGTTGGTGTTTGTAGTACGCCATTTACTTCATTATCAACAGGTTCAAGATAGAAAGGTCTTGCAATTTTGTAGCCTGATGGTGTTTGGATAAATGGAACAACTTCAGTACCGCTATCATCTTGATTTTCAACATAGTGGTTGTCACTCAATACATAGCATTTTTTGTGATAGAGTATTGATTGTGGGAAATATTTACCATTAACAAAGAACTTATATGTTTTGGTCTCAGATTTAATACCTGCTAAGTCAATAGCACGTACGCGTAATACAGTGATAGTCTCTTTTTGAGTAAAGTTAGAATTGAAATTACTAACGAGCGGTGGATTTGATGTAGCAGTAAGAATTTTTTCATTAATTGTTTTTTCATTTTTGGTTGATAACCATGCAGATTCCCAAACAGGGCTAACAAAAGTAGTATCCACATCTATATCATCCGAATTTGCTAATGGATAGCGTGATAGCTGGTATTCAAAATACCATGGTACGGAGCCAACATATGGATCATTATCATTCATTGAAAACACAAGTTTGAATCCTTGACCAACTTCACTTGGTACCATTACCCCGTTTACTTCTTTTTCAAAAGTACCTTTTGAAGTTGAAGCAAACACGATAGGTTTGTAAGATTGAGCTTGAAAATACTTTGTTGCAATATTACTGATATCACCTCTATTATCGATAGCTACAACGTCAAATCTTGAGACAACTTGCGCTGAATCTCCATCAACGTTTGCAGGGAAATTGATAACTGCAGAGACGCGGTCTGTCCAAATAGTTCTCTTACTTGGATCGGTAATGCCAGCAGGTGTGCGGAAAACCCAACCATTTTTTGAGTCAACAGCCTTTAAAACAGCTGGTGTATAAACGCCGTTAACATCGATTGAATCATTACCTGGTGTAACAATTGGCACGCCATCTTTGTTTAACACTCTATATGCATAACCAACAACAGAGCCATCTGAATCGTATGCGTTCCAATAGATTGTTTGTTGGAACAAGATTGCAGGTTCTGTTTCTGCTGTATCAACTGCTTCTTCCCCTGCATATGAGGTTATAAAGATTTGTGGTGGTACGTTTGTCTTTAATTTACCTGAGTCACAGGCAGTTGTAATTAAAGCCATTGTTATCAGAAGACTTGCAGCTATGGTAAAGACTGCATATTTTTTAAACATAGATCCTCCTATATTTTATATCTTTTTTTAAATACACGACTATATTAAAACATAATTTCATAAATAGCTCTTTTTAGTCAATCATTTTATTCTTTTTTTTTAATTTTCTTTGCAGACCGCACTACATGATGCAACAAAACTGTTGTAGTTACAGAACCTACGCCACCTGGCACGGGTGTTATTGCTTCACATTTATCCAAACAATCTTGATAATCAACATCACCAACGAAGGTGTTTTTGTCATTTTCTTTAGAAATCTCGTTAATTCCTGCGTCAATTATGACACAATTTTCTTTAATCATTTCCTTTTTTATCATATTTGGTCGACCAACTGCTGTGACGAGAATATCAGCTTGTTTTGTATAGTTCTCTATATTTTTGGTTTTTGAATGACAAACTGTGACTGTCGCATCGCCTGTTGGTGATTTATGTAAAAAGAGATTTGCGATAGGCTTTCCAATGACATTACTTCTTCCGACTACTACGATATGTTTTGACTGTGTTTGAATTCCATAAAACTTAATAATTTCTAAGACAGATTCAGCTGTACACGGGATAAAGCACTCTTGCCCCAAGTATAAATTACCTGCATTAAGCGGGTTCAGCCCATCGACATCTTTATCTGGCGAAATGATGCTGTTAATCACTTTCTCATCAATGTTTTTTGGCAAAGGCTTTTGGATCATAATGGCAGAAATATTATCATTTTCATTACATTGTTTAATTTCATGTATCAAGCCTGCAAGATCGATGCTTTCAAATTTCTTTAGTATAACAGCAATACCGAGTTTTTCACCCTGTTTTGCAATGTTTTCTACATAGTATTCCGAGGCAGGATCATGCCCCACAATAATCACTGCGAGCGTAGGTTTTAGATCGTCAGCGGCGATCATTTCTTCTGTGATCTTCTTAATGCTATTAGCAACGGGTTTGCCTTTTAAAACAAGAGAGCTCATTTTAACTCCTTATATTAAGAGATAGAGTCAAGCACTTTTTGGCGTATGCGCTTGATATTAACTGCTTTACCTGATGCTTCATCAATCTCAATTAAAACAGCATTTATATAAATATTGTTAAATGATACTTCATGTCGCATAGGTAGCCCTTTTTTTATCTTTTCAATTGCAATATCTTTTTTTATTCCAATAACAGAGTCTATCGGACCTGTCATACCAACGTCGGTCAGATAGGCAGTTCCATTAGGTAAAATCTCTTCATCTGCCGTCTGAATATGGGTATGAGTGCCAACCATAGCGCTTATTTTACCATCAAAATAAAACCCAAAAGTTCTTTTTTCTGCTGTTGATTCAGCATGAAAATCGATCAAAATATTTGAAGTAAGATCTCTAAACTCTTCAATTCTTTTTTCCAGAGCGAAGAATGGCGAGTCAATAGGCTGCATAAATGCTTGTCCGCAGAGGTTTGCGATCAGGAGTTTTTTGCCATTCTTTTCTAATAAGCAGTATTCATTGCCTGGTGCTTCTTCTGGAAAATTAAATGGTTTTACGAGGCGTTTTTCATTGATAATGACGTCGATGCTATTTTTCTTATCCCAAAGGTGATTACCGCTTGTCAAGCTATCAACGCCCGCATTGAAGATTTCGTTTAGGGTATGTTCCGTCACGCCTTTTCCATCAGCAGCATTTTCACAGTTTGCGATCACAAAATCGACATTGTTTTCTTTTAAGAAAGGCGGCAGAAAAGCTTCTACAGCTCTTCTGCCAGGTCTTCCAAATATATCTCCAAAGAATAATATATTCATTTTTACTTTGCTACGGCGGTTTGTCTTGTTTCTCTTAAAACAGTGACTTTGATCTGACCAGGGTATTGAATTTCCTTTTCTATTTGCTTGGCAATATCCATCGCGATAAACATGGTTTGATTGTCATCAATATTAGAAGGATCGACGATGATACGTAATTCTCTACCTGCTTGAATAGCGAAAGATTTGTTTACGCCTTCGAATGCATTAGCTATTTCTTCGAGCTTTTCAAGTCTCTGCATATAGGTCTCCAGCATTTCACGTCTTGCTCCAGGTCTTGCGCCTGATATAGCATCTGATGCTTGTGCTAAGACTGCATAAACGCTTTCAGCTTCAACTTCTTCGTGGTGAGATTCAATTGCATTTACAACAATTCTGCTCTCGCCATTTTTACGTGCAAAGTTAGCCCCCAATACAGCGTGTGAACCGTCAAATTCATGGTCAATAGCCTTACCAATATCATGTAAGAACCCGCAACGACGTGCGATTTCTTGATCAAGCCCAAGCTCTTTTGCCATAATTCCGCAAATCCATGCTGCTTCAATACTATGATTGAGCACATTTTGTCCATAGCTTGTGCGATAGTGAAGGCGTCCAATCAGCTTGATTAGATTAGGTGAAATATTATGGATATTTGTATCAAGGCAAGCCTTTTCACCAATGGTAATGAGGTTTGCATCCATTTCTTTTCTTGTTTTTTCGATCAGTTCTTCAATTCTACCTGGATGGATTCTACCGTCAGAGATAAGTTTTTCAAGAGAAAGTCTTGCGATCTCTCTACGTACGGGATCAAAGCATGAAAGCACAACAGCTTCTGGAGTATCATCGATAATCAAATCGACACCAGATGCTTTTTCAAATGCGCGAATATTTCTACCTTCACGACCGATAATTCTGCCTTTCATCTCATCAGAGGGCAGAGATACCACAGCGACAGTTGTTTCAGAAATATGATCCACTGCCAGTCTTTGAATGGCGGTAGAAATAATCTCTGCAGCCTTTTTATTAGCGTCAATTTTCAGCTGTTCAATATCTTGTCGTATTTCATTAGCTGTTAGCGTGCGAGCTTCTTGCTTCATTTCATCACGTAAAACAGACACTGCCTGATCTTTAGTCATGCCAGCAATGTCTTCCAGTTTCTTCTTTTGTTCTTCGACGATTGAGTGAACTTCTTCGCTTTTTTTAGAGAGTTGTTCTTCTTGGTTCTTTAATTTCTTTTCAATTTCAGAGAGAGTGTTTTCTTTTTTATCAAAAGCTTCTAAGCGTTTATCAAAATTATTTACTCTTTCATTGAATTTATTTTCGAGATTACGGACTTCTTTTTGGCGTTCTTTGATCTCATTTTCATAACCTTTTTGAGTTTTAAACCATTCTTCTTTTGCATCAAGTACAACTTTTTTCTTTAAGCTTTGTGATTCTTTTTTTGCATCTTCAATTAATTCTTTTGCGATTATTTCGGTTTGTGCTATCATTTTAAATGCGGTGTTTTTCTTTGCGAAGTAAATAAACAAAGCAAATAAAAAGCCGAGCACAAGCCCAACAGCAGCTGCAATAATAATATATGTAAGCATATATGCTTCCTCCAATCTTTTTTATTGCCCCGCTATTGCCGTGTTTTATTTGCCCCTGAAACCTAAGTTACAAGGTGGGCATCTACCTTCTAAGCTTTATAAATCCTGCATGGCAGGCATATATGCCACTTATGGCTCGATTCCCTTTATATATTTGGTTCCTTCACAAACTTAAAATCACAAGCATAGCAGGGTTAATCTATAAATCTTGAAGCAATGAATTTACTTTATTCAATTCCTGCTCAAGCATTTCATTTTTCTCTTTAAGTGTATAGATCGTTTCAACAAAATTCAAGCCAGCCAAGATAAACAAAGTTTTTTGGTCAACAAAGCCAAGTGTATCACTAACTTCGCGCAAGTAGCTATCCAGATACCTTGCATACTCTTTTATTTTTTGTGCATTATCACCTTTAACAGGTAAAGTATGCCCTAAAACTTTGATCTCTACGACTTCCATGATTAAGTTTCTACGAATCTAAGAGTTGGGATAAAGCCAGATCGATTTTATCAACTGCTTCTTGGGTATTAATCTCCAAATTAGCATTTTTATCGTTGAGGCTAACAATTTCGAGCTCTAATAGCGCTATTTTCTCATTAAGTTCTTTGATCGTGCCTTCACTGTTTTGAGTTGTAGCTGAAAGTATTTGATACTGATCATCCAGCTCAATGTAGTCTTTTTCGAGTTTTTTCTTTTCTTCTTCTAACAGTGCATAGTCTATCTTCGTGTCTTCTAATTTTTGAATTAAAGCTTGTACTTTTTCAAGTAGAGACATTGGTTTTGGTTGTTCTTTTGTTTCTGTATCAGGATGATTTATTGTTAATTGCTCCATTTTATTACCTCATTTCTATATGGTATTTAGACTTTAGTTTGTCTATGATATTATTGATTAGACCATTTATATAATCATCAGTCAAGCTTTTTGTTTCTGGTACTATCAAAATATTTAGAGAAAGACTTCTAAAGCCGCTTTGGATCTGCTTTCCAGTAAACTCATCAAATGGAATAACCTCTTTAATTAGTTTTGGATTACATTGAATAATATCAGCAACAATCTTTTGCACAGAGTGTTCTTTGGAAATAATAAATGAAATATCTCTTGAAACAGACTGTAGCTTGGGTATTTCTGTAAAAATAATGCCTTTTTTATTTTGATATTCAAGGCATTGAGTAAAATCTATCTCAAAACCATAAATATCTTTCTCAAACTCAAACTTATCAGCAATTTTTTTATCAAACTTGCCAAATGTACCAATCACCTTTTTGCCAACAACTATCTGTGCTGCAAGGTTTTCTTGGTAAAATGGCTCTGTGCATGGCTCTATTTGAAATTTATTTAAAGGGAACAAAGCCAAAACACTTTCCACTATGCCTTTTAAATAAAAGAAGTTCACGCTTTCAGTTTTATTCTTCCAATGAATTGGACCGATATTACCTGAAAGAATCGCTGAAGCAACCCATTTTTCTGTGCCTAATTTCTTCTCTGATTTAAAGAAGACTTTATTAAGCTCAAATAGTTTGATATTTTCTTGACCGTGATTATAATTATAAACCGCATTTTTTAACAAGCCAGGCAATAATGTGCTTCTCATAATCGAAGAAGCCTGCCCCTGTGGGTTCATAATCTCAATTGCTGCACGGCGATAATCATCTTCTTGAAGACTTAGCAAATCAAAATATGCAGGATCTGAAAAAGATAGATTTAACACCTCATAAAACCCTTGACTTACCAAAAAGTCTTGTACTTTTCTACGTAAATAGAATGATGTCTTATTCGTGATTTCATGTTTTTCTGGTTTAGATTCGATTGAATTATAGCCATGTAAACGGATTATTTCTTCGATAAGATCTATTTCTCTGGTTAAATCTTTTCGCCAAGATGGAATCTTAAAAGAGAGAGCATCATTATCTTCTTTTACCAGCTCCAACCCCAAGCCTGTTAAATAGCTTATTAACTCACTATTAGCAAGCGATAAAGTCAATAGTTTTGTAACGCGTGAAGGGCGTAAAATGACAATTATTTCATCTAATGGATTTGGATAAATATCATTAGTCTGAGTAAGTTTGCCACCGCAAATTGTTAGAATAAGGTCAACCGCTCTCTGTGCGACAGTTTCTGCAACTTTATCCGAGCACCCGCGCTCAAAGCGGTATGAAGAATCTGTAAATATCTTTTTTTCTGATGATGTGCGGCGAATTTGGCTTGGATTAAAGCAAGCAGCCTCTAATACGATATCAACAGTACTATTTTGGATATGCGAGTTCAAGCCACCAATTACTCCTGCGAGCGCAATTGGCTTTACACTGTCAGCAATAACCAGCTCGTTGCCATTTAACTCATAAGTATTATGATCAAGAGCAGGGAATTTCTCACCTTTATGAGCTTTACGAATGATGATTTTACCACCTTCTACAAAGCTTTTATCAAAGGCATGCAATGGATGCCCATACTCTAAAGTAACATAATTAGTGATATCTACAATATTATTGATAGGTTTTATACCGCCTGCGATCAGACATTGCTTGATCCATTCTGGGCTCTCTGTAACTGTTACTCCCTCAATCACATTGGCAATATATCGTGTGCACAGTTCAGGTTCAACAATTTCAACTGGGTATTTGCCCAAATCACTACGATTATAATCTTTTAGCAAAGGATACTGCATATCGAGATCTAATTGAGCAGACAAGTCACGTGCTACGCCGATCATACCCAATAAATCAGCACGGTTTGGTGTAATTTCTACATCAAAGACCGTATCTGCAATATCGAGATAGCGTGATAGTGGCTTGCCAATCGGTGCATCATTATCGAGCACTAAAATGCCTTCATGATTCTCTGAAATGCCCAATTCACGTTCTGAGCATATCATACCATAAGATTCTTCGCCTCTGAGCTTTGTTCTTTTGATTACGATATCGCCTATTTGCGTACCTACGCGTGCAAAGGCTATCTTTTGCCCCTGCTCGCAGTTTGGTGCTCCACAAACAACTTGCACAGTTTCATTGCCATCAAATACCTGACAGATCGACAAATGATCTGAGTTTGGATGGTTTCTTTTTTCTTTAATTTCTGCTATAAAAATATAATCGAGCAATTCATTTGATTGATGAACTGCTTCGACTTCTATACCTGAAAAGGTCAATTTATCTTTTAATTCTTCGACACTTAAATCTATATCAAGATATTCTTTAAGCCATTTATAGCTAATTCTCATTTAATACCCCATCTGCATCTTTAGCCTTTTTCATTAATAACTAATTATTAAAAGTGAACTGCTTCAAGAAGCGGATATCATTTTCATAAAGTATTCTAAGTCCTGGAATATTATACTTCAAAATAGTAATACGATCGATGCCTAAACCAAAGGCAAAGCCACTATATTTCTCTGCATCTATTCCCAATTTATTTAAAACATTTGGGTCAACCATACCAGCTCCACCCATTTCCAGCCAACCTGAGTTTTTACATATTGCACAACCTTTTCCGCCACAATTTACACAAGAGATATCAATTTCAGCAGAAGGTTCAGTAAAAGGGAAGAAATGCGGTCTAAATCTTGACTTCATATGACTTCCAAACATCTTTTTAACAAAAGTATTCAAAGTGTCTCTTAAATCTTGAAAAGTAATATTTTCATCTACAACCAAAGCCTCTACCTGATGAAAAGCTGGCGAGTGTGAAGCATCAGGTCTATCATTACGATAACAGCGTCCAGGAGAGATGATTTTGATTGGTGGCTGATACTTTTCCATAGTTCTTATTTGCACAGTAGAAGTTTGTGTTCGTAACAGCACATCATCTTTAATATAAAAGGTATCAGCAAGATTACGTGAGGGATGATCTTCTGGGGTATTTAAGGCATCAAAGTTGTGAAATTCATCTTCAATATCATAGCCCTCAGCAATATCAAATCCCATACTGATAAAGATATCTTCAATCTCCCTCCAGACGATAGTGAGCGGATGTAGGCTACCATATTGAATAGCATAGCCTGGCATACCCATATCTAACTTACTATCTTGCAGGGTTTTTAAATATTCTTTTTCTTTTAAATCATTTTCTTTTTCATCGATTAGAGCTTCGATTTTTTGTTTTGCAATATTTATAATTTTACCGACAGCGGGTCTTTCTTCAGGGCTTAAAGAGCCCAGAGTTTTCATCACATTCATAACTTCACTTTTTTTACCGATATATTCGGATTTAAGATTCATTAATTCATGAATACTCTGAGCACCCTTTATTGCAGTTTCAGCGGCAATAACTATCTGGTTGAGTTTTGTTTCCACTGTTAATTAGATCCTTTTGCGGATTTAGCTGAGACGCATAATTCAGTAAAAGCAGAAGGTTCATGCCATGCTAAATGAGCGAGTGTTTTTCTATTTACAGTGATATTTGCTTTTTTTAATCCGTCGATTAAATTGCTATAAGACATACCGTTGATTCTTGCGGCAGCGTTAATACGTGCAATCCAAAGTTGTCTAAATTGTCTTTTCTTTTGTTTTCTATCGCGATAAGCGTAGGTCAAGCCTTTTTCAAGGGTTTGGCGTGCTGTTTTATAGAGTTTACTTCTTGCACCAACATAACCTCTTGCAGCTTTCAAATATTTTTTATGTCTTCTGTGGCCTGCCACATTATTTGCTGATCTTGGCATAATAATTCTCCTTCCTAATTACATTCCTAATAGTTTTGCCATTCTTGGATAATCTGCATTTGAAACTAAAGTGCTTTGTGAAAGTCTTTTCTTTCTTTTGCGATTTTTGGATGTTAAAATGTGGGAATGTCCAGCATGATGTCTTTTAATTTTGTTTGTACCTGTAACCTTAAAGCGTTTTGCTGCGGCACGGTGTGTTTTTATTTTTGGCATTTTTCCTCCTTAAGAATTCACCAAATTTTGTTTATTCTTCATTGTCTTCTGATTCAGGCTCTGCAGGCGAGCTAATATCTAAATCAGTTTGTTTTGCAATTAATCGTTCAATATCTTTTTTGGGAGATACAACCATGGTCAATAAGTTTTTTTCTGCTGATGGGCTTGAATCGATTTCGATAAAATCTTTCAATTCTTCTTCAAGTCGCTTTAAAACGTCATAACCAAGCTCTTTATGAGCCATCTGACGCCCTTTAAATCTTACGGTAAACTTCACCTTATTGTGTTGTTTTAAAAAGCGTATAGCATTATTCTTTTTGAAGTTGTAATCATGATCATCTGTATTAGGACCAAACTTGATTTCTTTGATTAATACCACATGTTGCTTTTTTTTCATTTCACGTGTTTTGCGCTCTTTTTGATAATAATACTTACTAAAATCAAGTATGCGACAAACAGGTGGTTCTGCATTTGGTGAGATTTCAACCAAATCAAGTCCTGCCTCTTCTGCCATATGTAAAGCCTTTTGAACTGTTACCACTCCGACTTGCTTACCCTCTTCATCAATAAGACGAACTTCTCCAGCGTCAATTTCATTATTAATTCTTTCTTTTGGCACAACGGCTTTTGTCTTTGCCTTGCCTTTACGAATGCGTATTATAATTGCCTCCAATTCTTTTTTTAACTATTTAGTCTTTGCATTCCATTTACCACATCTATATATGTAAAAAAGCGAGCTTTTGCCCGCTTTTTTTATCTAATCATCAATATCTGATTATCTTCATCTTGACCTTAAGAGTTACCGTTCATAGCGTAGAATCTTTCATCTACGAGCGACAATAAGGTAGAAGCTACGGGCTTCTTTTTTACACTTCTAATGCAAAAATATAAAACTACCAAAATCAGTCAAGAAAAATATTACAAAAAAGAACATTGAATTAAAAAACAGACGATTTATTGTTGTTAATACAATAAGTAACAAGATGTTAAACTAATGCTTAACGCAGTGATATACAATATAGTTGGAGGCTGTTGAATAGTAATCTAAAATAACTCATGAATCAATAAAGCACTTTTATAAATAAAAAACAACGAACCATGTAGCTCCGCGCTTCGCTCGTCTTATTTTGCAATCATAATTTCTTCTTTAAAAAAGTTATCAAATCATCCTTTTTCGTCTCATAAAAAAATCTTAATAAATCTCCTTTACACTTCCTTTTGATTCCTATAAGATTACCTTTCATTCTCCAAGATAGCAAGGGGAATGTAAAGGGAATCACATGGATAAATGAATGATAAATAGTGAAATACAAAAAGTGACTGTAAGCTCGCAAAAAAGATGAAAAATGGGTTTGCAAACACGATTTTTTGTGATACTTTTAGTGCTAAATTTTACATTAAAAGGGCAATTTTATTAGTTGATTTATTACACATGTTTCGTTTTTTAGTGAAACAGCTTCATCTTGTATAGTTTATTGTTTAAAATCATATTTTTTAATAAATAATAATTAAACATATTGACAAGATTTATAAAAAAATAAAAATGGATAAAAAGGAAGATTTTTGATAAACATATGAAAAAAATTTCTATTGCAATAATTAATATTGGTAATGAATTATTATTAGGTAAGACAGTAAACACAAACCTCAGTTGGATGGGTAATGAGTTGGCATGCATGGGCATGGAAGTGGCGAAAGCCGTTATTATACCAGATGCGGGTGAAGATATTCGTGCTACCTTAAAAGAACTTGTGGGCAAGCATTCTGTGATAATATTTACTGGCGGACTTGGACCAACAAAAGATGACATTACAAAGAAAGAAATAGCAGAGTTTTTTGGTAAAGAATTGATTTATGATGACTCTATTTGGCAAGATATGCTCACAAAATTTACACAAAGAAATAGGCCAATACCAGAAAATAATAAGATTCAGGCTTATGTGCCAGAAGACTTTGTGGTGTTGGAAAACTCGCGTGGTACCGCACCAGGCTTGTATTATCAGACAGATGATCTATTGTTATTTGCTGTGCCAGGCGTGCCTTTGGAAATGAAGCATCTCTTTACAAATAAGATAAAACCTATACTTTTAGAGAAATATCCAACAAATGGATGGTTTTTGCAGACATTAAATACATACGGTATTGGCGAGTCGGCTACTGCTGAATTGATGGACGATATAGTCTTGCCCGAAGATGTAAATATCGCTTGGTTGCCACAGACAGGGCGTGTTGATATTCGTGTCTATGGCTCAAATTCTGAAGGTTGCAAGCAAGTTTATGCAGAACTAAAGCATATTTTACATGAGTGGGTCTGGGGCGAAAATTATCAAACTGTGGCAGAAAAAGTACATGAACTTCTTACCGCTAATAATATGACTTTAGCATTTGCTGAAAGCTGTACTGGCGGCCTGGTAAATAAGCTTTTAACAGATATGGCTGGTTCATCAAATTATTTACTTGGAGGCATTGTCTCTTATGCAAATGAGGTAAAAGAAAACTTATTGAATGTCCGCAAAGAGACTTTAGAAAGCTTTGGTGCTGTCAGTGAAGAATGCGCAAAGGAGATGGCAGAGGGACTTAAAGCAAAGTTTAAGGCAGACTTTAATGTCTCGATAACAGGCATTGCAGGACCAGACGGTGGTAGCGAAGAGAAGCCTGTTGGACTGGTGTATATGGGTTTTGCCTATCGCGATACAACCGAAGTATTTAAAATGCGTTTTACAGGCAATCGTGATTCAGTACGCTTGAAGGCAGCGGAATTTGTATTTCATCAGATAGTAAAGAGTTTGGAGAAATAAATGGCGAAGGTTTTGATTGTCGGTAGTGGAGCGCGTGAGCATGCAATAGCAGTGGCTTTTCAACGCGATACGGCGGTAGAAGAGGTTTTTGTTAGCCCAGGTAATGATGGGATAGCGCAGTTTTTTTCTTGCTTTAAATATGAGGCAAAAGATAAGAATGAACCATTTGTAGAAATAGTTAATTTTGTTAAAGAGAAGAAGATAGATTATGTATTTGTAGGCAATGAGCAGGCTTTGGCAGATGGCATTGCTGACTATTTGGAAGCCCATGGTATTGACGTCATTGGACCTTCACAAAAGGCAGCTCAGATAGAAAGCTCGAAGGTGTTTTCGAAGAATTTGATGAAGAAATATGGTGTGCCGACCGCTGATTATGCCGTTTGTGAGGATTATGTTGCAGCACTAAGACATATTGCAGGTCAGTCTTTTCCGCTGGTATTGAAGGCAGATGGCTTGGCAGCAGGAAAAGGCGTGATAATTGCGCAGGATAAACAAGAAGCAATTGCTGCGCTTGATTTAATCTTTTTGGATAAGAAGTTTGGTAATGCAGGCAATCAGGTTATCATTGAGTCTTTTTTAAGCGGGGAAGAGGCATCTATTTTTGCTTTTTCTGATGGTGAGCATTTTGTTTCAACTGTTTTTTCGCAAGACCATAAAGCTCTTTATGACAATGATGAAGGACCAAATACAGGGGGTATGGGAGCCTTTGCGCCAGTTGATAAGTTTTTCATGTTGAAAGACAAGGTTGACAAGGTCATTTTTGAGCCTATATTTCAGGGTTTGAAAAATGAGGGTATGCCTTTCAAAGGTGTTTTATATGCGGGTTTGATGATAGATGGTGAGGATATCAATGTTGTAGAATTTAATTGTCGTTTGGGAGACCCCGAAGCAGAAGTTATCTTGCCGATCATGACTAATTCTTTGGCAGAGCTATGTCAGGCGATTATTGAGAAGAGCATTGATCAGTGCGAGTTGAAGTTTTCTGGCCAGTATGCAGTGGGCGTGATATCTGCGTCAAAGGGGTATCCAGAGGCTTTTGAACGTGGCAAACCGATATTTATCCATAAAGGCATCGAAACTCTAACAGGGCAAATCTATTTTGCAGGGGTGAAACAGCAAGGTGAGAATTTGTTTACCAATGGCGGGCGTGTGCTTTGTGCTACAGCTTTGGGGAGTAGTTTGCAAGAGGCAATAGATAAGGCATATTCTATGACAGAATGTGTGCAGTTTTCTAATCAATATTACAGAAAAGATATAGGGCAAAAGGGATTAAAGGTTTAAATGATGAAAAAGTATGTGTTTCTATTTTTAATTGTAGTAAGTATTTTTAGCTTGTCTGCAGAGAGTGCGTTTCGCATTGTGCATATGTCTGAAAGTGAGATAATTCTTGATTTTACATTGCCAGCCTATGAATTATTAGATGTGACGATGAATAATCAGACTTACAAGGATGTTCAAATCGAGAATGCACTTGTGCGCGCAGAAGAGGGAAAGCCAGTCTTACCATGGTTTTCAGAGCAAATTGGCTTGCCAATAGACGGTGATTTCACTGTAGAATTGCAGAATAAAAAAGTGTTTTATGTAGATAATGTTATGGTTCAACCTACGATGAAGATGAGCGTGTCCGGTAGCGATGATCGACCAGTTTATGAGTATTTCCGACACGATATGTACTCTGTTGATCAATATTATCCTTTGACGAATATCTCTCAATCTGAGTCTTACTTTTTTGGAGACAGTAAAATCAGGGCTTTTCATTTTAACCCTGTGAGATTTAATCCTGTTCAAAAGAAATTAGAGTTTATCGAGAAAGCAAGAATAAGAATTAGCGTTAGTGGCAATAAAAAAGCTTCGCCTGTACGTACTTATAAACAAGTGAGCGACAGTGCAGGAGAGATGTTGACTCTCAACTGGCAATATGCAAAAAACTGGAAAAAAGAAAGCGAAAAGACTAAAGAAAAATACAGAGCTCAGCAGAACTTGACTCAAGTGTCAGAGATTCAGTTTGTGATCAAGGAAGAAGGCTTGTACAAGGTTACTTATGAGGACTTGAGAGATTCTTTGCAGGCTTTGAAAGATCGACACAGTATTGAATACAGCTTTAATATAAAGACTCTCGATCCAAGATATTTTGAGCTTTATGACAAAAAAGGAGCTGTGCCGATTAATTTTGTTGGTGAAAATGATGGTGTCTTTAATAAGGGAGATTATTTTGAGTTTTATGCTTATCATAATAGGGGCGAGACCTGTTATTATGATAATTATAGCAATGAAAATATCTATACATTAAAGTTTTTAGACCATATGGGTACGCGTATGGTAGTGGAAAATGGCGGGCTTCAGGTTATTAATCCATCAGGATATATTGCACCAACCAGCTATGAACAGACACTGCATTTTGAGAAGCAGATGTTTTCAGATAGGCTTGGCTATCAAATTTCTCAAAAATACTATGAGGGCAAGCCTCTCAGATATGACCGCGAAGATGTGCTCTTTTGGAAGTCAATTACAGCGCCAGATCTGAATATTACTCCTTTTGAATTGGAGTATCCTGAGAATGCAAATACAAGATATTTTCAATCTAAAATTGTTATGTTTGGTTCATCTTATCGTGAATACCCGTATCTAAACCCCGATCACCATGCAATTGTGCGCGTTAACTCTGCATTGGTAAACAATAAATGGTGGTCGAAACAGAATGAATGTGTTTTTGAAAATGAGAGCAATATGGCAAATAGTTATCTTGTACATGGGACAAATAATCTATTTATAGACTTGCTTGGCGACGGACCATCAGGCTATTTTGAACAGCAGTTTTTGGACTATTTTGAAATTACTTATTGGCGTGAATATAAGACAGATAAGAATGAGATCAAGTTTAGCAAGCCTTCTAATCGACCATTGGGACTATATCAATTTACTGTGGAAAACTTTAGCCGAGAAGATATCTCTGTGTATAAACTCGGATCAAGTGTATTTAATCACTGTACAATCAGCCCCTTTACCGAAGAAGGCGGCGCACCTTATGCTTTGATCTTCCAAGATGAACTTTTTACCGAAGGAATCGAGTACTATGCGTGTACTGAGAATAAAAAGAAAAAACCTGCTGCTATGCGATTGAACTTTCCATCAGACTTGAAAAACCCAAATAATCGTGCAGACTACATTATCATTACAGCAAGGGATTTTATCGATGATGAGGGTACACAATTATTAAAGTCAACATGGGAAACGAGAAATAATCAAGTTAAAATCGTCGATATACAAGATATTTATGATGAATTTAATAGCTCCATAAAGAGCCCACAAGCAATACAAGACTTTTTGAAATTTGCCTATAATAATTGGCAAGAACCAAAGATTTCTAATGTATTACTGCTTGGCGATGGTATTTATGATAAAAGAAATGAAAGTGATGTTTTGAAATATGATATAATTCCTGTGAAGAACTTTTGGACATTTAAGTATGGGGCAGCAGCGAGCGATAACTGGTATGGTTGTATCGTGGGCGAAGACCCAGTAGCAGATATCAATATTTCAAGAATTGCCGTATTTAAAAAAGAGCAGATCTTGCCGATTGCGCAAAAGACAGTGAATTACCTTGATAATCCGAACTTTAATAAAAAATGGAGTTCTAAAGTTACTCTGACTACTGGTGGTAAGATTGATGATGAAACTGATATTTTTGCTCAACAATCAGAGCGTATCCGCAAGCAAAGTATACCACAAAAGTACTTTACACAGAGGGTCTATACCGCTGCTCAAGGAGATAGAACCGCATATATTGGTGGGACTTTCCAATTAAAAGATAGAATCAATGATGGTACGACCTTTTTGCAGTTTATGGGGCATGGTGGTGGACGTATTTGGTCAGACTATAACCTGCTAAACGCTAATGATATAAAGACATTGGTTAACACAACATATCCATTTGTGAGTAGTCTATCCTGTTATGCATCTGCATTTGATACTAATGGCTTGGCGTCTATCGGTGAGATTTTTGTTGCTGAGCCTAATAAAGGAGCAATTGCCCATATCGGCTTTACAGGCTTGGGTTATCTGTATGAAGACGAGCCTTTTGGACAGTTTTTGGCACAAGGTTATTTTCAAAAGAACTTGCAAAATATTGGTGATGTGGCAAGCTTTACTAAAGCGTCTTTTTATGGTAGATACGGCGAAAGCTTTTCTGGCTTAGCTTTGACACAGTCCTGTGCATTGATTGGCGAACCAATGATTCCTTTAATTCGTCCTGAAGAAACTAATGATATTAGCGTAATTGGTAATCAATATCATGCAGCGCCTGGCGATACTTTGAGAATCAAAGGTCATTTTGAAAATGGGATTAATAGTGCCCGTATTATGATTTTGGATAATAGAGAATTGCCATTGAATATACCTTATGACCTTCCTGTAATCGATAATCAGATAGATTATGTGCATGTAGTGCCACAAAACTCACCAAACCCAATGGGTGGTCAGATTAAAATCTTGGCAAACTCAACAACAAAAGAAGTGATCAATACAACTAAGTATGCTGTTGGTAATCAGATTACACACGTGGTACAAACAGTGCCTATGCAGCCTACAGCTAATGATTCGATCATGGTGAAAGTACGATTTATAGATTATCCAAATATACAGAGTGTGAGCCTCTTGATTAACCCCGATTACTTTATTGATGAAAAAAAAGGGGCGATCGAAGAAGATAATGCTCTGATTGGGATTGATGCCGAGATTATTAGACCGCTTTCTATGAACTATGACGCAGCCAGCGGGTTTTGGCAATTGGATAAAAAGCTGTATGATTTTGCTGTAACAGGGCTTGTACAGTTTTATTTTAAAGTAACTAAAACCGATGGACAAGATTATTATACACGATCAACATACGATACTTTTACAATTCATGGACCAGATCTGGCAATTAATTATATAGAGACTTATTCGCGTAATAATGTGCCTGTTATCAGGGTCTTTAGCCAAAATGTGGGCAATGCTGCGAGCTATAATACAAGTTTGCGTTTGTATGAAATTAAAGCTGATAATAGCAAAGTATTGATCAATGAAGTGCCTTTCTTGCCGCTGGCATCAATGCAAGAGCGCTGGGACTATCTGGAATTGCCAGAATTAGTGGGTAATTTGAACCTGCAAGTGTATGTTAATGAGCTAAATCAAGACTTTGTTGAATTGGCAATAGGTAATAATTATAAGAACTTGAAAAAAGAATTTAATCTCTTTAAAGCAGGGCTGAATAGCAATGCTGTAGCATCTCTTGATAGCAATAGTGAAGTGAGCATGGCAGCAAACTTCTATCATCAAGATGTTTATTTTAATTACTCTAAAGTTGAGGCAAAAGACGCAATGCTGCAACCTGATATTTACCCCGTTAAGCTGCAGAATAAAGAGAGTAAAAAAGGCTATTTATTGGAGTGCTTTGACAAGAATGTGACAGACTCTTTGAACGTATTTCATAATAATAAAAAAGTTAGTATTCGCTTTTATTATGATAAAACTGACTCGCTAAATACATATTATGCAAATCAGGGTAAACTGGCTGTCTATCGTTGGCAAGACGTCTATCAAAAATGGATTTTGCAAGCAAGCTTTATCAATGCCAGCCAAGGCATCGTCGAAGCTGAAGTGGCACGAACGGGAGTGTATGCACTGTTTAGAAATATGGACGAGAAAAAGCCCGTTATAGAAATAAATATCGAAGGACAAGAGTTTACTGTGGGTGGCTATATTTCAGGTAAAGGTATGCTGTCGTTTATGTTCACTGATGCGAATGGTATCGATTTATTTGACAATACGATAACTATGCATATCAATGGAGCAGAAGTGGATAATAAGGATTTTGCCATATCAGCAATACCAGGGCATATTAATCATATCCCTATGAAATATAAGCTGGATCTGCCAAAAGGAGATTATACGATTTCGATCTCCTGTACTGACTTAAATGGGCTGAATGAAGTGAATCAATTCTCTTTTAAAGTTAATGATAAGTTTGATTTAATAAAAATAGCCAACTATCCAAACCCCGTGCAATCCAAGACAATAGACCCGATCAATACCAATAGAACGAGATTTACTTATACATTGACCGACGATGCTGATGATGTGAAAATTAAGATTTATACTGTAAGCGGGCGCCTGGTTAAAGTGTTTAATAACTTGCCTATATCAGTTGGATATCATGAGTATCCACGAACTATATATGGTTGGGATTGTTCAGATGATAAGGGCTATCCATTGGCTAATGGAGTATATTTTTATAAAGTAATTGCTAAAAAGGGTAATAAAGAAATTGTCAAAAATGGCAAAATGGCAATTATTAGGTAGTAAGGGAGAAATGATTTGATGAGAAGAATAACTGTTTTATTAATTGGAATGGCATTGATCAGCTCATTGTTTGCTGGCAGATATGCAGGAGATTTTATGGAGATTGGCTCTGGTATCAAATCTATCAGCATGGGTGGCGCTTATACTTCAATTGCAGATGAGGGGTCGGCTATCTATTGGAATGCCTCTGGTATCGCACAGATAAGAGATAATCAAGTTTTTGCTATGAGAGCTTTCTTGTATAATGGGCTTGCGTCCTATGATAATATCTCTTATTGCCATGCTTTGCCAAATGGCGTAACTATCGGTGCAAACTGGACGCGACTGACCATTGATGATATTCCGATATTTAGTGAGAGCCACTTGGTCGGCACAAATATAGATCAAAGGTCGGCTTTTGCAGAATTGCAGCTGACAGCTATACCCGATGGTAAGTTTAAGAGTACAGACGATTTATTTCAATTCGCTTTTGCTAAGCATATCCACCAGGATGCAGATTTGGGCTGGTATTTGTTTGTTTTGCCGATAGATTACTATTTGGGCATTAATTTTAAATATATCAAGAGACAGATGTTTGAGTATTCAGGGGATGGAACAGGGTTTGATGCAAGCTTTTTATTAAAGACAAATTTTGGTGTTTTGATTGATCAAGAATGGATGGGCACTATCGCTACAGGTATGAATATTCAAGATATTTCTGGTACGAATATCACCTGGGATACGCAGTCACGACATCAAGATGAAATACTGTTTAATACGAAGTTTGGTATATCTTATAATCAACCCTTGCCAGCATTAGAGTCTGATTTTACAATTGCTTATGATAAAGACTTTGTTTATGATAAGACTGATCATTTTGGGGCTGAATTTAATTATAAAAATAAAGCTCAGTTGAGAATGGGCGTTTATGACGGTAATTTTGCAGCAGGCGTCGGAATAGCATTATCACGGGTAGATGTGGATTACGCTTTTGTGACTAATAATTTGGGTAATACCAATAGAGTAGGGCTGACTTACAAGTTTTAGGAGGAGAAATGAAGCAGGCTTTTATCATATTGCAGCTGATAGTGTTGGTTTTGTTACTTGCATGTTCAGGAGAAGAAGTGACAGGTGTCGATAAAACACCACCATCAAAGCCACTTTTATACAAACACTTGGGCGATACAGGTGATGGTTGGGTCTATCTTGATGAAAGTCAGACAGATAGCCTTTATATCAATGAGTATAATAATGGTATTGATGCCGTTCCTACAGGCAATAAAATAAGAATTCATTGGGAACATATACTCGATAAAGACTTGAAGATAATAAGAATTTTTAGATTCGCAAGGGGATATCATGCAATAAAGATAGACTCTTTGGCTGCAGATTATGACGAATATGAAGATCAATTAGTAAATATAGGCGACTTTCCAGCATTGGAAACAGAATGGAATTACTTTATTCAAGCAATAGATCATGCAGGGAATATGTCAATATCAGATACTGTATCGTATAGATTGATCGAAAAAGCATCATTGCTAACACCCGCTGATAATACAAGCTTGATGAACTCTAATATAACCTTTAAGTGGAATAAGGGGCGCGATGTAGAGAAATATAGGCTGCTTATTTTTGATCATATGCAGCAATATTTGTGGCATCGTGATTTGGATGTTTCGCTCGAAGAGAATATAATTGAATTGGAGTACAATTCAAATAATCCTTTACCCAAAGGCACGTATTATTGGCGTGTAGATGCCTTTAGAGACCGCATTGAAGGAGGAGATAAATTCTTTAGTGGGTCAGAATCATTGGAAAGGAAGTTTATAATTGAATAAATATTTCTTGACTAAAACACAGTCAAATAAAGAATGCCATTATTACTTTTAGGAGGATATGTGAGAAAAATAATTTTCACTTTACTTTTTGCGAGCTTTATGTCTTTAATATTTGCTCAAACTTTGGGAAGCGGACTTTCTGGTTCTTCTGCTTATAGCTATTCAGGAACTATGAATGAACAAGACCAGCTGAAGATTTTTGTGTATATTTGGGGGCAAGTAAGCAAACCAGGGCTTTATATCGTACCTGATGATACAGACTTAATCACTGTTTTATCACTTGCTGGAGGTCCTACTGAAAATGCAAAATTAAAAACTATACGTATCGTAAGACAAGATCTGACCAAAGAAAAAGAAATTGTCTGGGTTGATTTAAAAAAATATATCGAAGATGAAAATGAAAAGGTTAATATTCCTACTCTGAAGCCTGGTGATACTATTATCGTTTCTGGTACATCATTCTACGCTTTTTCACGAGTTGCAGAGTTTTTGTCTAAAGTCGCAATAACCTTGGGCGTTTATTCAACAATTAGGAATTTAACAAAATAATTGAGGGCTTATGGATAACAATTTATTAAAAGATCAAGAGGTTTTACACGAAGAAGATATTTCCATAATGGATTATATCAGGATTTTATTCCAATATATAAGTTTGATTATTGGAATCTTTGCTTTTGTTGCGACAGTTACAGTTATTTACACATTTACCCAACCAAAGATCTACCAAGCAACATCAAAGGTGCTTTTGGAAGATAAAAGCGCACCAGGTATGGACTTTATGCTTTATTCGACGGGTGCAGGCAAATCTTCAATCAATAATAATATAGAGATTTTAAAAAGCCGACCTGTTGCAACACTCGGTTTTCAACTACTGCAAAAATACCCAGATTACGATCTGTTTCCACTAATGAAAAAAGTTGATCAAGATGCTGATTTCGACCCCGTTTCTTCTCTTATTAAAAATATAAAAGTTGAGTCAAAAAGAGAGACAGATATTTTAACAGTTACTTATGAGTCGACCAGCCCAGCTGAAGCTATGATCGTGGTAAACTCAATGGCTGAAGCACTTTTCCAACAAACAACTCAAGTTGCAAGAACTGAATTTACAAATATTAGAGAATTCTTGGAATCACAGCTTGATGCTATTTCACGTAGATTGCAGAATTCAGAAGAAGAATTGAGAAACTATAAAATAGAGTCTGGTACCTTTTTATTGAGCGAAGAGACAAGAAAGTTGATCGAAAAATCAGCCGATGCTGGTGCTAAATTGCAAGAAGCTCAAGCAGAAATGGAAATTGCTCAGAATAATAGAGACTATTTAATCGATGAATTATCAAAACAAGATACATTATTGGTTGATGTCGGTATGGCTATTTCTACCGCTTATATCGATAAATTGAGAGAAGATTTGGTCAGAAATAAAACAAAAATAATGACACTGATGAATAATAATGACTATCCAGAAGATCACCCCGAAATTGTAAAGCTCAATGCTTCACTTGATAATGCAAAGAAAAGACTTAATGAAGAATTGCAAAAAGCTCTCAATATCCGCTCTGGATCATCTGATGTGATGGGCTATAGAAACTCATTAACTTCACGAATTGCAGAGGCAGATATTAGATTGAACATGGCGGTGGCAAAGGTAAATAGCTATCAATTGATCGTTGATGACTATAATAATAGAATGAGCAGCTTACCTGATACAGAATTGGAACTTGCCAGATTGCAAAGAAATTATCAAATAGACGAAAGAATACACTTGCTGCTTACTGAAAAATATGAAGACGCAAAAGTTGCTGAACAAGCAAAGATGGGTAATATTCGTATTCTCGATAGAGCTGTTTTGCCTTCAGTACCTATTAAACCAAATAAAAAGATGAACCTCTTGGTAGGCTTTGTCTTAGGACTTGGACTTGGTATTGGTGCCGCAATGGTTCTTAATTCAATGGATACAAAAATTAGAACACTTGATGACGTGGAAAGATATATTAAAGTGCCTGTTTTTGGCACAATCCCTTATATGAGTACAAGCGATAATGAAGATGCTCAAGAGATCAGTGAAAAGTCTGGCGAAGAGCTGGTGACTATGCGCGATGAACAGACTAAAGTCTCCGTACGCCTTATCTCTCACTATGCACCAAAATCACCCGTCGCTGAGTCTTATCGTACTTTGCGTACTAATGTTTTGGCAAAGAAACCACAAGGTCCAGTTGCAATTGTTATTACCAGTTCTGGCGCAAGTGAAGGTAAAACTACAACTTTGGCGAACCTCGCTATTACGCTTGCTCAAATGAAATCTACTGTATGTTTGATTGACTTTGACTTGAGACGCCCTATGGTGCATAATGTTTTTGAACTTGACCGTAATGGTGGTAGCTCGGACTATCTGAGTGACCCAAATGTTGGTATAGATTCTATTATAAAACAATCTCCCGTAGAGAATCTAAGTGTTATCACATCGGGTGCTATACCACCAAACCCATCAGAGTTGATTTCCTCTGATCGAACAGATATGATGATCAAAGAATTAAAAGAAAGATTTGATTATGTATTGTTTGACATGCCTCCTGTGATAGCTGTTACAGACTCAATGATTATGGCTAAAAAGGTCGATATGTTGATTCTGGTGATTAGAGTGAATAATACAGAAAAAGGCGTGGTACAAAGAACAAAGACAATGCTTGAAAATATTAATGTAACAATTTCAGGTATCGTTGTAAACGGTATCGTTCATGAGAAATACTATCGTGGTTACAGTTATTACTATTATTACTACTATTACTACTATGGAGAGTCAACAAAGAAAAAGAAAAATGGAATATTCTCAAGATTCTTACGCAAAAGTTAATCTTTTTTTAGACATTATTTCAAGGTTGCCAAATGCTTATCATGAGATACTCACAGTGTTTGCTGAGATTGATTTGCATGATAAGTTGAAATTCCTTTTGACAAATAAGCAAGAAATAAAAATATTGTCTAATGTGGAGAATCTTAATAATTCAAATAACTTGATTTATAAGATTGCGATCTATTTACAGAACAGATTTGGTGTAAAAAAAGGTGTTATTGTTAAATTAACTAAAAGAATACCTATTGCCGCAGGCTTGGGAGGCGGAAGTAGCAATGCTGCTACGACTATTCAGGCTCTCTCAAAGCTTTGGGAGCTCGACCTTTCAGAAGAGATTATGCATGAAATTGCTGCTGAATTTGGCAGTGATATCAACTTCTTTTTGAAAGGGGGTACAGCAATAGGCAAAAATAGAGGTGAAGTGCTTGAAGAGTGTACTCAGATTGATTTGAAAAATCTGTTATTGGTAAATCCAAATATCTCTATATCAAGCAAGACAGCCTACCAAGCTGTCACAATTAGTCAACCAAGCAATACCTGGAAAGATCTTTTAGAGACCAATGATCCACAGTATTGCTATAATAAATTGGAAGAGGGGCTTTTGTCGCGATACCCAATTATTATGGAAATAAAAAATCAGCTTAATAATCAGGGCGCAAAAAATGCGCTGCTGTCTGGTAGCGGACCAACAGTTATAGGCTTTTTTGATAATCCAGAAATATGTAAAAACGCCCAAACCTACTTCAAAGAAAAAGGGTATTGGAGCTATATAACCACAACAAGAAGGAGACAAGAAAAATGAACATTACGGATGTTAAAGTATTCACAAGAGATGCAGAACAACTTAAGGCTTTTGCAAACATTGTTATCGACGATGCTTTTATTATCAAGAACATCAAGGTCATTAACGGAAAAGAAGGTTTATTCGTAGCTATGCCTAGCCAAAAGAACAAACAAGGCGAATATAAAGATATCGCTCACCCTTTAAACACAGAAACCAGAACTCGCATTGAACAATTGATTTTAGACAAATACAACGAAGTTATTGCAGAAGAAAATCAAGCACAAGAATAAGCTGAGATTAAAAATGTTTTCTAAATTAAAACTATTTACTGGTAATGCAAACCCAGACCTGGCAAAGGAAGTAGCTTCCTTTGCTGGGGTACCAATAGGAGACGCAGAAGTTTTCAAGTTTTCAAATGATGATACATTTGTAAAAATTAATGATAATGTGCGCGGCACAGATGCATTTATAATCCAATCTACATGTTATCCTGTAAACGACAATATGATGGAATTATTGATTATGATAGATGCATTAAAGCGAGCTTCTGCACAGCGAATTAGCGTTGTGATACCGTATTATGGATATGCAAGATCTGATAAAAAAGACCAACCACGCGTACCTATCACAGCAAAATTGGTAGCAGACTTGATAACAGTTGCTGGCGCTGATCGCGTAATAACTGTCGATTTGCATGCAGACCAGATACAGGGCTTTTTCAATATACCTGTCGATCACTTATTCTCAATTCCAATCTTTGTTAGATACTTCAAATCTCTGGGAATTGACGAAGCAGACTTAGTCGTTGTATCTCCTGATTCAGGCGGTGCAAACAGAGCAAGAGCACTCGCAAAAAGACTCAACTGCTCGCTGGCAATAGGTGATAAGAGAAGAACAGGTAATGATGACAATGCAGAAGTTTTGAATGTGATCGGTGATGTAAAAGGAAAAGTAGCAATTTTATTTGATGATATTATCGATACTGGTGGTAGCATGATTAAAATTGCTGGCAAACTTGCTGATTTAGGTGCTGCAAAAATATATGCCGCTTGCGTGCATGGAGTACTCTCTGGCACTGCAGCTGATAAATTAGAAGCATCACCTATCGAAAAGCTTTTCATCACGAATACTATTCCACTATCAGAAAACAACAAAAAATGTAAGAAAATCGTTCAGCTTTCAATTGCTGAACTATTAGCAACCGCAATTAAAAAAATTCACTTGGAAGAATCCATTAGTATTCTTTTTAGATGATCACACCACGGAGGAAAAATGATACTAAACTTAGATGTAGAAAAAAGAACGCTTGGTAAAAAGTCAGACTTGAATAAGTTAAGAAGAGACGGCTTTATTCCTGCTGTTGTTTACTCAAGCGGAGAAAAAGGAACACCTATCACAGTTCCTACTATCGAATTTAATAAGTTGTACAAAAAATCAATCGGAGAAATTGCTATTTTCTATTTAAAAGACGGCAATGATGAAGTACGTGCAATTATTAAAGAAAAACAAATACACCCTGTAACAAGAAAAATCACACATATTGACTTTCTTGAATTACATCCTGGCAAAGAAATATCTCTCGACATACCTATTAACTTTATTGGCACACCTGCCGCTGTTAAAGAAGGCGCTGTTGTGGATATCGCAAGACGTACCTTAAATGCTGCTTGTTTACCAAAATACATTCCTGAGGATATCTCTTTAGATATTACTAATATGGAAGTTGGCGAAACAATCTTTTGCAAAGATATCACACTCGAAAACATTCGCTTTAATGAGCATGAAGACTTGGCAATTGTAACTGTCAGTATCCCTCGTTCAGCTGAAGGCACAGCAGAAGAAGCAGGCGACGCTCATACTGAAGAAAGCGCTGCCGAATAAAAAATGAAATATATCATCGGCTTAGGTAATCCAGGCTTTGAATATGAAAAAAACCGACACAATATCGGATTTCTTTTTCTTGATTTTATAGCTGAGAAGGCAAAATGTGCTTTTGTTAAAGAAAAGAATTATCATCTTGCCAAAACACGAACCTATGCCCTGATTAAACCGCAAACTTATATGAATAATAGCGGAATCGTTGTCAAATCTTTGATAAACGAACAATTCAATGACATTATTATTGTCGTGGACGACATCAATCTGCCTTTTGGCTCACTACGCATTAGAGAGCAGGGCGGAGATGGTGGTCATAATGGACTAAAATCAATAATCGAAAATATAAACTCTGATAATTTTACCAGGATCCGTATCGGAGTTGGCAGTCCTGAAAACAAAAAACTTAGTGACTATGTCTTAGAAGACTTTTCGCAAGATGAGTTTTCACAGTTAAATGATATTTTTGATTTTGCATACAATTTGATAAAGCAATTTATTCATCGCGATTATCAAACTATGCTCAACTATTACAGTAAAAATAAGAGATCCTATTCTGAACGCTTTCAAGACGATCAGAATCAAAGACCAAAGGAGGAAAATAAATGAAAGCTAAGTACGAATCTATGTATATCGTTGCTCCCGTTTTATCTGCAGAAGATGTAGAAAAAGAACAGGAAAAAGTGCTTAAGGTTATTGACGAATTTGAGGGTGAACTGATAAAAACTGATATTTGGGGAAAGAAAAACCTCGCTTATGAAATTAATAAGTTCAAAGAAGGTCATTATTTCATCAATTATTTTATCATGGACACACAAAAAATCAAAGAACTCGAACGTCACTACCGTCTTAATGAAGATATTATTCGTTATAACATTTTAAAACTTGAAGAACTTGATTAGGAGATGAAATGGCAAAGAAGCTGAGATTCCCAAGATTAAACATACTTACACTGAGTGGAAGATTGACACGTGAACCTGAAATTAGGTTTTCAAACAATAGTATGATGATTGCCAAACTGAGTCTTGCTTTTGATAAGATTAAAAAAGACGAATACGGTAATTATCAAAGTATATCAAACTTCATTGATGCAACTGCATTTGGAAAACAAGCTGAGTATTGTAAAGATCAATTACACAAGGGTGCACCTGTTATTGTTGAAGGTGAGCTCGGCATCAATGCTTACACTGATCAATCAGGTAATAATCGTCGATATCCCGAGATTATTATCAATAGAGTTCATCTGTTAGAAAGAGAAGAAACGCAAGGTAGTTATGTTCAAGGCGCTGATGGTGAAAGCTATCCAGAACAAGCAAACGCCCCTGCTGCAAATCAATATCAAAACAATGATCAAGATAATGAATCCGAAGACGATGTACCATTCTAAACAAATAATAATATCGCTTTCAGCGAAATAAGCTAATAACATACAAATTACTGCTATTAGCGCTAATTAAAGAAAAGGAGAAAAAATGGCTTTCGATAAAAGAAGAACACGCTTTAAAAAAAGATCATGCCGTTTTTGCGGTAATAAAGAAATTACTGTTGATTATAAAAATATAGATTTATTAAGAAACTACGTGTCTGAATCAGGTAAAATCGAACCAAGAAGAGCTACTGGAACCTGCGCAAAACACCAAAGACTCGTTTCTAATGAAATCAAAAAAGCCCGTCAAATGGCTTTAATCGCATACGTTGTTGACTAAAAAATGATATTTCTACTTGCTGTTTTTGGAATAATCTTAAGTATTGTTTCGCCAGCGATTGGACTGCTCTTAGTAGTCTCTTTTGCCAATGAAATAAAAGGTGAAACTGTATCAAGAATCGACCTATTTTATAGCACATGGGTTGTGATGAGCGCCATCTTATACTATCTCAAGATAATCGACTTAACTATACTCTTATCAATTACAATCAATGTCGGTTTATTATCATATTTATGTATTCTGATGCTCAAAAGAGAATTTTCTCTTGCCACTATTTTTTCAACTGCATTTGGCATAGCTGGTTTGTCCAGCGTGCTCAAATATGCGTTTTTTAGAGATAA
>JAKPKU010000054.1 GCA_029553545.1 Candidatus Cloacimonadota bacterium
TGGCGAACAAGAAAATGATTTCTGGATTATGCCTTTCTTTAACTATGCAAACTTTGGTTTTGATGTAGACGCTACATTCGCATTAAACTATGGTATGTATGAAAGAAATAGTGGCGATGACGTTACCAATATGGGTATGGCTGTTGCTCTTGATGCAAATTATGACACAAAAGGCTTTGGTATCCCTGGAATTAACGTTTTATTCACAACAGGTGATGATGGTACAGACCCAGAAAAAACTGCTTCATTTAACACATTATCATCTTACTACCAAAATGGCTTAGAATATTTTGGTATTGGTATCCATGACGGTGTTGGTTCATTTGACCCAACAAACAATGGACTTGGTTTAATGAGTTTTGTATTCAATTACACATACCCAGTTAACCCAAAATTTGACGTAAGACTTGCTGCTGGTATGCTTCAATCTGTTGAAGAAAACTATGCTGGCGAAACAGCAATGGGTACAGAAGTTGACTTAGGAATTAACTACAAATTACACGACAACTACATGTTTAAATTAGTTGGCGCATATGTAATGCCTGGTGAATTCTACGGTGATGACCTTGATCCTGTTTACGAAATCAGCTCACTCTTACAAGTTAAATTCTAACTAAATAATCAAACTTATATGAAAAGGCAGTCTTAGGACTGCCTTTTTTTTGTTTGCACACTTTGATCCTCGCTGTGCTCGTCAGAAAAAACTTACACACCTGCTCGTCCCCCCCATTGCGAATGTGGGATTTATCCTTACATATTTCTTTCTACCAGAAAGAAATACCAAATGTAAAATTCACGAGCTGCTAATTGTAGGTACAATTAGCCTTAATTGTACACTTTTGCGTATCAACTTGTTGAGACAAAAAACCTAAAATGAAAGGCGACGACTTAAAGCGGGTCAAGCCCCCTATGATAAATCTCATGTGCATGATAAATCTCAACTTACCTGTTCGTAGTTGTCCATCACACATATACAAATAAGGCTATTTGTATTTACAAGCCAGATGAATGTAAATGAGAGAATTCTAAAATAAGGACTTATCCTTACATATTTCTTTCAACCAGAAAGAAATACCAAATGTAAAATTCACGTGTATATAATTGTAGGTACAATTAGCCTTAATTGTACACTTTTGCGTACCAACTTGTTGAGACAAAAAAACGTTCTCATCCTCGCTTCGCCGCGGATGAGACACTTTTCTTCGAAAAGGTGAGGATCTTTTTTACCTATTCGTAGATATCCATCGCACGTATACAAATAAGGCTATTTGTATTTACAAGCCAGATGAATGTAAATGAGAGATTTTTAAATTAAGGACTTATCCTTACATATTTCTTTCAACCAGAAAGAAATGCCTTAAGTAAAATTCACGAGCAGCTAATTGTAGGTACAATTAGCCTTAATTGTACACTTTTGCGTATCAACTTGTTGAGACAAAAAACCTAAAATGAAAGGCGATAACTTAAAGCTGGTCAAGCCCCCTATGATAAATCTCAACTCACCTGTTCGTAGTTATCCATCGCACGTATACAAATAAGGCTATTTGTATTTACAAGCCAGATGATCGTGAATGAGAGATTTCTTTTTTACCTGTTCGTAGATGTCCATCGCACGTATACAAATAAGGCTATTTGTATTTACAAGCCAGATGATCGTAAATGAGAGATTTCTTTTTGGCTTATTCGTAGTTGTCCATCGCACATATACAAATAAGGCTATTTGTATTTACAAAGCCATGTTATTGGAAATGATAGAAAATGTAAAATAGTCCTTTAAAAAAACCTTTCACAAATGTGAAAGCACCTAACCTTCGACGCAGTCGAAGTACCTAACCATTGCGAAGCAATGTACCTCACCTTTACGAAGTAAAGTACCTAACCCGCAACGAAGTGAGGACCAAAAACTGACGAGCAAAGCTCGCCCCTACCCGCCTTCTTTTACTTCATCTTTGTGATTTTTCTCCTCTATTTTTTCACTTTTCATGAGTGTAAGAGGCTCATCTTGCTGATCTGTTTCTTCTTTGTCTTCCAAGACTTCTTTTTTCTTTACAAGGCGTCTAAATCTGGTTGGCAGCTTCATTGTTAGTCGATACAAGAGTGACTCCTTCATCAATTTATTCAAGCTATTAAACATATGAAAAATGCTCAAAACAAAATCAATACTCATATCCTTAATCAGTGTACCAAAGCGCTTCTGTGCTCTATAAATAAAGTAAATAAACATACTAAAGCCTGACACACCTTGTGTCCTTTTTTGTTTGGTATCCATCTTATAAAACTTTGCATAATCTGAGAAAAGAGTCTTTACCTGTAAAGGCATTTCTTGCCACAAAGCACAGAGATATGGTTGATTATTCTTAATATTTATATTTTGGGGCAATATCGCCCTTTTGACTGATTTACGCAAAATTACCACATTATTATTTGCATAATACGCTAAAATGCTCTCCCCTATACGTTTAGGGAATTTATGATCACCTGTTAAATAAACTTTCATTTTATCTCCTTTTCATCTGTCTTTCCCTTGACATTCCCTTTCCTATCTTGGAGAATGCAAGGATATATAAAGGGCATCAAATAGGTGGCTAATAGACATTTATAAGAATAAATACAATATAATTAGTTTTGCATTTTTGGCAAGTTTTTTTTTGTCATAATTTCCCTGCCCCACCTTTAAAAAAACCTTTCACAAATGTGAAAGCTCCTAACCTTCGACACAGTCGAAGCACCTAACTTTTTACGAAGTGAAAATACCTCACCCGCAGCGAAGCGAGGACCAAAAATGTGAGGATCAAAAGCCTCTTCTTCATATTCTCAAGCCTTCTGTTTGAACTATTTCCATTTTGGAAACAGTTGACTCATATTCTAATTCTCCTTCAGTATATATATTTGATAGATGTTTTGATCGAGTGCATTATATACCAGAAATTGAAATTCTAAATCTATTATGCATTATGAATTGCCTCTAATATTTATCTACAGCGCCAAAAAACTTTTTAAAGAAGAGGATTAGCTTTTCAATGATACTCATCTTTTTCTCATATCTATTATTGTCCTCAAACCTTGACATAGGTGGCATTATTTTATCTATTGCTTCGCCAAGTGTTCTTAATTGCCCGTCTCTAAAGGCGTTATCTATAAGTATTTTTGTTTCTTTTTCGTTTAGCTTCTCTTCTCTGATCAGCTGTTCTAATTCTTCAATTTTCTTTTCTTCAATAAAATCTCTCCAGTCTTGAGGCACATCAGAGTAAGCATTTATCTGTAGGATAAACTCTTCTATCAATTCTTTCTTGCTTCTTAATTCCAGTGATGAATCAATATGTTTATTAATAGTGACCAATATCTCTTTATCGGCGCAATTGGAATCCTTATATTTTGCCACCAGCATCAAGATATAGTCGATATTTACTTCTATTTGTCTAATTAGCTCAAGTTCAAAGATAATATCATCATTGATGTTTTCCTTATCTGCGTTTTTATCTCCTCTAAACTCAGTATAGAGGTCAAGATACATACTCTGATAGTCTTGTAAATCTCTATCTTCTAAGAGCGTATCCTCTTTAAAATCATCAAAGGAAGTTAGAATATTTCTCAGCTTTAGTATATTACCAAAGAGCTTGATAAAGTCTTTTTTATTAGACTCACCAATAATACGATCACCAATTTGATAGTTTTCTCTTAACTCACTAACCAGATCTTCATAGCCTGCATGGTGCTCTCCATTTTGTTCATAACCCTTATAGTATTCCTCATAAGTCTTGAGCAATACAATTCCCTTTGCGTCTTTATCTCCAAAGAGTGCGATCGACTCTTCTGTTGCTTTTTGTAAATCTCTAAAGCAAACAATATTACCAAAAGTCTTCACTGAGTTCAAGATTCTATTAGTCCTGGAAAATGCCTGAAGTAAGCCATGTAGTCTAAGGTTTTTATCCACCCAAAGTGTATTTAGAGTCTTGGCATCGAAGCCTGTCAAAAACATATTTACAACTATTAAAATATCAATCTCGCGGTTTTTCACTCTTAGAGAGATGTCTTGATAATAGTTTTGGTACTTATCAGAGGATGTGTCAAAGTTAGTGGCAAACATCTCATTATAATCTTTTATTGCCGATTCTAAGAAGTCTCTTGATGACTGATCTAAATTATCAGTATCTAAATCTTCATCTTCTATAATTCCATCTATTTCTTCCTCATTGGGGGCAAAGGAAAATATAGTTGCCACTCTTAAATCTATCTTCTTTTCTATTATCTGTTTTTTAAATTCTCTGTAATAATTAATAGCCATTGGGATAGAAGATACTGCAAAGATTGAATTAAAGTCAGCAAGTCTTCTTTTTTCTCTTCTCTCTACTATTTCATTAGTGCCTTTTATTTTTTCTTCCCACTTGGCTGTATAATTGTAGTGAGACTGTCTACTGGTCTTTTGATCAAAGTGCTCAATAATATACTCAACAACTTTTGCCATGCGCTCAGGGGCAGATATGGCTTTTTCCTTATCAATTGCAAGCACGTCCTTGTCTTCTATATTATCAGCGCTTTTCATTGTGCTTATATAGTCAATTCTAAATGGCAAGACATTTTTATCGTTAATTGCATCCACAATCGTATAGGTGTGTAACTTTGTGCCAAAAACCTGTTCAGTGGTAAAAGTTGGAGACTTGCGGGCAGAGGGCGCATTGGCAGCAAAAATAGGTGTGCCTGTAAAGCCAAATATATGGTATCTTTTAAATTTATCGATAATTGCCTTATGCATCTCACCAAATTGCGATCTATGGCACTCATCAAAGATGATGACCACATGTTTTGTATAAATATCGTGTTTTTTGTTATTTTTGATAAAGACATTTAGCTTCTGAATGGTGGTGACTATGATCTTAAAATCCTCATAGCCCCCATATTTGTTTTTATTCTCTAATTGCCTTTGCAAGATTTTGGTCGATGTATTGCCATTGGCAGCCCCTTCTTGATAGCGATCATATTCTTTCTTGGTTTGATAATCTAAGTCTTTTCTATCAACCACAAAAATAACCTTGTCAATACTTGGTAGCTCAGTAGCCAGAATCGCTGTTTTAAATGAAGTCAGAGTCTTTCCAGAGCCAGTTGTATGCCAGATATAGCCGCCAGCATCGCTTGACCCCATAGTCTTATAATTAGTAGATATCTTAATTTGCCTTAAGATCATCTCAGTCGCAGCAATCTGGTAAGGTCTCATTACCAACAGTGATTCATCACTGGTAAATACACAGTACTTTGTTAGAATATTCAAAACCGTGTGCTTAGCAAAAAAGGTCTTGGTAAAATCAGTCAAATCAAGGATAACTTTATTATTACTATCTGCCCAGAAGCTGGTAAACTCGAAACTATGAAGAGCGCCTTTCTTGTTTTTATTAGAATCTTTGAGTAGTTCATTCCTGGTAGTATTTGAGTAATACTTGGTATTAGTTCCATTGGAAATTACAAAAATTTGTACATATTCAAAAAGCCCTGTCGAAGCCCAAAAAGAATCTCTCTGATAGCGGTTAATCTGATTAAAGGCTTCTCTAATCTCTACACCTCTCCTCTTTAACTCTATATGGATCAGTGGCAGACCATTTACTAAGATAGTCACATCATAGCGGTTCTTATATTTACCTTCTTCTTGCTCATATTGGTTAATGATCTGCAATCTATTATTATGAATAGCCTTCTTGTCTATGAGATAAATATTTTTTGTAGTACCATCATCACGCTTAAGTAATTGGACATGCTCTAACTGTATCTTCTTTGTCTTTTCTAATATACCTTCTTGGGAAGAGGCAAGCGACTCATTAAAAAAGCATTCCCATTCATTGTCTGAAAAAGCAATATTGTTTAATTTTTCCATTTGCGTTCTCAAGTTGTTAATCAAATCCGCTTCTTTTGTAATATTAATATACTCATATCCCTGCTCTGTCAGTAATCTAATAAAATCTTTTTCAAGTGAATCTTCAGATTGATATCCCAGCCCATCAGACCTATATTCTGGTTTGTATTCGGTGACAACAGTTGCATCATCTGTAGAAAAAACAATGTTATAATTCATAAATCATATTTCGTAATTCATGATTAATTACTACTTCCTCCTTTTGAACCTAATTTTTTAAAGGTGAGTAATTTCTCCCTATAGTATTCGTATTGCTTTTGCCTTGCTTCTATCTCGGCTGGTAAGCCTATGGATATGTCATTCACAAGGGCGTCAAATTTGTCAAGAATAGATACAATGCGTTCTTGCTCAGATAGAGGGGGGAGGGGAATTTGTAGTTTTGTTATTTCTGTTGCTCTCAATGCAGGGATCCCTGCTCCATGTTTAAAATCCATTAGATCGCTTTGCTTTCTTTTTAAAAAATGGTACATATACCTATTCGACACCATATTATCATTTGGTTCACAATAATAACAATGAGCGTTTGCCCAAAATTTTTCTGTAACGAAATTTACAAATCCAGCACTTGCACCACCTTGACTAATAATGATGGTATTGGCCTCTACATTATATTTATTTGTAAACCCAGAATAAGTTGTTCCACCGTTATATGCTGGGTATTCATCATGTTCAGTTAATAAATCTCTATTTAGTTGTTTCCCTTTAAAAACTTTGCAAACTTCCCCCAACTCCACATACTCCACCTCATCTCCAAAGGTCAGCAATTCATTCCTATAATATTCGTATTGCTTTTTCCTTGCTGTGAGCTCTGCTGTAAGCTCTGCTGTAAGCTCTGCTGTAAGATCTGTGAAACTATCCAGAATACGGACAATTTCTTCTTGGATTGGGAGAGGAGGGAGGGGGATTTGTAACTTTGTTATTTCTGTAACACTCAATGCAGGGATCCCAGCTCCTTGTTTAAAATCCATTAGGACGCTTTGCATTTGCTTTAAATAGTGGTACATATACCTATCCGAGACAATATTATCATTTGGTTCACAATAATAACAATGAGCGTTTGCCCAAAACTTTTCTGTAACATAATTTACAAATCCAGCACTTGCACCACCTTGACTAATAATGATAGTATTGGCCTCTACATTATATTTATTTGTAAATCCAGAATAAGATACTCCACCGTTATAGGCAGGATATTCATCGTGCTCAGTTAATAAATCTCTATTTAGTTGTTGTCCTTTAAAAACTTTGCAAACTTCTCCCAACTTCACATACTCTACTCCATCAGGGCAAAGTTCCTTTATTAAGCTATCTAATTTACTCATCTTTTTCACTCCCTTGAGACCAAAACTCACAAGTCATTTCTCCATTGACAAAATCTGCTAAATAGTCTGATTCATTATTTCCACAGACACTATCTTCTTCATGTAGATACTGTCCATCGCCATATATTATCCATTTACAATTATTGCCATTTCTCTCTTTTCCCTTGATTATATCAAGGGCTTTCTTTCCTGTTTTTAAATCTATAAATTTAACATTAAACTCTTTTTCAAAAAATTCCATAAAGCTTTTTGGATTAATATTCATCCTACTCACCTCTTTTAAACTCTAAATTATGCCTTATAAATTATTAACAATTTCGTCTATGGACTTCCTAAGTTCAGCTTGCCTTGCTATTATCTCTTCTATTTCTTTATTTAACACCTTTATATCTACCTTTTCCCTTGTGTCTTCTCTCTCAACATAGGTTGAGACAGACAGTTTATAGTCTTCCTTGACTATATCATCATAATTTACTAACTTTGACATATGCTGAATTTCCGTCTTGTCTTTATAGATATTCAGTATCTTTTCAATATTATCAGCAGTCAATTTATTATTATTAGTGACCTTTACAAATTCATTTGCTGCATCAATAAAGAGAATAGTGTTTTCAGACTTTGATTTTTTTAATACCATAATGCAAGTAGCGATTGAAGTGCCAAAAAACAAATTATCTGGTAGTTGAATAATGGCATCAATAAAATTATTATCGATTAGATATTTTCTTATTTTCTGTTCTGCACCGCCACGATATAAGACTCCAGGGAAGCAGACAATTGATGCTGTACCATTAGAGGCGAGCCAAGAGAGGCAGTGCATAATAAATGCCATATCAGCCTTTGATTTGGGCGCCAATACCCCAGCAGGAGAAAATCTTTCATCATCAATTAAAAGAGCATCATCAGCACCTGCCCACTTTATAGAATAGGGAGGGTTTGATACTATTACTTCAAACGGCTCGTCATCCCAATGCTTTGGGTCTCTTAATGTATCGCCAAGGGCAATATTGAATTTATTGTATCCAATATCATGAAGAAACATATTTATTCTACACAAGTTATAAGTTGTGAGATTTATCTCTTGTCCAAAAAAACCTTGTCGCACATTTTCCTTCTTTAAGAGCTTTGCTGTTTGTAGAAGTAATGAGCCTGAGCCACAGGCTGGATCGTAAACTTTATTTACATCTTTTTTACCGACCAGAGCTATTTTGGTTAATAGCTCTGATACTTCTGGTGGTGTAAAATGTTCTCCACTTCCCTTTTTAATGTCTGAGGTGTACATATCAATCAAGTACTCATAGGCGTCCCCAAAGGCGTCAATGGTATTGTCTTGATAAGAGCCAAGCTTCATCTCAGCCACTGAATTCAACAACTTTACTAATCTCTCATTTCGTCTGTTAACTGAGCTCCCCAATTTATTAGAGTTTACATTTATATCTTCAAAGAGCCCTTGAAAATTACTTTCACTCTCTGTCCCTTTGGCAGAGGCTTCGATATTTTTAAAGACTCTGTCAAGAGTTTCATTTATATTGACATCCTCATTAGCTTTTTTTTGTACATTCTCAAAAAGTTGGCTTGGCAAAATAAAAAAGCCTTTAGTATTAACTAAGTCTTCTCTTGCTCGTTCTGCTCTTTCATCATCCATCTTTGCATAGTCAGGATTTATTACACCTGCTGCTTCTTCTCCCTTATTGATATATGCGGTAATATTCTCTGAAATATATCGATAAAAGAGAATACCTAATACATAATGCATGAAGTCCCAGCCGTCAACAGCTCCTCTTAAATCATTTGCCATTTTCCAGATAGTCCGATGTAATTCAGCTCTCTCTGCTTCTTTCTTATTTGTCATCTATCTCACCTCCATTTTGAAAAATCTATTTTTTATCTTTTTAATAATATTCTACTACAATGTCAAGTAAAATAATATTTGTTTTATTCTTTTTATTTTTTTGTGTAGGGGCGAGCTGTGCTCGTCAGCAAGCGACGCAGTCGCATACATCGCTTCGCTGCTGGTTATGTTTAAAAAAATCGGTAGATTTTTTTTAAACGTAACCACAACTATCCCTAGTTGTGCAGCGAAGAGAGACGGGCGACTGCGTCGCAGGTTAGGTAAAAAATCTGTCGATTTTTGTTAAGCTGAAGGATGTCCCTTACATATTTCTTTCAACCAGAAAGAAATACCTTATGTAAAATTCACGTGCAGGTAATTGTAAGTACAATTAGCCTTAATTGTACACTTTTGCGTATCAACTTGTTGAGACAAAAAACGTATAATGAAAGGCGACGACTTAAAGCGGGTCAAGCCCCTATGTTAAATCTCAACTCACCTGTTCGTAGTTGTCCATCACACATATACAAATAAGGCTATTTGTATTTACAAAGCCAGGTGATCGTAAATGAGAGATTTCTTTTTGGTTGGTTCGTAGTTATCCATCACACGTATACAAATAAGGCTATTTGTATTTA
>JAKPKU010000267.1 GCA_029553545.1 Candidatus Cloacimonadota bacterium
TCGTCAAAAAAGGTAATGCTGCTATAGCTATCAATTGCCCTATAGCAGTACCACCTACAAGCGTACTTACTTGCCGTACAAAAGGGGTTTTCAATATCCTTCGTTGACTAAATATACTCAAGGCTTAATTTCTTTATAATACAAGGATACATATTCGGCATACTTTACCGCACCAACTTCATTTAGATGATGACCATCAAAATATATTACTTCACCATCAAACCATGGCGGATCATTAATAAGTTTTTGATCTGTTTGAAAAGCATATAATAATCCTTCTAAAGCATAAGAATCGTCCCAAGAGAAACGGCCATTAAGATTATCTTTCCAGCCCCCTCCAGAACTTTCTAAGTAGCGTTCCCATAAAAGTTCAAATTCTGGATCATCATCATAATAATGAGAATCAATTTTTATATCTTTATTTTCATTATTATCACACGAGACAATAAAAATTATAAATAAAAAAATTATGCTATTTATTAATTGCTTTTTCATATTAGTTTTTTTCTCTCGTATTCTTACAGCTTAAACACCTTGTCTGTCTCTATCTGTACGCTCTTAACTGCATTTCTTGTATCAACTACAAGCTTTGACTTTTCTACAATATGCTCAACATCAAAACAGTCATGATTTGTGGTAAAGACAACACAGTCTACACTTGCAAGAAGTTCGTCGGTCAGTTGTTCGCCTTTGTAGTAGTTTCCTTTTTCGTCTTTTACTTCATCGATATATGGATCATGATAGAGCACAACAGAACCTTTTTTTGCAACTTCTTGCATTACCAAAAGGGCAGGGCTTTCTCTCGCATCATCTATATTTGGCTTATATGCTATGCCCATAAAAAGAATTTTTGATCCATTCATTGCTTTTTTATGTCGATTTAATGCAAAGGCAATTTTATTCATCATACGATAAGGCATAAGATCGTTAATAGCTCCTGCTGTATGAATCATAGAAAGATCAAAGTTATAGAGTTTTGCAATATGCTCAAGATAAAACGGATCCAAGGGAATACAGTGCCCTCCGATACCAGGTCCGGGATA
>JAKPKU010000065.1 GCA_029553545.1 Candidatus Cloacimonadota bacterium
GTTTTGCCTAAGATCAGAAATGGGTATAATTTTTGGTGCATTTGGCATTGGATGTACCTCCTATTGTACGAATAAATGTACCTCCAATTTACGACTTAGTCAAGGAATTCTTTGGCATATTTTATGGGTAACGAAAAGCTAAGCCGGAGCCGCGAAGCGGCGATCGGCTTGAGCGTCCTTGTTAGCTGGTAATTGCAGTTTTAATAATAGCAGTAGCAACGTCTGTGGCAACTTTCTTGACTAAGTCAAAAGTCATGGTCAGCCCACCTTTAATAAAAGAGTTCTTCGTCTTATTCCACACAGTGTCACTACGAATTGCATCCAGAAATTCATGTCCTGCCCATGTTAATCGATCAACGATAAAGTTTTGCGCATGCCGCCCAATCGTTTTTGACATATGCCCATGAACAAGACCTGCCTCAAGCAGAAGCTCAACATGATATGAATACTCATAAGCCTTATCGCCTGGGAAACCACTTAATTGAACTCCACCATTCTTAGGATCATGCTCTTCAAATTTTATTAGTATTTCTCTTATAATGTCCCAATCGCGTTTCATAATATTCCTCTTAAGCTAACGAAAAGCTCACCCGGAGCGGGCCAGCGGCCTGCGATCGGGTGCAGTGCCGGGTTATCTGTATTGATCAAGAACTTCTGTTGGCGCAACCGCTAAAATAGATCCATCATTTCCAATTGAAAAAAAGATGTCATTTACATTGATATCCTCGAAATGCAAAAGGCTGTAGTCCTCTAGCAATGAAAAGTTTTGTGTATTCAATATCTCGATTAACTTTGCCTCCATTGCAAAGAATGCTAGCTTACCCTTTAAATCTAGATTGAAACCAAAACCGTCACCTTTTGGGAAAAACACTTGGCTTCTGAAATCACCTACTCTTATTTCAATAGCATTCCCAATTTTAATAATGTTGTCATATTCAAGTTCTTTACCATCAAATTGTTCAAGCGGTGCACCTTTTCCTATTGCTAGTGCTCTCTCTGAAAGTAAATCCCCCATACGCCAAAAACCTGTCGTGTATGATAACCTTGAATAGTAAGAAAGCATTTTTTGGATTCTTTCTTCGCGGGAAATACGTCGCGGTTCGAACGCTGGATCTATAACATTTACTGATGTGCAGTGTCCATCCCGTGGCAGGCTGCTTATTACTCCATATTTCGGGAAAGAAGATGAATAATTTTGTTTTTTCATAAAAATATCATTTATCGCTTGTGTAGTACTTCCTTTTCTTCCTTTTGATTCAATGATGTACTCTAGCGAGTTTTTAATAAACCTGAAATCGCATCTTTTTTTCACGTCTTCTATTAAGTAGATAAGGTTTTTATTTATATTGAAAAGCTCTGACATAATTTCAATACAAAGACCAACAGCGATAACTTCACTCGATTTTGCTTGAAACTCATTACTTTCAATATCGTTAAAATAAAGTTTTCCGTCACCATATTCACCTACTGATGTAAAAATATCTAAAAAAGCATTTAGCAATCTCATCGACTTGCTTTTTCTAAATCGCCCCTGGTAATGGATTGCCGAAGAATGGATTATATTTAAGGGTGACTTTGATAGGCCATATTGTCTTATTTGATTATATTTTGATCTATCGAACAAAGAAATATCAACATTGTGCTCTGGATAGTCAGTAAAGATTACGGGAATATTTCTTTTTCTAAATATATCCATCTAATAAATCCTCATCATTCATTCAAGATAACGGCGGAGCTCAGCAGTGGCATAAGGTCTGCCGGGACGCGAAGCGGACCATGCAGACCTGTGACACGAGCTGCAGCGACTTGTTGGCGCCGAGCGAATCAGCGCGCTAGGCCTAATTATTTTTATATCTCCTTACTAT
>JAKPKU010000068.1 GCA_029553545.1 Candidatus Cloacimonadota bacterium
ATTATTGTAAAAAGGCATTTTTTCTTATCCTTTTTTGTTATTTTTGAATAATTACGACCTCTCTAAAAATGAAAATCAAAATCTGAACTTTATGAATGCTTTTATTGTCAATATAACGGCTTTATTCAACACCCTCATATATATAGGGCTTACAAAATGGTGTTTTTTGAAAACTATTTTCACCTAAATCAACAGATGCCTACTACGAGCGGGTTTAGAGGTGATTTTTTTTTGTAACAACAACTATCCTTAGTTTGCTCAGATCAATTAATCCCATCTCTCACTTCTCAGCTTTCAGTATTCTTCAAATCAGTATACCTGAATTATGCATTAATCAACACCCACCTATATTAGAGTATTGTTGCATTCAGTGGACGATAATCTGCTGATACAAAGCCCTCAGGCTATCGATTTGAGGTTATTTGTTACGGATCAAGCCCTGATGCCTAATAGCACTTTCAATTCTTTTAATATAGGGGCTTTAAAGAGGTAATTCTTAATGATAAAGTACACTAGTAAAATTACTGAAGCATAAAGGCATTGCAGTCCAAGTAAAATAAATTTATTGAGTAATAGTTGTTTTAGATAGAAGTTTCCTACAAACCAAACACAGGTTATCAAAAGCAATTTGTAAAAGAGTAATAGTATTTTCTTATTGAAGATGCGATTACTATACTTTATATGCCTAAAAACAAGCCAATTGAAGCTAATGTAGAATAGCACAGAAGATATGATAAACACGCTTAATACCGTCGTGAAAACACTATTTCTAAACAAGAAAACCAGAAGATTACTCAAAACCAAAATAGTGACTGACCAATAGAATTCAATTTGTGGCTTTTTTAAAATAGCAAAAAAACTACTTATTGGGTTCATGATAAAGGCTGACATAGAGCGTAAAAACAGCAATAAGACAATCAGTTTTATCTCAAAAATATCTTTTGCTCCAAAAAGGACCATAACCCATTCTCTAATTAATAAAACATAGATCAAAAAAGACGGGATAAGTAAATCGAATTCGATATTGTACAAGCGATCCAATTTCTCTTTATATTCCTCTGCCTTTATTTGGCTGAACTTTGAGAAGAAAACTTGTGACAATGACATGGTAATGAGTCCAGAAGGTACCATTACAAGCTGAAATGCGATAAAGTAATTGCCGATATGTTCAGGGGCAAAATACAAGCCGAGAATCAAGACAGGCAGCTCTAATAGTAGCATATTTATCGTCGTAGCGGTACTTGAAAAGAACAAAAAGTGTATATGATCAATTAGGCAAGAAAAAGAGTGTATAACTTTTGCTTTGATGTTCTTAGTAAATTGGATCAAGTATTTATCTGGTTTTTTCCATCTTTTATTTATCAATAAAACTAATTCTAATAGATTACCTGCATAAAAAATGGCGATAAAGAGTTTGATATCACGCACAAAAGGGATAATAAGCAAAGCCAAAGCAGAATAAAAAATCACATTTAATGTTTCTATTATACTCAGATATTTAAACTCCATTTGTTTTTGATAAATAGCACGTAAATACTGTCTGAGCACCTCAATTAATAAGATAGGCAAAGAGAATCTCAACAGTGGAATAAGAATATCAGAGTTATAGTACTTTGCAAATAGTGGAGCCAAAAAGCTTAGCAATATGCCGATAAGAAAAGTCAATACCAGCACTGCTGGAGCAAGTCTTTGAATTACAGAATTATCTTTTTCAACAATATAAAGCGTCGGTGTGCTAAACAATGAGATACCTGCGAAAAAGCTGATTATTAAAGCATATTCACGGTATACGCCCAACTGTGCCCTATCAAATATATGTGCAATAAATAGAAAAAGAACAAAGGTGATTATTCGTCGAAGAATACTTGTAATGAAATTCCACTTAACAGAGGATAATACGGAGCTCATTCATTCTCTTCAGAGTAATCAAATAATGTTGCCTGGTTATCATAATGTTTTATGCCGAGATGTTTATAAGCTTTTGCAGTGACCTTTCGCCCTTTAGATGTGCGCTCGATAAAGCCTTGCTGAATCAGGTATGGCTCGTATATTTCTTCTACTGTGCCTGCATCTTCACCGATAGCCACAGCAATAGTCTTAATGCCAACAGGACCCCCACGATAGTTTTCTATGATGGTAGCGAGTATCTTTTTGTCCATTTCATCAAGCCCTTCATGGTCGACATTTAGCATTTCAAGTGCCTTATGTGCCATTTCAAGAGTAATAATACCATCGCCTCTGATTTGCGCATAGTCACGTACGCGCCTCAGTAAACGATTGGCAACGCGTGGTGTGCCTCTACTTCTTTTGGCAATTTCTGCTGCGCCTTCATCTTCTATTTTTACTTCTAAAAGTCTTGCAGAACGTTTAATGATAAAGTCAAGCTGTTGGTGATTATAGTAATTTAGCCTTAAAACTATGCCAAAACGTGCTCTTAGAGGCTCAGTTAATAGTCCAGCTCGCGTAGTCGCACCAATGAGTGTAAAAGGCTCTAAATCGAGCTTTACCGAGCGTGCGCTGGGTCCGTTATCAATAATAATATCCATCTGAAAATCTTCCAAAGCTGAATACATATATTCTTCTACGACATGATTCAAACGGTGAATTTCATCTATAAAAAGTACTTCTTTATGCTGTAGATTTGTTAAGATTCCAGCGAGAACTGAGGGCTTTTCAAGCACAGGACCAGAGCTAAGTTTGAGAGGCGTTTCCATCTCATTTGCAATAATATTTGCCAAAGTAGTTTTGCCCAAACCTGGAGGTCCAAATAGTAATACATGATCTAATGGTTCTCCACGCAATTTCGCAGCTTGAATAGCTATATCTAATATTTCTTTAATATTATCTTGCCCCACGAAATCTTGTAGCTTTTGCGGTCTTAAGGCTCTATCAAACTCTTTTTCATCACTTGCAATTGATGCATCTGCAATTCGTTCTAACATTCATACCTCTATACATTAAACTCAAATAACAAAAACCATATTAGCATAAATCTGTCAAGATGTAATTTTTTAGTTAATTATATTGACAAATAAAGTACATTCTAAAACATAGCGAAAGAGGAATTAATGAAGAAAAAGTTCGTAATAATCATAGTTATTGCTTTTGCAATAATTCTAATCGGCTATGTTTTTTTTGCCATGACAAAAAAACCTAAAGAATCAATTATTAATAAAGCTATCAAAGAAGAGCAAACAATTATACCCGAAAAAATAGGCTTGACAAGAAGACCTACTCCTGACTTCGTGCAAGCACTTTATCTGACGGCGTATACAGTATCAAATACCAACAAGTTTGAAACCATTTTACAAAGGGCAAAGTCTTCTGGTATAAACACTATAGTCTTTGATATCAAAGAGATGGAAGGCTATGTGAGCCACCCTATAAAAGACAATCCAAACATCAAATACTTAAATCAAAATATTCTTTGGAATATAGATGATATAGTAAAAAGAATCCATTCTCACGACATGGTAGCAGTAGTTCGCATAGTTCAATTCTTCAATATCAGTTCAGCTAAAATGCATCAAAACCTACTTATAGAGCATAAAGGTGGAGGCTACTGGCATGAAAAGCCCGCTCGCCCTACGTGGTTAGATCCTTCTTTACCCGCTGTGCAAAGCGATTTGATTGCATTGATAGACATGCTTGGCAAAACAAATGTTGATGAAATTCAATTAGATTACGTACGTTTCCCAACAGAAGGCAATCTGGCAAATGCATCTTTCTATTTCGAACGTGAGAATGCAAAACATATGCAAGATTCAACTTATATTAAAAAAGAAAAAAGACATGTGATCAGCAATTATCTGCAAGATCTTGATAAAGTTTGCAAAGAAAATAATGTTCGACTAACTGCAGATATATTTGCCATAGTAGCTTGGCAGCACAATATTGATATCAAAAACACAGGGCAAGATATTGCCATGATGACACCTTATTTATCACAGCTTCACCCCATGATTTACTCATCCCACTTTGCTTCAAACTTTAATTACAGATCAGATGACTTCTACAATAAACCCTATTCTATTGTCAAAGAAGGATTATTATTAGCAAAAGAAAAAACTGCTCCGAACTGCCTTGTTATCCCATACCTGCAAGCTTTTAGTTGGAAGGTCAATTATACAAAACAATACTTGTTTGACCAGTTTAGGGCGACAGTTGATAGCGATTGCAAAGGGTATATTCTTTGGAATGCTGGAAATAACTATAACAGAACTCTTGACTGGGTTAGAGAATGGAATAATCCTAACACTTATACAGCTCCGACAGAATACAAAGACACAGACTCAAATAAAAAGCCTATTAAAGAAACAGCCCCGCAAAAGCCAGACAGTCTCAAACATAAGAGTAAGTTAGATTCTTTAAAGCACACAGACGAAGACCAAAGTCAACAGTAAAGTCTTATTTAAATAATAGCGATCTTTCTACTCAATAATACTTCTGATCACCCACGATGCAGCCATCATACCCATTATTGCTGGCATATATGATATTGAACCTACTGTTGTTTTGGGTATTGAATCAGGTCGAATTTCATTAAGAATAATAGGTTCATCTACCTCAATCCCAATTGGCTTTTCACTTGAAAAAACAACAGGGAAATCTTTTGTAACGCCGTATCTTCTAAGCAGCTTCTTCAGTCTTTTTGCCAGGGGGCAATGCTTGCTTTCCCAGATAGAATTAATTTCGATCTTTGTAGGGTCAAGGCGGTTTCCTGCACCCAAAACTGAAATAAAGGGCAGGTCTATTTCCAATAAATCTTTTATCATACCCATTTTAGGACCGATACTATCAATAGCATCGAGAATATAATCTACCTTGCCTAAGTGTTCAAGGCGATTCTCTTTAGCAAAAAACTCATTTAGAACCTCTACTTGTACATAGGGATTGATATCGAGCATTCTCTCTTTGATAATATCAGTCTTTAGCTTGCCAACAGTTGAGTGCAGAGCAATGAGCTGTCTATTGATATTGCTTTCGCTTATACGGTCAAAATCAATAATTAAAAAAGACCCTATACCTGCTCGAACTAAAGCTTCGACAGCATAAGACCCCACTCCTCCCAAGCCTATTACAGCAACTTTTGCTTCTTTGAGCTTCTGCAGACCTTCATTGCCTATGAGCAGTGTGGTTCTTTTAAATTGTTCCATCTATTTTTAATAGTACTTTGGGTCTTTTTGTAGGTTATAAGCTGCGATAATCGAAGAGGCACTAATTGCAGCTGTTTCAGCTCGGAGTATGTGATTGCCAATAGTAAAGGTTTTAATCTCTTCTCTGTTAAAAAGCTCATGTTCTTCTGGATGAAACCCGCCTTCTGGTCCTATAAAAAGGCAAACAGGTTTTGGATAAAGAGATGCATAAAGATCGGTTAGAGTTAAATCCTTCTCAATTTCAGATGCCACAATGGGAACAAACCCAAGCTCTTTTGCTATTATAATTGTCTTTTCAAGGCTTTTCACTGGATAGACATTGGGCAAAAATACATTATCACACTGTTTTATAGCGGCAATGGCTGTCTTGATCATCTTGTCTTGATTGGGGTCAATGTCTTTGTTTTTACTATCGACAATTTTCCTTACACTGTACCTTGTTTCCATTGGAAAGAAATGTTTTACACCAATTTCAGTAAGCTTTTCTACAATTAAATGGTCATTCTTATTCTTCAAAAGAGAAAAAGCCACTGCTATTTCTGGTTTTGTATTCGTAAGAGTGTCTATCTTTTCCAGCAAAAATTCAGTGCTTTTTTTATTAATATTCACTATCTTACCATAAGCCAGTTGCCCCTTACCGTTATTTAATACAATTGTATCTCCTACACGATAACGGGACACATTGACTATATGATGATGCTCATCGCCAGAGATAGTAAGCGTTTTATTAATATCCTCTACGGACCATTTTATAGGCTCATAAAAAGAAGTCATTAAGGCGAGTCCCTAACTTTTCCCAAAATGATTTTTTGGGGCTTAGATCATGTTTAGTATCAAATTCTTTTAGTTTTTCATAGAGTTTTGCTTCTTCTGAAGAGATATTAGTTGGTGTAACCACAGTGACTCTAATAATAATATCTCCACGATAGCGTTCATTATTGACTTCTGGTAGCCCTTTACCTCTCAGTTTAAAGATTTTACCTGTTTGTGTGCCTTTTGGTATTTTTACTTTAAGCTTTTCATCAGCAAGTGTAGTAACTAATATCTCACCGCCTAATGCCGCTGTAGAAAAAGAAATAGGGTGTTCACTAATAAGGTTATTGCCGTCACGAATAAATGTATCATCGTCTTTTTCACGAATCATTACTAAAATATCGCCACTAACACCATTCCTGCGCCCTTTATTACCTTCGCCACGCATGCGAATGTATTGACCCTCAGCAATGCCTGCTGGCACCTTAATTTTGATATCTTTTGTTTTATTAATTCTACCATCGCCATGGCATTCATCGCATTTCTTTTCAATTATTTTACCTTCACCATTACATGAAGGGCAAGTGACAATTGTCTGCATATTCCCAAAAAATGATTGCCTTACTTGGCGTATCTGCCCTTGTCCATTACACTGTGTACACGTAGCAGTTTTGCCATCTTTTGACCCACTACCTTTACACTTTTCACAGGTGTCTTTTGTTGAAATCTTTACTGTTTTTGTTACACCACTAAAAATCTCTTTTAGTGTCAAAGACAGCTCGATTCTCAAATCTTCACCTTTATTTAATTGTTCAGTTCTTGAGTGTGAAGAGCGTCCGCCACCACCCCCAAAAAAGCTACCAAAAATAGACTCAAAGCCACCAAAAATATCAGAGAAGTCTGCAGTATGAGTAAAGTCAGACCAATTAAAACCACCAGAACCAAATTGCCCATCCACACCTGCATGCCCAAATTGGTCATATTTTGCCTTTTTATCAGAGTCACTCAAGACCTCATAAGCTTCTGCTGCTTCTTTAAATTTCTCTTCTGCATCTTTATTATCAGGATTTTTATCTGGGTGATACTTCATTGCCAACTTACGATAAGCATTCTTTATAGTAGATTCATCAGCGTTCTTCTCAACGCCAAGAACTTCATAATAATCTCTTTTAGACATATATACCTCATTTAATAATTAAAGTGCAACTAAAGAATAGCTGCACATCGAACAAAGAATCAGCGGCTGTTGCCAGCCGCCAATTAATCTTATTTTTATTCATCAACAACTTCGTATTCTGCGTCAACAGGTCCATCGTTTTTAGGTTCTTGGCTTTCTTGAGCACCGCCTGCTTGGTTTGCAAAATCTTCAGGGTTAAATCCTTGTGCCCCACCCTGTCCGCCTTGTTTATCTTGCATATCTTTATAGATTATTTCGCCAAGCTTTTGAGCTTTTTTGGATAATGTTTCTAAAGCAGCATCATAATCAGCAGCGGTTTGACCTTTTTCAAGTGCCTCTTTTGCTTCTTTAACTGCGTCTTCAACTTCTTTTTTCTCATCTGCTGAAAGCTTGTCTGCATGCTCTTCTAAAGATTTTTCAGTTGAGAAAATCACACTGTCGAGCTTATTCTTTGCTTCGATTTGTTCTTTTCTAACCTTATCGTCTTCTGCATGTGCTTCAGCTTCTTTGACCATTCTATCGATTTCTTCTTCACTCAAGCTGCCTGGACGTTCGATACGCATAGATTGCTCTTTATTTGTGCCTTTATCTTTGGCTGATACGTGCAAGATACCATTTGCGTCGATGTCAAATGTAACTTCAACTTGTGGGATTCCTCTTGGTGCTGGTGGTATGCCAACAAGATCAAATCTGCCCAAACTTCTATTGTCGTTTGCCATTGGTCTTTCGCCTTGCAAAATATGTATTGTAACAGCATTTTGATTATCTGCAGCTGTAGAGAAGACTTGGCTTTTACGGCTTGGCACTGTGGTGTTTCTTTCAATAATTGGAGTCATTACGCCGCCAAGTGTCTCAATTCCGAGTGTTAATGGAGTAACATCAAGTAATAAAATATCATTGAGTTGCTCATCACCGCCCAAAATACCGCCTTGAACAGCAGCGCCAAAAGCTACCACTTCATCTGGGTTCAAGCTCTTATTCGATTTCTTGTTAAAGAATTTCTCAACTGCTTCTTGCACAGCAGGTATACGTGTACTTCCACCAACAAGCAATACTTCATTAATCTGACTTGCTTTTAGTTTGGAATCATCAAGTGCATTACGGCAAGGTATCAATGATCTTTCAACCAATTGTGCTGTCAATCTATTAAATTCAGACACAGACAAATCTAAAACTAAGTGTTTTGGTCCGCTTGCATCAGCTGTGATAAATGGCAAATTGATATTTGTAGTTGGAGTACCAGAAAGTTCTATCTTTGCTTTTTCTGCAGCTTCTTTAAGTCTTTGCATAGCCATATTATCTTTAGATAAATCAACACCTTGATCTGCCTTGAATTTTTCGATCATCCAGTCCATAATTGCCTTGTCAAAGTCATCTCCACCGAGGTGAGTGTCACCACCAGTTGATAATACTTCTACAACGCCATCTGCTACTTCAAGAATAGAGATATCAAATGTCCCACCACCTAAGTCATAAACAGCAATCTTCTCAGCTTTTTTTGTTTCTTTTTGAAGTCCATATGCCAAAGCTGCTGCCGTAGGCTCATTGATAATTCTTTTAACTTCAAGACCAGCAATACGTCCAGCATCTTTTGTTGCTTGTCTTTGTGAGTCATTAAAATAAGCAGGCACTGTGATTACTGCTTCTTTAACCTCTTGACCAAGATATGCTTCTGCAGTTTCTTTTATTTTTGTTAAGATAATTGCAGATACTTCTTGAGGTGTAAAATCCTTATTAACAGCATCGATATGCACTGTTGCTTCACCTTTGGCTGTTGCATTCACTTTATATCCGACGATTTCTATTTCATCTTTTACTTCATTAATGTTTCTGCCCATGAAGCGTTTAATTGAGTAAACAGTGTTTGTTGGATTGGTAATCAATTGTCTTTTAGCCAGTTGCCCTACAAGTCTCTCTCCTTTAGTATTAAATCCAACAACTGATGGGGTTGTTCTTGTCCCTTCTGCATTTGCAATAATTACGGGCTTTCCACCTTCTATTACTGAAACACATGAATTTGTGGTTCCTAAGTCAATACCTATAATCTTTCCCATGGTTTGCCTCCTTTTATTTTATTTTTCTTTTTTTTCTGGTTTATTACCATTGGAAACGGCTACACGTGCAGCTCTGATTACTTTTTCATTCATTTTGTAACCATTCTGAATTAGTGCAGCAATAATATTTTCATCATATTCTGAGGGTATATGTGCCAAAGCTTCGTGGAAGTTTGGGTCAAACTCTTTTTCTTCGTATTCTATTTTTGTAACATTATTTCTTTTTAATAATGCCTCAAGCTGTTGATATATCAATGCTATTCCATCTTGAAATGCTTTAAAATTATCAGCATTAACATCTGTAGATAAGGCTCTCTCGAAGTTATCAAATACATCGCAAACTTCAAGAATCAGCTTTTCATTGGAATATTTCATCCAATCAGACTTTTCCTTTAAAGTGTTTCTTCTAAAGTTGTCAAATTCTGCCAGAGTTCTCAACCATTTATCTTTAAACTCATCGCGTTCATCGGCGATCTTATCGAGCTCTTGTTCAACAGAATACTCTTCTTCTGCTTCTGTTGTCGATACTTCTTGGCTTTCAATTTCGGCAGTATCTTCTCCCTCAACTGGGATAATTCTTTCCTTTTCTTCTTTAAACATATCTTCTTTATCCTTTTTATTTATCTTTTTTTTCATTTCGCACCACCATCATACCTCGTTTTGTTGTTTCTGTTATAGTATTTGCAATATCACGAACGACAGGTATATTCTTTTCATAATTCATTGTTGAAGGACCTATTACTCCTAAATACGCAGGAATACCAAAGATTTCATATCGTGAATAAATCATCGACATGCCGCTCCACTCAGGGTTGTTAAATGCCTCACCCATTATGACATTATAATCTTTATTTGTATGATTGTTTTGCATTAAAGAGACTAATACATCATGCCTTTGCATCATTTCTAAAAAGAGGAGAATATTGTTTTTATTATCAAATTCAACTTGGTTAAGAAACTCTATGCTACCGTCAAAGTGGATATAAAAACTATTCAAATCGATCAAAGCATTGTGAAATTCTTTTAAAAAGTAGCGCAAAAGCTTATTGTCTTCGGTTACAATATCAGACATCTCGTCGAGATACTTATTTATAATATCATAAATTCTTAAGCCTGTCAGCTCATCATTAAGATAACGCACCAAGACCTTCAATTGATCTTCTGAAATCTCATAATCTGCCTTGATTATAATTGTTTTATCCATGCCTGAATCCAAGCTCAAAACAAATAATAGCTTTCTATTACCTATCTTAAAAACTTCAAGCTTTGATAAACAATCATAAGAAATCTCTGGCTCTGCTACAAAGCTCAATTGATCTGTCTCTTTGGCAATCAACTGCTTTATATAGTGTAATGATAATGGAATATCACGATAGTTTTGCACGAGCATTGACTGAAGAAAGTCAGCTTTATCGTATACAACCTTATCTACTTCTGGCTTGATCATCTCAAGATAAGTACGAAAACCTGTGATTGTTGGTATTCTACCTGCTGAAGTATGTGGTTGATAAATATAGCCTTGCTTTTCTAAACGAGCTAAGTCATTACGAATGGTTGCTGAACTGGTGTTTTCTATATAGTTTTCACATAATGACTTCGATGAAACAGCCTCTTTAGTCAAAATATAGTCTCTGACTAAGCTCTTCAGCACTTCCAACTCTCTTCTTTCACTCTTTTTCATTTTTAGCACTCCTTATCTTTCATTGCTAATCTATAGACAATATAATTAGATTACTAATTTTGTCAAACAAAATCTTCGAGTGCTAATATTTTTATTTATATATCGAGAGCTTTGAATTAGAAAGCAGACAATAAATATAGTAAAAATATTACTTGACAATAATATAGGGTATCATAGAATGGCATTAATTAAAGAATAAAAGAGGTGTTCAATGTCAGGTAGCTTTATCGATTCAGAAATAGACA
>JAKPKU010000098.1 GCA_029553545.1 Candidatus Cloacimonadota bacterium
AAATGTACAAATTTCACAGAACTTCTTTTCAAGTATTAAATCAACAGCAGAATTAATGAATACAAAATTAATAATTCAAGCGGATAATAAGAATCAAATTAGTAGTTTTATTGACAAACCAAGAACAGTACAAGAAGATGATATGTTAACTCAACAGTATCATCAACAAAAATCTGGTGATAATCAAATTAATGCAGATGATTGGCGGACATTTATGCCAATTATATCTCCATTTGATTAATTTTTTTAAAAAAAATAAAAGAGGTTAATATTAATTATGGCAAGAAATATTCCAGGATTGAACAATCAATTATACAAACCAATGGTTACAGCAAGAGGAGCAGCTGCAGAAGATGAGTATATGAATTATAAGTCAATTGTTAGTCCATTGCAGAAAAAATTAATGTATCCAACAATGTTGGGTGCAATGTTTGCAGATCCAATGTATGCCAGACCTTTACTTGAAAAGTTTGGTCCTAAAGGTCTTGCTGCGAAAGTTGAATCTACTGGCGCGCTTGGAGCAATAAGTGGTTTGTCCGTACTTCTTCCAAGAGCACTATCCGAAGGATATAAATCTAGAAGACTGGCACATGAACGATCATATGCTAAACAATTAGGAGCAGTTGGATCTGCTTCCCGAGCTCTTGATAGTTTAAGCAGTCTTCGTAATATTATGACCTTGCCGGGATATACTGCACAAATGTTGGGGCATGGGTCTGGATTACTTAGACATACTCCTCGTCTGGAACATTTTTTAACTGGTCAAGCTAAGAATGTTCTTAAAACAGGGGCTTCCGGAGAAAATACTGGTGGGATTTTAAGTTCTGCTTACGGTGGAGCAAAAAATCTCGGAGATTTTCTTACTGGTGGACATGTATCTGGGGCGATTGCTGCTGGAGCTAAAAAAGGTGGAGTTGCTGGAGCATTATCTTCAGGAGCGGGTTTATTGGACAAAGGACTTTCTGGTTTATTATCTTCACCTTCAGGAGTTATGTTCGGTTTGATGGGTGCGCAGATTGGTTTAGGAATTTATAAATCAATTAAATTAGCTAAACTTCAACCAAATAGGCAACCGCCGGACAAATTTGCTAGAAGATTTTATAGTCCATCTCCATCACAAACAGCTATTAATAGAATATTAGCTTTAGCTGGTGGTGGAAAAGTTGATCCTCAGACATTATCGTTTATGGTCCAACAAGTTCAATTATCTGAATTACAACGATTGAATATGCAAATGGCTGGGCTTAGAGGTGAATATCATTCTGAAAATGATTTTATTCGTCAAGAAAAAGAAAAAGGAACAGATCGAATGTCTGATGAATACGGCCGAGAAATTCTTGGCGAAGATGATCGATCTGGAGTTTCTAAGGTTTTAGATAAATTAGAACATGGATTACATACTTTTAAAGCAAAATATGATCCAATC
>JAKPKU010000123.1 GCA_029553545.1 Candidatus Cloacimonadota bacterium
GTTTATGCAAATAATACATATACTTTAAAAATAACCGCTCCTGGTTATCAAGCTCATACACAAGAACTTGCTGTTGCTGCTGCAAACGTAACAGTCCCAGCAATCACTCTTAATGAATTAGCAAACCCACCATCAGGCGTGGTTGCAACACCAAGCCCAACACAAGTTGATATAACATGGAATGCTCCTGGTGACGGTGTAGACGTATGGTTCTCACACACATCATTAGATACATTCTCAGATGCTATCGGTACTGGTGGCGCAGCTCAATTTGAAGTTGCTCACAGATACTCTCCAGCTCACCTTGAAACATACGGCGTTGCTGGTGCAACTTTAGAAAAAGTACAATTCATGCCTCATGAGCCAACCGCAACTTACGGAATTAAAATCTACACTGGCACTGCAGGTTCAGGTCCTGGTCCATTGGCTTACACACAAGCTGTTTCTTCAGTGGTTGTTGATGAATGGAATGAAGTTGAATTAGGCGAATCTGTTCAAATCCCATCAGACACTGACCTTTGGATTGCTATTGATATCAATACACCAACTGGCTACCCTGCTGGCTGCGATGATGGTCCTGCAATACTTGGTTATGGCGACATGATGTATTTCCAAGGTGCTTGGTCAACACTTGATGATTTAGCTGGCATTGATGCTAACTGGATGATCAAAGGCTTTGCTACTGGCGCAGCAGGTCCAAGAGAATTTGCTATTTCTACAGGAGCTCACACACCATCAGAAACTGCTTATCTCGCTACAAGAAACTCACAACCTGCTCCATTCGCAAAAGCTTCTGCTAATGGTGAAGTAGTTACAAGAACAAACGCTCCAACAGAAAACAAACCAGTATTTACTCAAACTGCAAACACACGCGCTATCACTGGATACAATGTTTGGAGAACACCTCTTGCAACAATGAACAATGAAAGCACATGGACACAATTAGCAACCAACCTCACTGTTACTCAATATACTGACGCAACATGGGCACAAGTTCCAACTGGCGAATTTAAATATGTTGTTAAAGCATATTACACAGGTGGCGTTGCTTCTAACCCTGCTTTCTCTAATACAGTATTCAAGAATATGACTGCAACTGTTAATATCAGTCTTGCAACAGCTGACGGCGGCTCACCTGCTGGCGCTTCTGTTACTTTAACAAACACTGATGGTAATCCAGATCACTCATATACACAAACAGCTGCTTCAGCAAACGTTATCTTCCCACAAGTTTGGCACGGTATTTACACTATTACAGTGGCAAAAGTCGGCTACCAAACAGTCATTCAAGAAAACGTAATTATCGCTGGCGAAAGCTATACACATCCAACAATCACCTTACCTGTTAGCTCAATTATCTTAACTGAAGGTTTTGAAGGAACATTCCCACCAACTGGCTGGACAATCATCGACTCTGACGGTGATGGTCACAACTGGATGCAATGGGATTATACACCACATGGTGGAGTATATGGCGTTGCTTCTGGCTCTTACGATAACAACATTGGACAATTATTCCCAGATAACTGGTTGATCACATCACAGATTTCTCTTGCTCCTAATACAACAAATACCTTAAAATTCTGGGTATCACCACAAGACCCAAGCTATGCACAAGATTATTACTCAGTAATGGTTTCAACTACAAACACACAACCTGCAAGCTTTGAAGAAATCTACAGTGAAACTATCATGGGTAGCGACTGGGAAGAAAGAACAGTTAACTTGCCATACGCTGGTCAAAGCATCTATGTAGCATTCAGACATCATGACTGTACTGACTGGTATATCATGAAAATCGACGATATCGAAATCGCTGGTTCTGAAGCTACTGGTGAAAATGTTCCATCTGTATTGCAAACTGCTCTTGTTGGAAACTATCCTAACCCATTCAACCCAACAACTACTATCAGCTATAATTTAGCAAATGATAGCCATGTATCAATTGACATTTACAACGTAAAAGGTCAAAAAGTAAAGACTCTCGTCAATGACAGAGTTACTGCTGGTACTCACAATGTTGTTTGGAATGGTAAAGATGATAGCGGCAAAAACGTTGGTAGTGGTATTTATTTCTTCAATATGAAGGCTGGAAAATACACATCAACACGCAAAATGATCTTAATGAAATAATTCATTAAAACATAATTAAATCTGGGCTGGCACCTAATCATGCCAGCCTTTTTTATTACTTACTAGAGTCTGTTACATAATAATCAAAATATATAATATAGAATAAAAACAGAATCATAAAATAAATACAACACCCTCTTTCTATATATAGAGGGTGTTGAATAATGCATAATTGAGATCTTTGAATTAGAAAGGAAAAGACTTATAGAAGCGGATTACGCGGTTTTTAAGGATTTTATGTTTTGATCCAGCTCCAAAAAAGGCATAATAACGAAGGCTTATTAAAAAACAGACTTTAACTTCGTCTGTTTTATGTTTTGAATAAGGCATTAACGACTAATTCAAAGCTCTCTAATTTAGATTTACAGACTTGAAGAATAATGGGTTGTTAGAACTGAGAGCTGAGTTGATGGGTGATTTCGCTTCGTGAAATTGATTGATGGATCAGGAACAACTAATGGTAGTTGTTGGTCGGTGGAATAAAAAGTTGCCTACTACGAGCGGGTTTGGGGTGTTTTTTTCGTACCAGCTACGATTTTTATTTGGCTCAAATCAATTACATTTTGTCTCTCATTTCTCAGTTTTCAGTACTCTTCGAGCCTGTAAACCAGAATAATGCATTTATCAATACCCTCTACATTTGTTCCTCTCACGAAAATCTCTTGACAAAATATGTTATCTTTTTCAATATTAATAGTTAAAGTAAAATGATAGTATAGAAAGAAGGTTAAGATGAAAAGTAAAAAGATTATTTTATTTATGACGATGCTCTTAATGGCGCTCTCAGCTTTATTGGCAGCGACCCCTGAATCAATGGGCATTATTGGCAAGATAGGTACAAAAACATATAAACACAGCGATTATGATAAACTTTTAAATAATTATTTTAATTATTGGCAAAACCAAGGGCAGAAAGTCACTGACCAAAAGAAGAAAGAGCTCAATAATCAGCTCTGGGAAGAAGAAATTGCACGCTATTTATACGATACTGAAATACAAAAGAGAAAGCTGGAACCCACGGAAAAAGACCTGTACAATAAAGCTTTACAGTCTCCGCCAACAGGGGTTACCAAAATCGCTGATTTGCAGACAAATGGTAAGTTTGATAAGGATAAATACAAGCAAGCCCTGGATAATGTGCCTCAATTTAAGAAGCAAGTCATCGATGATATCCGTCCTCAATACCGCTATGAGAAACTCTTTGCCAATATCAAAGCAGAGGTAAGAGTCGATGCTGACAGCATCTATCGTGAATGGTATAAGGCAAATAATAAAGCGAGCGGTAAGATTATTCATTTTTATCAACCCAAAAATGGTGCTCTGCCCGTCACAGAAGAAGAAATGGTCGCCTTTTATCAAAACAACCCTGAGTTATTTAAGCGTCCTCCGCATAGACGATTCAAGTTTATCAAATTCCAAGAGATACCCAGCGCCCAAGATACATTATATGCTGACAATAGAGCTGATTCTTTGTATCAAATACTCAAAAATGGGGCTGATTTTGCTGAGATCGCAAAGAAATACTCTCAAGACACAGGTAGCAGTTCAAAAGGCGGAGATTTGGGCTATTTTGCAAAAGGAAGGATGACCCCCAGTTATGAAAAAGCATGTTGGGAAACACCTGTAGGAGAAATCGCTCAACCTTTCAAAAGCTCAGGCGGTTGGCATATTATAAAAGTTTTTGATAAAAGAAAGACACTGGAAGGTGTTGATGAGGTAAAGGCTTCACAAATAATCATTCGCTATACAGCAGGACCTGAAACCCTCGAGCAATTGAGACTCTTTATCGAAAGAGTACATCAAGAAACAAAAGAGTTTGGTATTGAAAACATCGCAGAAAAATACAATTTAAGAGTACTTGAAACAGAAGCTATTAGAGAGAATGATAAATATACACCCGTTCTTGGACCAATGACAGATCTCTTTAAATATGCCTTTGAAAACCCCGTTGGCAGTGTACCTGATATTGTCAGTGGCAGAAATAATGAGAAGTTTGTCCTCCAAGTTTCAGAGAGTATGGGCGACCATTATGCTGCTTATGATGAGGAAAAAGAATTAGTTAAACGCTTTGTACAGAGAGAAAAGAGTGTTGCCTCACAAATTACTTATGCGAATCTATTTCTCAAAACATATACCCCAGATAATTATTTCAAAATGGCAGAGGCAGATTCTTTGACTATTGTCGATTTTGAAGACATCACTGCAGATTCAAGATTTACCAGAATCGGAGATGTCCCTGCTTTACGTTCAGCAATTTTAGGCTTAAATAAAGGGCAATTTAGTGAATTGATCATCGATGATAATGGCGTCTATCTTGCTCAAGTTACCCAAAAGATCAATGTTGACAATAAAGCTTGGCAAAAGGTGAAAAACAGTGAAATTAAAAAAGTACGCGAGACTTTAGAAAATAATCATATCAATCAATGGTATATAAATCAAAGGCAAAGACTTAAAATAGAAGACTATAGAAAGAGTTTTTATAAATTATAAAAGGAATAAGCCATACCCCGAATTCTTCCTTTTGTATGCAATTAACAAAAGAGAAATAAATTAATATTCATGCAGTTAGGCATTTTTCGGGGTAAACAAAAAATAACTGTGAATATTATTTGACAAAAAATCTTATTTTAAAATAGATTGATTCTAATGAAATAGTAAAAGGAGGAAGACATGATCAAGGTTGATGAAACAAAATGTATAGGCTGCGGTGCTTGTGTAGATACTTGCCCTGTCGATGCCTTGGAAATGGATGGAGAAGTCGTAAAAAGTAGTGATGCTTGTGTCGATTGTGGTGCTTGCATAAATGTTTGTCCAGTCGAAGCATTGTCTTTATAGTTTTTCCCTTTTTTAATCAAAATGAAACAGCAGAGCATATAGCTCTGCTGTTTTTTTAGGAGAGGAGTGAGTTTATACCAGATTTATATTCTCAGTTCTTCATCTTAAATCCGCCATTTTCATAGTCGATATTAATTGTCTGATTAGGGGTCAAATTACCAGAGATTATTTCAACTGCAAGTCCATTTTCTATCTCTTTTTGTATCACTCGCTTCAATGGTCGTGCACCAAATTGTGGATCAAAGCCCTCATCGGCAATGGCATTTATTGCCTTCTCTGTAAAATGTATATTGATGCGTTTGTCTTTGAGTCTATCGCTGAGCTTTTTCAGTTGAATCTGCACAATTTCTTTGATTTGTTCACGATTTAGCCTATGAAACAAGATAATTTCATCGAGCCTGTTCAGAAATTCTGGTCTGAAATAAGATTGTAAGAGCTTCATCAAGTCATCTTTTATCGCTTCGAGATCATCACTTGTGTGTTCAAAGATCATCTGTGCACCGATATTTGAAGTCATGATAATAATGCTATTGCGAAAATCGACAGTTCTGCCCTGCCCGTCTGTGAGCCTGCCATCATCAAGAATCTGCAATAAGATATTAAAGACATCTGGGTGTGCCTTTTCAATCTCATCAAAGAGAATCACTGCATAAGGCTTTCTTCTCACGCTTTCGGTCAAATACCCCCCTTCATCATAGCCAACATAGCCAGGAGGTGCACCGATAAGCCTGGAGACAGAATGCTTTTCCATAAATTCAGACATGTCGATTCTCACAATAGCCTTTTCGGTGTCGAATAAAAACTCTGCCAAAGTCTTGCCTAATTCCGTTTTTCCGACGCCTGTAGGACCTAAAAACATAAATGAGCCTATTGGCTTATTCTGATCTGACAATCCGCTGCGGGAGCGCCTGATTGCATTTGACAGTGCACTGATTCCATCTTTTTGTCCGATCACTCTTTTTGAAAGCTCGCCTTCCATTTTTACCAGCTTTTGCATTTCACTTTCTAAGAGCTTGGTCAAAGGGATGCCTGTCCATTTTGCCACCACTTCAGCGATCATCTCTTCATCAACATTTTCCTTCAAAACCCTCTGTTCATTAGGAATCTGCTGTAGTTTTGCTTTCGCTTCGTCGAGGATCTTCTGCTTTGCAGGCAATTCGCCATACTTCAATTCTGCTACCTTGCCCAAGTTTCCAACCCTCTCCGCATTTTCTGCTTCAATTTTCAGTTGGTCAATTTGCTCAGATACAGAGCTGATCTGCTTCATCAAGTCTTTTTCATTTTGCCATTTCATCTTCAAGACAGCTTGTGACTCACTTAGGTTTTTAATATCCTCATCTATTTTAGCCAGCCTCTCTTTGGACAGATCGTCTTTTTCTTTTTTAAGAGAAATCTTTTCAATCTCAAGTTGTTTAATCTTTCTTTGCACTTCGTCCAATTCCACTGGCATTGAATCTATCTCCATCTTCAATTTAGAACATGCTTCATCCACCAAATCTATCGCCTTATCAGGCAAAAATCTATCTGAAATATATCTATTTGAAAGAAAAGCTGAAGCTACCAGAGCAGTGTCTAAGATCTGCACACCATGATGCACCTCATACTTTTCTTTAATGCCACGGAGAATAGAAATCGTATCTTCCATAGATGGCTCATTGACCAAAATAGGCTGAAATCGTCTCTCCAAAGCGGGATCCTTTTCGATATATTTGCGATGTTCATCGAGAGTTGTTGCCCCAATACAGTGCAAAGACCCTCTTGCCAGCGCAGGCTTGAGCATATTTGAAGCATCAACGGAGCCCTCAGCTGAACCAGCACCAACAACTGTGTGAATCTCATCGATAAAAAGAACAATCTTGCCTTCATTAGCTTCAACTTCTTTGAGCACTGCCTTTAAGCGGTCTTCAAATTCGCCTCTAAACTTTGCTCCAGCGACCAAAGCTGCCATATCAAGCTCAAGTATTTCTTTATTTTTCAAGTTTTCTGGCACGTCTTTGTCGACTATTCGTCTTGCCAAGCCTTCGACAATAGCGGTTTTACCCACACCAGGCTCACCAATAATAACAGGATTGTTCTTTCTTCTACGCGATAAGATTTGTATCACACGACGAATCTCTTCATCGCGACCAATAACAGGATCTAATTTGCCTTGTCTTGCCAATTTACTCAAATTGCGCGCATACTTTTCCAATGCTTGATACTTAGCCTCAGGGTTCTCATCGGTCACCCTCTGATTCCCGCGAATATCTTTTAGTACCAATAAGACTTTATTATAGTCAATTGCATACTTTTTGATAAGATAAGCAGACTTATTTGCCTTTTGTAGCAATGCCAAAAACAAGTGTTCCACACTGACATAATCATCTTGCAGCTTGCTCGCTTGCTTTTCTGCCTCAAGCATGATTTGATTGACTTCTCCTGAAAGATAAATCTGACTATACCCAGAGACTCGAGGTATCTTTTTCAGCTCTGCATCTACATCTTTAACAAGATTAGGCACATTGCACTCAAGCTTCTGCAAAATAGGCAATACAATGCTATCTTCAGTCTTCAAAAGGCTCATCAATAAATGAAACTCAGTAATCTCCTGATGTCCCATTTCATGCGCCAAGACTTGCAAGTTTTCAACTATCTCTCGCGACTTAATCGTATATTTATTAAGATTCATCTTATCTCCTTTCTTTTATTAATAGAATCTGAAGATAATATAAGCACCTTTTCAAATAATGCAAATACATTTTAGCACTCTTTTAACTATTCTGCCAAGAATGCCAGGCGACGCTAATAAAAGGAGGGGCTTGCGAGCCTAATGTAGGGGCGAGCTGTGCTCGTCAGCGTTCGAAAGAAATAACGTAGGGGCGAGCTTCGCTCGTCAGCAAACTGACCAACTCGCTTGCTTCGCTTCACTGCTGGCTACCTTTAAAAAAACCTTTCATGAAAATGAAAGTACCTAACCTTCGACGCAGTCGAAGTACCTCACCCGCAACGAAGTGAGGACTATATCACCCGCAACGAAGTGAGGACCAAAAATGCAAGGACTATTTCACCAGCATCCCTTTCTTCATCATCACTGTTTTACCAACTTGTAATCTAAAGAGGTAGATACCTGATGCACAATTTAGATTATGTGAATCTTTGCCGTTCCAAGTGATATTATGCATACCTTTATTCAGTGCATTTTCGTTTATTTCTTTCACCAATTGCCCTTTAACATTGAAGATCTTGATATTTACATCGCCTTTTTCAGCGAGAGAGAAACTCAATGTGGTATTTGGGTTAAATGGATTTGGATAGATGGAGTTGAATGCTGTTTCGAAGATTAGATCTGGAAGGTTGTCGCCCGCTTGATTAACAGTTGCGACGATTGGTCCGTACATCTCATAGGTGCCGTTCATTTCCACAGATTGTAGCCAGTAATAGTATGTATTGTCGAGCATTACATCCTGGTCAATATAGTTGTAATCGGCGTCTATACTGCTATTTGTAGCATGCAATATATCGTTTGTGATACATATCGAGTTATTTATTTGATTATCGTCACTACGGAGGATGTGATATCTCATGAGATTATTTTCAGACTGTGTAGTCCAGTTAATTGAGACGGTATTATTCGCTAAGATAGCAGTATTAAATGCGGAGAGCTCTACAGGTAGGGTAGCATTGCCAGTAATATTAATATTGAGACTTTTGATTTAGAAATTTACAAAAAAGTGAGAATATAATACCCTAATTTAAGCTAAATCTGTACTTTTTTGTCAGAAATCTATGTATTTTGGAGCTTTTTTACCTCCCTTTTGTTGGTCTATCCAAAATTTGGACAGACCTCTCCTATGCACTAAGCAATA
>JAKPKU010000147.1 GCA_029553545.1 Candidatus Cloacimonadota bacterium
AGAAAGAAATGTTTTCAGAAATGCAGAACTTGGTAAATTCATTCCTATCAGTGTTATTGAATCAATGATTAAAAACTTCGCCTGTCCTATGGGCGATGAAATGGATGAAATATATTTCTACTATAACTAGGCGAAAGTGGGCAAATCAGATTTTTAAGGGCATTGACAACTTTCTTTTTCTATGGTATACTAAATTCATCCTGATTGAAGAGGTGATTACCATGACTCAGCCCAAGTTCATAAAGTCGATGAAAATTCCTTCCTTGGAAAATTGTCTGAATCTGGTTAAAACTTGCCAGAATTTTATTTCCAAAATAGAAATTGTCGATGGTGTTGAAATTATTAGTTTTTCTTATCGTCTGGCTTCTTATTCTGACTTCAATAGACAGTCTGCTAGGAATTTGAGAAGTATTTCTTTTGAAAAGAACACTGGTAAAATTGTTTGTTTGGGTTTCCATAAGTTTTTTAATTATGGTGAAAATCCTTTCACCGAAGAAAAAGTTATTTCTAAATGGAATCCTTGTGGTATATTTGAAAAGGTTGATGGTTCTTTGATTCTGTTCTTTATGGTTAATGGCAATCTTCATGCCAAAACCAAAATGAATAGTTATTCAGAACAGGCACAGATTGCAATGGAAATTGTAAACCGTGATCCCTTCTTTAAAGGTCAGATTATCAATGATATTGAAAACTGTTATACTCCTATGTTTGAATTGATTTCGCCTCGTGATCCTCATGTTTTGAATTACGGTGATGTAGAAGAACTTCGTTATATCATTTCTCGTAATATGATTGATGGCAAATATGAATCACATTCTTTTAATACTATTACCGTTGAATCCTATAATTATTCTTTGTCGGAAGTTTTGGACATTTGTGTCAATGATAAGATTAAGAATATTGAAGGTTTTGTGGTTCATTTTACTAATGGTGAAATGGTAAAAGTAAAGACGAAATTATATATCCAGAATCATCATATTCGTGATAATATTCTTAACAAAAGAATTGTTGCTGAAATGGTTTTGGAAGAAAAGATTGATGATGTTAAAAATCAGTTTAGGCATTCCCCTTATTTGATCAAGTTTATTGAAATGATTGAAAAGGATGTTGTAAATCGTTATAATGAATTTTTGAATAACGCTCAGAATTTCTATGAATCAAATAAGGAACTTGAAAGAAAAGCATATGCCATTAAAGCCAAGTCTGTTTTTAGTGATATCACTTTTGGTTTGGCTATGGAATTGTTTTTGAATCAGTTGATTGATGAAAAGAAATTTAAAGAACGTTTCTTAAGATATTGGAAGGACACTGAAAATATTGAAGTGGTTGTAAATACAGAAGATGAAGACAATTAAGGAGGATGTTAAAATAAAGCCGACTGTTTAAATTAGTGAATCCCGATATCAGGAACTTTTGAAGGCTGAACGAAAACTTGAAGCTCTTGAAGGTTGTGGCGTCGATAATTGGGAAGGATATGACGATGCCATGAAAATTTTTTGGGATGAAGAAGGGGAAGAAGGAAGTTGTTTTTCTTGACACGAGTGTTCTCTTGAACTAAATTAGTGGGGAATTTCACCCCACTTTTTAATATTGAGAGGTGATAAAATTAAATAAGAGGGGGTAATTTTAATGACGAAAGTGGTTAGTTGTGGAATTATTATCACAGATGGTAATAGAGTTTTAGTTGGTCATACTACAGAATGTGGATTTCAATATGATATTCCTAAAGGTAGGCATGAATATGGTGAAAAATTTATTGAAACAGCTATCCGTGAACTGAAAGAAGAAACTGGATTAGATGTAAAGGAATGTCAATTGACAAATTTAGGGCGGTTTGAATATACACAAACAAAGGATTTGGAATTATTTCTCTGGCCCCTTGAATCACTTCCTGATATTAAAAGTTTGAATTGCACTTCCTATTTCACAAATGTAAAAGGTAAAACTGTCCCTGAATTTGATGGATATAAATTAGTTTCCTTTTCTGATCTAAAAAAATATTTGAGGAAACCTATGTATAAGGTTTTTCAAAAAATCTTTCAACTTTCTTAGAGAAGGGGAATTTCGAATGAATGAAAAGGGCAAGTTGGGTGTATATGACCCCTCTTTTGAAATAGCTTTTTGGTTGAATGAATGTTCAAATATTCAACCAGAATATCTTGAGAATTATGCTGATATGTTGGCTGGCAATCAAACAATGACTTCTAATTTGGGTTTTGCCGAACATGATGGAGTATTGATTGATGATATGTATTTAACAATTTGGGATTTTGATGCTATTATGGATGCAACACATCCAGCTAAAAGATATGTTATGAAAAAGAAAGAAGAAAAGGGTTTGACACAAGATATTTCAATTGGTGCAGATGAATGGATTGGATAGTGGGTGAAGCTGTGCTAAGCAAGACTTAGCACCTTCTAATTGAATTTGATTAGTAGGTCGTCTTCACCAGATCACATGTGGGAGTTTTAGAAAACATGTAGCCGTTAAGTTGGATGTAGAAACCTTTGAATGTCGCCTCAGTTCAATGCTCTTTCGTGGCTCTGTAAACAATCCTAAGACAGAATGGGATAGTCAACCACAATGCGAAGCCTTCTTAACTGATCGAGAGGAAGCCCAATTTCATTCAGCACTCCAACTGATTGAATAGGCATAACTTCTTTTTATAAAGGAGATAAACACTTTATGGTAGTTTATGTTATTAACAAGTATGGAAAACCATTAATGCCATGCTCACCTAGAAAAGCAAGAATTTTATTAAAACTTGGGAAAGCAAAAGTAATCAAAAGAACTCCATTCACTATTAAACTTCTATACAGTAGTGGACAAGCTAAACAGTCTTTAACTCATGGGGTTGATACAGGTAGTAGTGAAATTGGTAGTGCGGTTGTCAATGATAAAAACGAAGTAGTTTATATGTCAGAAATTACTATTAGAAATGACATCACCAAAACTATGAAAAGCAGGGCTACTGCTCGTCGTAACAGAAGAAATAGAAAAACTAGATATCGTAAAGCTCGTTGGTCTAATAGGAAGAATTCTATTAAAAAAGATAGATTTTCACCGACTATGATTAGTAAATTCGATAGTCATTTGAAAGAAATCAATTTTGTTAAATCAATTCTCCCAATAACTAAATTGATTATTGAAACTGCTAACTTTGATCCACATCTTCTAAAGAATCCTGCTTTATATAATGAAAAAATAAAGAAATGGGCTTATCAAAGAGGAACTAACTACGGTTTTGCAAATACTAAAGCATTTGTTTTAGATAGAGATTCTTACAAATGTCAACATTGTAAAGGCAAGTCTAAAGATAAAAAACTTGAAGTTCACCATATAATTTTTAGAAGTAATAATGGCTCTGATGAACCAAATAATTTAATCACTCTCTGTAAAACATGCCATGATGCAGTTCATGATGGAAAGATTGTTATTAATGGTGGAAAAGTTAAAGGTAATCTAAAACATGCTACGCAGATGAATAGCATTAGAATTCAATTGCTTAAAAGGTTGCCTTATGCGGAAGAAACTTTTGGTTATATAACTAAGGAACACAGACAACTATTTGAACTTCCAAAGGAACATTATATTGACGCAGTAGTGATAGCTTGTCAGGGTAATCCTGCTTATTTCAGTAGAACTAATAGTGTGATTTATAAGAGATGCATTTCTAAAGGCGATTATCAGCAGACTAAAGGAATTCGATCTGAAAAAGGAATACCAACTGGAAAGTTGTTTGGATTTAGAAAGTTTGATAAAGTCAAATACCTTGGAAAAGAGTATTTTATTAAAGGAAGAATGTCAACAGGTTTTGCAATTTTAATGGGTATTGATAATGTTAAATTATCATTAAAACCAATACCTAAATTTAGTAAGATGAAAAAGATAACAAGTAGAAAATCTTGGATTATCGATCAAAAAACCATAGCAAGTTTCTATTAATGTATCACATTATTTTTGTTTATAAGTATAGGAAAAAATTATTGGTTTTTAATGAAAAAATAATTAAAGAATTATTTATTGAAATTTCAAAAAATCAAGATTTTATTATAATAGAAATGGAATGTGATAAAGACCATATACATTTATTAATTGAAAGTGAACCTAAAGTTTCAATTCTGCAAATTGTTAGATTATTAAAATCTAAATCTACTATTGAACTTTGGAAAATATATTCTGATGAATTAAAAAAACATTTTTGGCTTAAAAATATGTTATGGAGTAGAGGGTACTTTGCATGTACAATCGGTAATGCTAGTGAAAATACTATTAGAAATTATATTAAAAATCAAGGATGATTTATATGCTAAGCAAGACTTAGCATTTTTCTCATCCGGTTTGTATAAATTGAAAAGGATTTTGAGTTGCTTTGTTCTGTTGATGGTATTTGCTTCTGGTGCTTTTGCTAAGACTTATGTTGAAGATGGAGACTATAAACGACTTTTTGAACCAACCGAATATAGTGGAGCAGTGTCAGGTATTGTATCTGTTTTTAATAGTTCTGGTGAAATCGTAAAGACATATCCAGTTCAAAATCTTGAAATTGGTTTTGATGTGATTCGATTTAATGACACAAAGAACACTTATGTTATTTTAACTTGTTTTGGTGAATTGGACAACGTTGATGAAGTTTATTTGATTTTTTTGAATAAGAAACTGGCAAATGCATTCGTAAATGAATTGGAACATGTCATTAGTTCGGGTAAAAAGAATCAACGATATACATTTTCACAGGAAACAGATGTTCAATTTAGTAATGTCAACTATTCATATTCATTGGATTTTGGTGCTATTCAAAATTATTATACAATTTGTTTCATAAAAACCTTTCCTGATAATAGTGGATATGGCATCATTGTTGAATTGACACCTCAGACACTTCGAATGATTCAGAAAGATGTTAAGAATCTTCGGGATAGGTTTTTAAGGTAGTGAATTGGGGAGGTTTGCCAAACCTCCCCATTTTTGGTATAATAGAATTATCTTGATTGAAAGGGTGATTGTATTGAAAAAGATCACGAAACCTAAGAAAATTAAAACCGTTTATGTAAACAAAATTGTAAAAGGTTTGCATACGATTTCTGAAATGGAATGGAAAACTGTTCCAATCGTTGAGATTTCTAAATTGGTTCGTGAATTTGGAATTGGTTTCAGTTATGAAAATGATTGGAATTGGAAGTTGGAAAGCAACAAAGAAGAGATTAAAATCAATCTGGTTGAAATGGCTACAGATAGTCCTTTGAATGGTTTGATTCATTTGTCTTGGATTAAAGATATGGATATGAAAACTTATAAAGTAATTGTAAATCTTAGTTAAATAAAGGAGATATAAAATGAAGAAGATTTTAAGTTTTATCCTCGCTTGTAGTATTTTTGTATCTTGTGTATCTTGTGTTGAAGCAAATGTTCGAATGAAGGACATGAAAGGTGCAGAATTTGAAGGATTTATTATTCTATATCAGAATGGGACGAGAGAAGTTGTTTATCCAGAAAGCAATGATAATTTTGGAAATTTTCTTTTGAAGATGAATACCATTCGAACGACTTCACCCGATGTAAAAGATGTGATGCCTAATTATATTGTTCGAATTACAAAGACTGCAAATGATCCTTTTTATGGCCATCAAGGATATTTGAATTTTTTGAATATGCCTTTGGTTTGGGATTATATTACATCTTCCAATAATCAGTATATTGTTATTATGGATAGTGGTGTACAGGGTGATCATCCAGACCTTGCCAATAGTGTAAATACCCAATATTCTTATGATACATATACTGGTCAAAATAGGGCTATTGATGATAATGGCCATGGAACACATTGTGCTGGTATTAGTTCTGGCGTTGGTAATAATGGAATTGGTATCAGTGGTATGATTTGGAATATTCCTATTATTTCAATTCGTATTATCGGGCCTTCAGGTGAAGGAACAATGGCAAATGTATTTGATGGTATTGATTATATGGTAAATTTGAAAAATCAAGGCGTCAATATTACAGTTGTAAATTGTTCTTTTGGTGGAGATGGTTCTTTTTCACAGATGTATTATGATTATTTTAAAAAGATTCATGATGCTGGAATAATTGCTGTTTGTGCTGTTGGCAATGATAATATGAATACAGATATTTATGATTTTTATCCTTCCAATTTTACTTTGGATAATATTATTCGAGTAGGAGCAATGGAATTAAATACTACGAAAGCTGATTTTAGTAATTATGGGGCAGTAAATGTTGATGTATTTGCACCAGGCGTTGAAATTTATTCTACATATCCTATTAGTAGTTATATTCCACTATCGGGAACTTCAATGGCTGCTCCTGTTGTAAGTGGTCTTTGTGCTCTAATCAAAGGAATTAGCCCAAATCTTACACCACAGGAAGTTATTAATATTATCAAAACAAATGCAATTACAACTCCTAATTTGACTGGAAAGTGCAAGACTGGTGGCTATATCAATCCTGTGGCATGTATCAAGGCTCTTAGTCCAACACCAATAGTGCCAACATCAACGCCAATCCCCTCTCTTTCCCCAAGTCCTACATTTACCCCAACTTCTAGCCCTTCGACTTCTGGCGGTGGTGGAGGCGGATGTAATATCGGAATTAGTAATTCTGATAGAATTCTGATTTTTGCCCCCATTCTTCTTATACTCCTTCCTTTGTTTGACTATAAAATAAAAAGATCGAATTAGTTGAGGCCCCTCTTGCCAAGAGGGGCCTCCTCTGATATACTGGAACTACCCTGAAGAAAGAAGGTGCCGATATGGAAAGAATGAAGGCAGTCTTTGTTTATCCTGATGAACAGAGGATTTTTAAGGAATTTCTGGAAATTATCAAGAATCGTTTGACTTTTGTGAATAGTGGTTGTAAAGGTCAATTTGTTCTTTATAATTTCAGCGAACGGGAAAACTACCATCTTTAGGTGGTAGATGAAAGTGAGCTAAGTTAAATAGAGAAGGAGGTGAAAATACAAATGGATTGATGAATTAATCGGATACAACATCTAGAAAAACTGGTGTTTGACAGATTGCCCGGAATGTGATACAATGGTTCTTGTCAGTGAATGGAAGACGGTGAAGCTTGGGCCGTTCAAATATGCTCATTAAATGAGCCAAACAATCAAAAAGGAGATTGATGCAAATGTCCAAGAAGGTATATTCAAATGCGGCAAAGGGTATGAATAATGGTGGGAATATTGCACAGACAGAACAGGTTCCCGGAAAGAATCAGGTAAAGAACAATGCCGGGGGATATGTTTTTCAGATTACTCCTTGGGACATGTTCAAGCGTTTCTTGATTATTGGCAGTCAGAGCAATAGTTATTATGCTGACGCCAAGGCAATCACAACGGATAATGTTGACAACTTGATCAAGTGCATTCAGGAAGATGGAATGCGGGTTGTCAATATGATTGTGGATGTATCTGATAAGGGTTTGGCGGCAAAGAATGATCCTGCTATCTTTGCATTGGCACTTACGGCTACTTACGGGAATGATGATGTGAAGAGATACGCATTCCAGAATTTGAATAAGGTTTGCCGTATCGGGACTCATATCATGATGTTTGCAGAATATTGTAATTCAATGCGTGGGTGGGGCCGCTCCTTGAAGAATGCAGTGGCAAAGTGGTATACTTCAAAGAATACTTCTGATGCGGCCTATCAGATGATGAAGTATAAGAATCGTGAAAATTGGTCCCATCGTGATCTTTTGAGGGTTTCCCATCCAAAGGCTGATGGTGATATGGCAATGCTTTTCAATTGGGTCACGAAGCCGGATACGATGAATATGGTGATGAATGTTCCTGAAACTTTGGAAGCGTTTTATGTAGCTTCAAAGTTGGGTACCATGACAAAGGAACAGATCATTGAAAATGTTATTAAGTATCGTTTGCCTCGCGAAGTTATTCCTACGGAATATTTGACGGACATTGATATTTGGGCGGCATTAATGGATGTTGGCATGCCTATGACGGCCATGATTCGTAATCTTGGTAATATGACAAGGGTGGGTCTGCTGGTTCCTTTGGGCAAGTATACGAAGATGGTCATTGAAAAATTGGAGTCTTCGGAGAATTTGAAGAAGGCTCACATCCATCCTATCAACGTTCTTATTGCCTTGAAGACGTATAAGAGCAATGGTTATGTTCCGGGCCGTAAGGGAAATTCAACTTGGGAACATGTTCCTGCCATCGCTAGCGCTCTTGAGGATGCTTTCTATAATTCTTTCCATTACGTTGAGCCTACAGGAAAGAATATTCTTCTGGCTCTTGACGTTTCCGGATCCATGTCTGGTGCTTGTATGGGTACCCCTATTTTGACAGATGCAGAAATTTCAGCGGCATTTGCCATGATAACGGTAAGAACAGAAAAGAATGTTCATGTAGTAGCATTTAAATTTAACAATTCTATTTCTACATTGCCAATTACAGAGAACATGTCTTTGAATGACGTGCTTCGAACGGTTCGCTGTATCAATTTTGGTAGAACAGATTGCTCTTTGCCTATGGTATATGCTAAGAATCAGAAACTTGATGTAGATTGCTTTATTGTTCATACAGATAATGAAACTCGGTGTGGCCAGAATCATCCTTATCAGACGTTGAAGAATTATCGGGAATCAATGGGTAAGGATTCAAAGTCAATCGTAATGGCAACTCGGTCTACGCCTTTTACGATTGCTGATCCTAGTGATAAGGGTATGTTGGATATTGCCAGTTTCACTAGTGATGTTCCTTCTGTTGTGTCGGGTTTCATTAAGGGCGATTTTTAGTCCTTGACATGATAATTTTAGCGAACGGGAAAACTACCATCTTTAGGTGGTAGATGAAAGTGAGTTAATTATTTGATATTAAGACTGTCAATCGACAGGGTTTCAAACACACAAATTTAATTAATATCAAATTTCAATAATTAATTCAGGTTCGTTTAAAGTAACTGGAATTGGTATTTTGCCTGACCAGATAAAGGGCATTTTGGTATACCCATTGAAAATAAGGGTTTCGTAAACGAAACCAAACTTTTCAAGAATCTCATTCCTTTAGGATGAGAG
>JAKPKU010000165.1 GCA_029553545.1 Candidatus Cloacimonadota bacterium
TTCTCCACTCTTAGGATCGAGTTTTCCGATACACACTTGCCTATTTCTTGATTGCTTAAGCTCTTTATCCCAGAAGGAGCTTGACTCATAGACATAGGTCACGCCCGTCTTCTTATCGAGATGATTGACGCGATAACTCATAGCAGCATCCTTCCTTACATGGTTATAATTATAACCATGATTTAGGACACTGTCAATAACTATTTTCATATCTTTTCCAGAATTATTCTATTCCTGGTTATAATTCAGCGGGAAATTAGGATTGTAAATGATATTCCTGGGAATCATGTGCCTTTAGCAAAATTAAATGCAAATCCTTTAAGCTTGAAACAAGGAGAATCATCACAAATCTCTCTTACAGGAACAGACGAAGATAATGATGCCATTGTTAAATATAAGTTATGGGGTGATTTTAATTTAGATGGAACAATTAATAATGATGAAAGGATAGAACAAACCACTCCAATTTCCAGCTCAAAACAATTTAATAATTCTGGAACAGTAAAAGTTTATGGTGAAGTAACTGACGAACATGGTGCAGTCGGAACAACAAATGTAGATATCTCTGTTAATGCTGTAGGAACAAATAAAATTCCTCAAGTTGATTTAACAGGAGTTGATGCAAATGTTTTTGATGGAAAGCAAAAAACAATTGGTCTTCCTGAACCAACAGATGAAGATACTCCTGGAGAAATTCCTTATAGCAAAGCAGAAATCATAGAAGGAAATGATTATTTGGAAAGCGTTTCATTAAACTCAGAAACAAGAGAGCTTATAATAAGGGCAAAACCTGTTTCTCAGAATCAAAATTACAAGATAAAACTAAGTTTTGGAACAGATGAAACAAACAAGAATACAGCAAATCTTGAAGGAGTTATTGAAAATCTCTGCAATGTTCAAGGAAGAATAGAAAGCAATGGGGATAGTGCTGGAGTAGGAAAATCAGGGGATGTTATAGGTTATATTCCTATTTTTAATGAGTATGGACAGTTCATTGGAGTTGATGAAAAGATTATAAATGAAACACATACAAGCAATGGTAGTTTTAATGTTCAAGCAAGCAAGCCTGCAACAGATTTATTAGTAAGAGCAAGATTTGATGAGCCTGGAAATCTTGATGGAGATAACAAAAGTTATGTAAGAAGCATGATTTTAGATGCTACAAAAGATTATTCTAATATAGTATTAACCTGCGAACCAAGCCCTAATCCTGTAACACTCCCTGTCACAAAACAACAGTTTGCAGATTGGATAAATCAAGTAGGAGGGACTTATTTAAGGAGTTGGGACCTGACCACAATTGAAGGAATTGAAATACTTTATAAACATCCTGAATCAAGCAAAGGAGAATTTACAACAACAATGCAAGATGCAATTGCAGAAAGAGTAAAGGCAAGCAATGGCGCTGAAGCACTTTTTGACAATAAAATTTCTTTAGATAGCAAGATACAAGTTGATAATGCAAGCACAACTAATTTTCACTATTTATATTATAATGGGTATATTACTTCTCATCCTAATTGGATTGTTATTGTTCCTGTATATAATCTTACTGATATTAGTGGTTATCCTTGTCAAGGATTAACAGGTGTTCAACACTTAAATAATAATCCTAATCTTGGAGTATTAAACGGGGCTGTTATAAGATTGAATGCAACAACTTTATGGAATAGTATAAACGCTTTAAAAGGAGTTTCAATGCATGAACTTAATCATGCCATTTTATCTCCAAGTGGAGAAGGAAACTCTATTGTAAATCCCTATTCTGTTATGGGGAATAAGACAGATGCTGGTTCTGCTGATTTGAAAAAAGCACATATGGTTTATAATGGAAGATATGATAGAATGGAAGAATATAAAAGAATACTTGGATTAGAATTTTAATTCTAAAAAATAGCAATATTTATAAAATAAGTTTCCTTAAAGTTAAAATGAAAAAAGAGCAACAATATGTGATTACAACAACGAGCAACCTAACAAGCGCTTGAACCAGACGAGCCTATTGTCACGGAGTTTGCGACTGGCTTCGCTCGCTTAAGCAAACTCCGCGCCAATCTCAGGCTCGCTGGTTAAGTGCACGTTAGCAAGACCCAAAATATATAAATATGGGAGGATAATATGCTCATGATAGCCTATATAGCTATTGCTTTTATAATTGGTCTATTAATTGGATTTCTTATCACCAAATTGGCTAACGAAAATAAATATAGAAATGAAAAAGAAGAATCAAAAAATAGCTATTTACAATTGGATAAATCATTAATTGAATATCGAGCCTCCACGGAAACGAATCTAAAAGTATTAAACGAAAAAATTGACGAAAAAGATAAAGAAATATTTTCCTTAAAGGAGACTATTGAAACAGGTAATAGAGAATTACTAACTAAAAACCAAGAAATAGCGATAAAAAATGCCACTATAGATTCGATAAATGAAAAACTAAACACTCAGAAAGAAGAAATAGAGAAACTTGAACAAAAATTCTCAGCAGAATTTGAAAACCTGGCAAATAAAATCCTTGAAACAAAATCAGAAAAATTCACTCAATTAAATAAGGAGAATATCCAAGCCATACTAAATCCTTTAAGTAAAAATATTGAAGAATTTAAAAAGACAGTAAATGATACTTATGATAAAGAATCAAAAGAAAGATTTTCTTTGGGAGAAAAGGTAAAAGAACTTGCTCAATTAAATCAAACTATAAGTGAAGACGCAAAAAATCTCACAAAAGCATTAAAAGGTGAATCGAAGACTCAGGGGCGTTGGGGAGAAATGATTCTTGAGACTATTCTGGAGAAATCTGGATTACGAAAGGGAGAAGAATACTTCCTCGAATATCAATTGACAGATGATGAAGGCAATCCTCTAAGATCAGATTCTGAGCATAAAAAAATGAGGCCTGATGCAATTATAAAATATCCAGATAAGAGAACCGTAATCATTGATTCAAAGGTATCTCTCAATGCTTTCATAAGATTTACCTCATCTGACGACGTAGAAGAACAAAAAACAGCCCTAAATGAGCATGTCCAAGCAGTCAAAAACCATATAATTTCCTTAAGTACCAAAGGCTATGATGATTACAACAAAACTCTTGATTTTGTGATGATGTTTATACCAAGCGAACCAGCATATATGGCTGTTTTACAGGGTGACCCAGAGATATGGAGCTTTGCATATGAAAAGCGAATCCTACTTATTAATCCAACCAACTTAATTATTGCCCTAAAATTAATAGCAGACTTATGGAAAAGAGAATATCAAAACAAAAATGCACAAGAAATTGCTGACAGAGGTTCAAAATTATATGACAAGTTTGTTACTTTCGTCGCGAGTTTAAATGATATTGGTAATAATATAGAAAAAGCCCAAAAGTCATATCAGGAATCAAATAAATTGCTCACAACAGGGAATGATAATTTGATATTACAAGCTACAAAATTAAAAAATTTGGGAATTAAGAATAAAAAAGAATTACCAGTAGAAATAGTTGAAAATCAAGAAATAAAAATGATTGAATCAGACTAAAACAGATCTTGCTAACAAACGCTTGAACCAGACTTGCGCTTTGGCACGATGCGTGCAGTTTTCAGTGCGCAAAAGTGAAAAGTAACCGAAAAAAGAAAAAGGATAATTAGAAAACTAAAAATGCCGCTCAACCAGCAAGCATCGCGCCAACCCTCCACTCACCGCTCCGGGGCGCGCTTCGCTGGTTAAGCGCACGTTAGCCAGGTGCTACGCGCTCTGAAAAAATAGGCTGAAATGGTGTATTTAATAAGGATAGGGAAATCATTATTGAACCCAATAGTCAGTCTGAAGGGAACATTGTAGCATTTATCGAGGAAGATGGCATGCCGATCGA
>JAKPKU010000176.1 GCA_029553545.1 Candidatus Cloacimonadota bacterium
CTTTCCACCCGATTTTGAAATTCGCTTAGGTGAACCTATGCGTCTGCGGGATGCGAATGGTCACGTTTTCACGGGTGTGGCAACGGCGTTATATGAAGATTCCGTCGAGCTGGACCTGAACCACCCCATGGCGGGCAAGGATCTGCAATTCACCGTAACAGTGCTCAGCATCCGCCCCGCTACCGATACAGAACTGGCTGCTGGCCGGCTCATCTCTGGCTGCGATGGCTCCTGCGAGGATGGCTGCTCGGACAGCTGCTGCTATTAGCTCCAACTCATAGTATTTCGTCCAAGCTCAAGAATAGAGGCGAGCATTAGTTGCTTATTTTTATACAACTTTACTTGTTTTTGAAAAGGGTTCCCGATTTACCCTTCTGGATTAATCCAAGCGTTTATTTTTTTTGAAACTAAGGCCCAACATACCACTCAAAACCCTCAACTGTCTGACCTCTTAAAAAATCCGCTAATAACTTGTTTGACCGCTTGTCTTCCATGTTTTTAAGAGTTTCATTAATATTTATAAGGACTGGCGTTGATAGACTTCCTAAGTATTCTATTGGCGGGCCTATTTTGTTAATATCAATGCAAAATACATAACTACTCAATAATTTTATAATCTTATTATCTATAGTAGCAATCCATTCGTCTATACCATACTTTTTACTCAATTGATATGCGGTTCGAAGCAAGCCAATTGAAACTCCTGTTGAAGCTTGTGGTCCTTTGACTTTAGCAAATTGTGACAACTCAGCCTTTACATTTCCAGCCCTTTCTTTCCATTCAGGAAATAATACACTTTGATTATTCGTAAAAGTTGGTAATAAAAAAGGTTTCTCATTTGAAAAATGATCATATAATATTAGTCTTAATGATCCTACGTAACCTGTTTTATTCTTTGCAACAAACTGTTCAGATTGCCATTGATATTTATCTAAATATAATTTAATTCCCTCATTAAATTCTATTAACAATCCATTTTTTATAAATATGTTTATTAAGTCGGAACTTAGATGGTCAAGTACTAAGGATAACCCATTGTCTGCAATTACATCTTCTGCTTTCATATTTAATTTTATGAAAGAAGTATTTTCAAGATAACTTTCTTGCATGTATCTGTTTGTAACGATAATGAGTCTATTAATTATTTCTTCGGGTGTTAGAGCAAGCCCAAAATATATCTTTTCATCATTAATAATTTTGTTTGTAATATAATAATTTGGCTCAAACATTTATTCCATCTATTCTATTTAATATTAATTTTATTTCTTTCTTTCTAATATTCATTACGGGTAGAACTTTTGATAGTAATATAAGCCTATTAAAAATACTGGGATTTGATTTTCTTACTTTTCCAGGAATATCAACGGTAATGATCTTTTTTACCTCCTCACCATTCAGTATTCTCCGGCAAGCTTCGACCATTAGGGATGCAATAACCGATGCAGTGGTTCCAATTTGGTATGTTTTATCATCGTCCTTTCGATTTATCAATTC
>JAKPKU010000197.1 GCA_029553545.1 Candidatus Cloacimonadota bacterium
ATCTCAAAACATCAATAGCATGAATAATTTATCAGATAATAATACGATTGTTGCAACACAAATCAATAGCATTTCTGAAAAGCTAAAGAATGATATCAGTGAAATCGATATAATGGTAGGATCCTTTAAAATCGAGAAATAAACAAACCACTTTAATATAATCCTTTAAGCATAAAAAAACAGCTGGCGTTTGCCAGCTGTTTTTGTTATGATTGCCTTCAATTAAAACTTTTCAATTGCAGGTCCTGGTAAAGGTGCACCAGGGAAAAACTTCTTATGAAGCTTGGCAAAAGAGCCATCCTTCTTCATTCCTGCAAGAGCATCATTCCATTGTTTTACTGTAGCCGAAGGGGTGGACTTAGACATAACAATATAGAGTTGTGATTTCATAAAAGTATAAAGAGGGACTAAGTCGCCTTTTTTAAAACCAGCATCAGCGACAATATTGTCAATTGAATCATCTGAGTCAGCTACAACATCAAGGCGCCCAGCCATTAGCTTTTTGACACTTGCAACGTTGTCTGGCGACCTTTCTAAGTTTTTAAAACCTTGTGAAGTTAAATAAAGATCTCTAACATCTTTGTTATAAACACCTATTTTTGTTAGCTTTTTTGCATCATCTAAGCTTTTAATCTTGATATCAGTACCTGCTTTAGCATAAAAAATAAATGAAGACTCTTTTACAGGACCTATCCATTGATATAAGGGATTTCGTTCGCCTGTACGAGACATGCTAAAGAGGACAACATTTGGCTTAGTGTCGAGCTCATTTAGTCCTCTTGCCCAAGGTACAAGCTGGATTTTATCCGTATTACCAACGCGTTTTTGAATTTCTTTAACAACTTCGACAACAAAACCACTCAAACTGCCGTCTTTTTCTTGAGACTGTAGTGGTGGAAAATATTCACAATAAATAGTTAGTTCTGCAGATAAGGCTAAAATTGATAGCATACTTATCGCAACAAGAAGGATCAGTTTTTTTACATTAATTAGCATTGACATATTTGCCTCCATAGAATTAATACACCAAATAATAGAAGAACAATTTTTGCTGTCAAGTAAAATTTATATTTTTTGTTTTTTTTCTTTAAAATCTAATACGGCTGCTCCAGGCAAGGCAACATTTGGAAAATATTTGCGATGTAGATTTCTAAAAGTACCGTCTTTCTTCATTTCTTCAAAAGCATTTTCCCATTGCTTTACTGTTCTTAGAGAAGTATTCTTCGACATGACAATATAGTGTTGCTCCCGCATAAATGTATAAATTGGCTTTATTTCCGACCTCATAAAACCAGTGCCTGCAAGCAAATCAGCAATTGTGTCATTATCATAAGCAAAAACATCGATCTGCTCACTCATTAGTTTTTGTACATTTTCTGTATTATCTGCAGATCGTTCCAAATTCTTGAAGCCTAAGGTAGTTAAATATTTATCTTGCAAATCCTGATTACATACACCAATGCTCTTCAAATGTTTTGCATCATTCATTTCTTTTATCACAATACCAGATCCTGCCTTGGCATAAAAATTATACATACACTCTTTAGTAGGTCCAATCCAATGGTACAAAGGGCATCTCTCAGCTGTAAGAGCCATACTAAAGAAAACAACATCTTTTCTACTATCGAGCTCTTTCAAAGCTTTTGCCCTGGATACCATCTGAATTTTATCTGTATTGTCTACCCTTTTTTGAATCTCTTTGACTACTTCAATATGAAATCCACTCAAGCTTCCATTCTTCTCTTTGCACTGCAAGGGTGGGGCATACTCACAATAAATAGTCAACTCTGCAAACAAGCATCCTGTTGATAGTAGACTAATTACGATAAATAAGAATAAGCCTTTTAAGTCACCAATAATTCTCATCCACTTCTCCTTTAGTATTGGTTTTGATTATAACTTACCTTATAACATTATTCATTTTGTTTGTCAAGTAAAAAAACTGAAGATTTTCTTAATGATCACACAAAAAGCCACTTTTAGGGGCTCTTTTCGCTGTGGATGAGGTGTCTGGCATTCGCAATGGGGGAGATAAGCGGGTTGGTAAATTTTCTGAAGTGAGCAGCTCGCCCCTACATTATTTTTGGTTTATAGCAATATAATCATATGCCTGTTTATTTGCAACAAATATCTCTTCAAGGCTTGGATTGTTCTTATTTTCAAAGTGGTTCAAAGCCTTTTCAACAAGCTCAGCTATTTGTGTAAAGTGTATCTTCTTTTTTAGGAAAAAACTCAATGCCGCCTCATTTGCTGCATTCATGATAGTCGGGTAAAGCCCGCCACTTGCGCCTGCTTGCAGAGCAATAAAGAAGAGAGGGTATCTCTCTTTTTCTATCTTTTGAAAAGTCAATTCAGACAGTGCGAAAAAATCCGTTTCCACATTTTGTGAGGGGATATGTTTTGGATAGGACAAGGCATAAAGAATTGGCAGCTCCATACTTGGCTTACTCATTTGCGCTAAGATTGACCCATCGACAAATTCGACCATTGAGTGAATAATTGATTGAGGATGTATCAATGCTGTAATCTGCTCATAGGGCAAATCAAATAACCAATGTGCTTCAATCACTTCAAGCCCTTTATTAAACATTGTTGCTGAATCTATAGTAACCTTTGTGCCCATTGACCAGGTGGGGTGTTTGAGTGCATTTTCAAGTTGAATATTCTTAAAATCTTTTAATGGTGTATTTCTAAAAGGACCACCTGATGCTGTAATATGTAATTGCTTGACTTCCTTATTATTATGCCCTTTCATACACTGAAAAATTGCACTATGCTCGCTATCTACGGGCAAGATCTTATTTTTACTCTTTTTTAAGAGTTCTTTCACGAGATGCCCTGCCATCACAAGTGACTCTTTATTTGCCAAGGCGAGCTTTTTCCCTCTTTTTAGTACCTCGATCGTATATGGCAATCCTGCCGAGCCTGTTACAGCATTTAGACATATATCATAGTCTTCGTTTTTCAAGAGCTCTAAGAGGCTATTTTGACCATAATAAAAGGTTATTTCTGGGTAGTCTGCTTCCATGACCTTTTGCGCTTGCTCACCAGTTATACAAATTATCGGAATATTAAAAAGTACAGCGCTTTTTATTGCAGATTCAACATTATTGTGTACTGATGCAAAGCTTATAGAAAAGTCTTTTTGATGATTTTGCATGATATTTAATGTGGACGAACCAATTGAGCCACTCATACCAAGTAAAGCAATCTTTTTCATTACAACTCCATTTTATAGTTTAAAACCTAATGAAATGCGGTGAGAATTATCTAATTCTGTGTCTTGTTCAAAAGAATAATTTATAGAAAATCTTTGATAATTGACAGTCAAGCCTGCAGTTATATTATCAAGGTCATAGCCTGTATAGAGGCTTATTGATTGTGAAACAGCCAATTCTAAACCTGCGTGCCAATCTATGCTCATAGCAGAAGCTGAGATTGTTGCTGCATCTGTCATCTGCTCAAAGTTTATTTCTGAATTGAGATAAACTGTTGCCTTCTTATCGAGTTTTGGAACAATACAGCCAAATGCAGATTCCAAGTCCACACCAGGATTGACTATTTCATGGCTGCCATTTTTATAGAAGAGCTGTGTAGAAAAGAAATCACGCAACCGTCCAGCGAACACAATATTATCACGCATAAGATATGTTGCGCTCAAATCTGCCCCAAATCCAAAAGCATTCTCTTCGGCAATATTCCGATAAACAAACTTTGGGCTGAAGCCAATTAAAAGTCGCTCATTTAATTGTCGTCCGATACCGAAATTGATGATATAATCGGCATTGGCGATCTTTTTATAAGCAAAAGGGCGATTGTCATTTGAGGGCAAGGAATCTGGGTTTGGTATTGCTGTAAGACTAATATTATCAATAGCAATTCTACTGATCACGAAGCCTATATTTGTTTGATTGCCAATATTTGCAGATAAAATATCATACTGCAAATTGCCGCCAAAATCTTCGGCATGCATTAATTCAAAGTCTGTACTTTGTTGTTGGGCGAGCAAAGAGGCATTCCAATAGGCTTTTGCACTACTTTGCTTGTCGGCAAGACCAGTTCGCCCCAAGGCAATATTTCTTATGCCTGCGCCCATCTTAAATATCTCGCCAGCATATTTCTCTGCATTGAGTGCTGTAATCGACAGGCAAATTACACATATCATGATTATTTTATTTAGTTTAGTCATCTATCAGTTCCACCCAAGCGCCGCTTATCTTTTTGAGGTTGCCATTATAAAAAGAGATGCTCAATTTTGCATCTTTTCCTACACCATCAACACTTAATATAACACCTTTACCAAACTCTTGATGCATTATTTCTTGTCCAATCCTAAAAAACTTCTGGTTTTCGGTTGTGATAGTACGACTTTTACCAAAATCAGGTTTATAGCCTTGCTTTCTTGGCGCATGTGGTTGCCAATAAGAGGCTTTAACTTCTTCATACAGATCACAATCCAGTTCGTCAAGAAACTCGCTTGGTTTAGTGCATTGATAATTATTATTATTTCTTCTACTATGTGCATAATTCAGGAACAAACGCTTTCTGGCTCTTGTTACTGCCACATAAAAGAGGCGCCGTTCTTCTTCAATTTCTCGCTCATCGTCACACGATAAGATATGGGGCAATAAGCCTTGTTCCAGACCAGCTAAAAAGACATAATTAAACTCTAAGCCTTTGGCATTGTGCATAGTCATCAATCTAATAGCATCAGTATTTGAGCGTTTTTCAGCGGTATCAAGGTCTGTCTGCAAGCTCAAAAACTGTAAAAAATGTGACACATTAGGGCTGGTATTATTCTCTTTAAAATAATTATCACTAAATTCAGCAGAAGCAGCTACGAACTCATTGATATTCTCAAATTTAACAGCCTCTTTATTATCGTCAATCGACTTATAATAAGACTCCAGGTCATAAGTATTGATAATATCTTTCAAGACAGCTGAGATAGTATCAGATTCGAGGGAAAGCTTCCATTTTTCGATCTTTTCTACAAAGGATTTTAGCGTCTCATTTTGCTGTCCCTTAAATTTCCCTAAAAGTCTGCTATCTTTAAGCACTTCATAGGCTGAAAGCCCATTATTGATTGCTAAATTCAATATGCTATTAATAGCCACCTGCCCCAGCCCGCGTGGTGGAAGGTTGATGATACGTAAAAGGCTTTCATTATCTAAGGGATTTGCAATCACTCTCAGCCACGCAATCATATCTTTTATTTCTGAGCGTTGGTAAAAGTTTTGCCCTCCCACAACCACATAAGGGATTTGCTGTTTGGTAAATTCTTGTTCTAAAACTCGCGATTGTGAGTTAGTCCGATAAAGCACAACGCACTCTTGTAGCATCGCTTTTTTGCTATGCAAATCCATTACTTCTTCTGCGATATACCTTGCTTCTTCATACTCATTATCATGCGAGATAAGCTGTGGCAAGACATTTGATTCTTCCTTTGTCCAAAGCTGTTTTTTATGTCTTTTTTTATTGTGTGCAATGATATTATTTGCCAGATTGAGAATACTACTTGTAGAGCGATAATTCTGCTCCAAGCGCACAATCTTAGTATTTTGATAGTCTTCATCAAAGGTCAAAATATTCTCAATATTAGCACCTCGCCAGCCATATATAGACTGATCATCATCGCCTACCACACAGATATTTTTATATTTACGTGCCAATTGATAGATAAATTTTATCTGCACGAGGTTTGTATCTTGATATTCATCGACCATAATATACTGAAATTGCTTTTGATACTTTTCGAGAACCTCAGGGTTATTCTGAAAAATCTCTGTTGCATAGTAGAGTATATTATCAAAATCCATTGCATTATTAGCTTTTAAATACTTTTCATATTCTTCATAGATTTGATAGAATAGCTTATTTAACTTAGATTTATCATAATAATCAAAAAAATTATTGATGTCTATCATCTGCGATTTAAACCGTGAAATAATGCTCAAAACCTTTTGATATGGATAAGAAGCCTTGTCTATTTGCATTTTCTTGTATATTTTTCGCATCACGGAGATCTGATCATCACGATCATATACAGAAAACTCCGCATTATAATCTGGCAAATACCTGATCTCATACCTGATTATTTTCAAACAAATTGAGTGAAAAGTCCCTGCCCATACGGACTCAGCTTGACTACCAAGCAGGCTATAAAGCCTCTCTTTCAACTCTTTGGCTGCCTTATTAGTAAAAGTAACCACCAATATCTTCCATGGTGCTACATTTTCTACCTTAATGAGCCACGCAACACGATAGATAACAGACCGTGTTTTGCCACTGCCAGCTCCAGCGAGTACAAGTAGAGGTCCTTCTGTGTGCTGTACAACCTCACGTTGTTTGTCATTCAGGGAAGTTAATATTTCAGAACGAATCATATTAGGCTATTTTATTACTATTATTATTGACTCAAGGTCTAACCAAAATATATTTATAAGCAGATCGTGGACCTTCCAAGCCTTGCACATTGACTGCAGATAACTTATAATAATACCGCATCAACGTAACATTAGAGTCAATTGTATTAACATAATTTCCCGCTTCTGCACTTGGATTGCTCACCTCTTCGATGATCTCATATTTACCATCATAAGATTGTGAACGATAAATACGATATTTACTCACATATTCAGCCCGATTCCAACGTATATTGACTACGCCACCCGTTGAACTAAGCAAAATACCTTGCACCATTGCAGGCACGGTAATATCTTCATAACCATAGGGGTCGAGTGGATTTGTTCTATCTAATGAGCAAGAGCTAAGAGTGAAAATAAATAGTAATAATGCAGCTGTTTTAAATATATTTTTCATAATACCTCAAAACTTAACACTAATACCCAATGGGGTGACTGTGATTTTTTTGTCTAATTCTTTCTGGATGTTTTTCACCCACAATTCGTCATTATACTGCTCTGTGACAATATAAGTATCATAAACATTATAAGCCCAGACAAGTGCAAACAACCCAAATGCCAGCGTTGCTTGCTTATATGCGGTATTAGCTTCACTGTAATATTGGTTTATGGCGTCTATCTGGTCGGCTTTTTTATATTTATCATATCTTTCCATAGATTTATCATAGAGGAAATAGCTCGTTCCTGCGAGCAAGATTTCTGAGCTTAATAGGATCTGCCCTCTCAAATAATCTTCTGTATGCATATGCCCCCAACCTGGGATTATCATTGATTTACCCATATTCAAGGGGATAGATAGAATCTCATTTTCATACTTATTAATCAAAGATTTTTTGAACTCCAAATTCTCTCTAAAGGCATATCTGGTCTCTGTATTTGACCAATTATACTTTAATGTATCAGCAAAAGCAGTTATATCAAAGTTTGCCTGAGCATATATTTTAAAGAGCGACAAACTGATTATTATTAATAAAAAGATCTTCTTCATATCATTTCCCAAAAAGCTTTTCTGTTAATTTATTCAAGGGTATTATCTTCTTGTCTTTCATATTAACTTGCCACGACAAAAAATAATTCTCTTCTGGTGTAATTAAGTCATATCTTAATTCCATTTTATTACGAGCTCCTGCGCCGATAGCTTTCCAGCCAGAATCTTTGAGTTTATCATCCCATTCTTTTTTCAATTCAGCACGTAATGAATTAACCTTTTTAACAATTGCACCATTATTATATTCATTCAAGACCTTCAATGCAAAGCCACGAGGGTCTTTATCTATTTCAATTGTATTGCTCACTTCAAAAATCAGCTTACTCAATTCTGGTGTATTATCAAGATTATAAGCCTGTTGATAAATAGCTAAAGCCTCCTTATATTTCTTCTTTCGCTCAAGTTGTATGCCTTCATTTTTTAGTTCAAGAGAGCGAGCAATCATCAGCCGCCGGCTTTCTGCACGTGCAATGCCATCGATTGCCTTTTGATAATCAGGGATAATTTGAAAAGAGCGATTAAATGAAACAATAGCCTCATCAATTAGCTTTTGCTTGATCAGGTCATTACCCTCACTAACAAACATATCGCAGACATAATTGAGTCGCTTTTGCACATAAACTGCCTGATCTTTATCATATTCAAGCGCCTTTCTAAACTGCTTTTCTGCGGTGACATACTCTTGCTTTTTGATCAATTCCTCTGCCATTTGAATATAGATTAAAGCTATCTCTTTGGATATATTTTCATGATAGTTATTGGGTATTGTTTTCAAATACACCATTGAGCTTATAATCTCGTCCAGATCGACGTCTGGACTATTCTTCTTGGCAACGAGTGCTTCGATCCATTTTGGCAAAAAGTTATCCACAATTTCTTGTGCTTGAGGGAGATATTCTGATTCTGGATACTTTTCATAGAGCATACTATAATCTTCCCAAACTTTTTCTTCATTTTGATACCATTCATAAATAAGACAAATCCGCTCAAAGATCAATAATGGCGTGCGCTCGGAGCGATAAAGATTATCAATGAGATAATTATATGTTGCTACCACTCTATTTTTTTCATCTTTAGTTTTCAAATCATCTATCAAAATAAGATAACTATCTATTATTTTTTCATCTGCCTTATCTGAATTTGCCAGGTAAAATAGTCGTATTGCCAAATTATAATTGTTTCGTTCAAATGCTCTCATACCAAGCTGAAAATACGATTCTGAACGGTCAATTTCAGACAGAGTTACTTCGTATCCATTGGCAGATTTATTAATTACCTTGTCATATTCTTCAATGGCAACTGTATAGTTCTCTGCTTTATAAAAAACGTTTGCTGATTGATATTTATTGGTACAGGCTGTAGCAATTAACAAAAAGCTAAATACTAAATACTTTATTTTCTTCTGCATAGATATACTTATCATTCTCCTTCACTAAAATATCGGTTTCTGGCGTTGAACCATGTGTAAGAATTGTCTTCTCCTTGGTATGTTCTGCGAGCAATTTCAGCTCTTTAATTGTTGGGTGAAATGCATCTGCAATACAATAATCGCAGCCATTTAGCAGATCCAAGATAGATGTTACAGTATTGATATCTGATGTAAAAACGATTGATTTATCATTCTCAGTTATTCGAAAAGAATAGGCGACCATACCATTATTACAGTTATTCTCTTGTAAGAATTTTCGATAACTGCGTAAATGGTCATTCTTTTGCACCTTTATAAAGGGATAATACTTTTCTGTCTCACTTAAGTGATGAAAATCTATAGCAAACCCTATCTTTTTTCTAAAAGTGTAAAAGAATTCCAACATTTGAGCAAATTCATCTACTTTCTCGGGCAAAAAGACTTGCAATTTCTTTTTTCTACCTTGAATAAAGAGCACTTGAATCAACATAAAAAAACCTGTCACATGATCAGGATGAAAGTGAGAAATAAACACTGCATCAAGTACATCATGATCCAAATGTTCTGCCTGCACTTGGTGAGCAATTCCTTCACCTGTATCTATCAAAATATGCTTATTATTGGAATGGACATAAAACGACGACAAATTCTTGCCTTTATCTGCAAGTCCTGAAGAAGATCCTAAGACTATAAACTTCATAAATGAACTTCCTTTGGTTGTTTTAATTGATTCTGAGGAATCACAATAGGTACGCTATCCAGCTTTTTACCAAAGAACAAAAAAGCACTTATATAAATAAAAGTAGAAATAAAAAGCATACATATTGAATTCAACCTTAATACAATTATCGCTGTCAAAACTATTATAATATTGATTAAGTAAACCATTAATGCTGTGATCTTTACCGACCCTATGGCGGTCCCAATACGGTGCGTAGAGTGATCTTTACCCCCTTGAGAAGCCAAACGTCCATCACGCTTTCTAGTATAACTAACCAAAGAAATATCAAAAACTGCATAGCTCAACATTAATATCGGCAAGAGATAATAAAAATTATTCTGTGTACTATTGACTGCCATTTTACCTGTCAAAATGCCCATTGTCGATAAAAAATACCCAATAAACATGCTGCCTGCATCACCTAAAAAAAGCTTTGCTGGATTGAAATTATGTGGTAAAAAACCTAATACTGAGCCTGCAAAACCAAGTGATAATAATGCGACATAGCTACTGATAGCATGAGTTGTAGGGGTTTTGATCATAACACTGACAGCATAAAACCCCAATGCCAAGATGCCAGACATACCAGATAAAATCCCATCCATATTATCTAAAAAATTAAAAGCATTCATCAAACCAATCATCCAAAATAAAAGCAATGGCAAGGTTAGCCACCATGGACCCAACAAAACATAAAGATTATTGGTATGAATAAAAATCAGGCATACTACTATTTGCCAAAATAACTTTATGCTGGGCTTTATCGGCTTTTTATCATCAACCAAACCTACCATCATTACCAAAAATCCAGCACTTAAATAACCTATTAAACTATAGCTAAAACCCTGATTAGGCTGAATCAATGTCTCGTATAAGACGATCAACATAAAGCCAAAAAATACACTCAAGCCACCCA
>JAKPKU010000207.1 GCA_029553545.1 Candidatus Cloacimonadota bacterium
ACTAAAATGTCATACATACCACCTTCAACGTCTTGGAAGATTGCAACGCCATCATCAACTACAGTTGTATATACTATTGTTGGATATTCTAAATTTGTAAGAGTTACTAATGCACCATTTGCAGAGACTCCAATATTCGTATTAACAGGTATGTAGACATAAGATCCGAGAAAAGAATAAACAGGATTTGATTCTCCTGGCTCAGAGATTATACTGTCAGAGTACTTTACTGAAACATAATAAAAGTACATTCCAGCAGGGAGATTAACTTTTTCGTTATCAACGTATGACCAATCTGTAATGTCTTCTGCTAACAAGTCCCATGCTTCAGAATTATCCCTGTTTTCAGAATCAGAACGCCAAACAGTAAACAAAAGAGGTGGATCAGACCTGTGCCAAAATACTCCTGGTCCAGGCTCTTGCCATGTCAACTCAATAAAGTCAATTTGAGATTCGGCAACAATATTTGTTGGTGGATAAGGGTTTCTACTTAAAACAATAGGGTCGACAACATGCTCGGGCTCATAAAACATTACTTGTTCAATGTCGTAGCCATAATATCCATCTTTTCCTATAAAAATATTATATTCACCATAAGGAACATTATAGAAAATTGTATATCCTTCATCGACATACTCTGTTTCATCATAGTTGTTATCAAGCCCAATCATTCGAGCGCTAGCACCTTGCGGGCTACGATCGTCATCCGTCTCAAAAGGAATTGTTACAGTTGAATAATTTGCTTCTATGTCAGAAAAAATGGGCTCTGAGTAATAGTTATTTGGATATTTGGCTTTGAGAATATATTTGTATTGCCCAAGTGGCGCATTTGCCCATGAAGTGTCTGTGAAATATTCATCGCTCAAATTATCTACAATCAAAGACCAAGTCTGTTCGTTGTCAATTGTATTGATATTTGCTCTCCAAATGGTATAAGTTACAGAAGGGGTATATCCTGGAAAGGCTGATAATGGTGGTCTCCATGAAAGATAAATTGCCTGTGGTTCTTGTTGAGTTTGGAGAGCTGATGGTGGATATGGAAACTCTTGAAGCACAATTAACGGGTGAATCACTGTTGTTAAATTTACAACAAATCCCTCTTCTGCATAAGGCATAAAACCATTTTGTTCAATGTAAATATTGTATGTGTCAAGCTCCACATTCCAAAAGTATGCATATCCATTTTCATTACTAACAGGTTCACAATAATAATTGCTTGAATCAGCGTTAGTTAAAACAACATTTGTCCCTAAAATGTTTTGGTTGTTCGATGCTGCCAGCTGTATGGATACAAAAGCAGTGGAGTCTCTTTGAAGCCCCTTTTTCATTTGTACACTGTCAGATTCTTCTAAAACAATGGTATTAGTATTTCCATTAAATTCATAAGACCAAAGCACAGTTGCAAATAATGCAGTTAAAATAAGCATAAAAAGCTTCACCCTGGTTAAATCTTTAAAACTAATCATATCTTCCTCCATATTCATATCATTTCATTCTTAATAAAAAACAGAAATAATGTCAAGTAAATTTAGTTATTTCTTGGAATAATTTTTAATTTACTAATAATTCAATATTTTTCTTGACATAAAAACCTATTAGGATTTTAGTGTAGTAGTAATGTATATCACTAATAAACCGCATCACTTAAAAAGGAGGATAAATGAATGTCTTTAATAATGATAAGCCAATATACTTACAGATCAAAGAGTATATTGAAGCTGCAATTTTAAATGGTGATTTGTCAGAAAATGAACCAATTCCATCTTTAAGACAGTTGGCTAAAGATTTTTCTTTAAATCCAATTACAATTGCAAATGCCATTAATATTCTTTAAAATGATGACGTTCTTTACAAAAAGAGAGGTGTTGGGGTATTTGTTCAGAAAAATGCTAAAAAAAAAATCGTATCAAAGCAAAGAAGCGAATTTATAAGAACTACTCTACCACAGATAATTGGCAAAGCTAAACTATTAGATGTTGCTGAAGAGTCGATAACTGAATGTATAAAAAATATTTACGGAGGGAAAGATGACAAATAGCGGGTTTTTTGATAATACTAACAAAGATAATGACGTTGTTATTGAAATTAGTAATCTAACAAAGTACTACAAGAAATTTAAGGCTTTAGATGGGATCAATCTCTCATTATCTAAAGGCAAGATAATTGGGTTACTTGGTAAAAATGGTGCAGGTAAATCAACTTTAATGAGATGCATGCTTGGGTTTTTAAAGTATCATGGTAGCATATCAATAGACAATGAATTGCTGTCCCATCGTGACCCTACTGTTTTTCAAAAAGTTGGCTTTATCCCTGATGTAAGCGGGCTTGATGATAGATTGACTGTTCAGCAGACTATTGACTATGTCTCGTCAATCAACCCAAAATGGAATGAAGAAACTGCGAGAAAGCTTTTAGCAATCAGCTCGCTCCCAATGGACAAGAAAGTTGGTCAGCTCTCAAAAGGTATGAAGACAAAGCTATACTTGCTTGTCACACTGTCATTAGATGTGGATATCTTATTGCTTGATGAACCGACCTTAGGACTGGATATTGCCTTTCGAAAAGAGTTTTTTAATACCATTTTAAGTGAATTTTTTAATGAAAATAAAACAATACTAATCTCTACTCATCAAGTTGAAGAGATTGAACCACTGTTGCAAGAGATTATATTTATCGATCAGGGTAAATTAGTCTTATATAAAAATGTCGAAGAACTGAAGAATGAATACAATATTGTTACTGTTTCCAATGACCATAGGGAAGAATTAATGTCTCATCAACCAAGGTTGGTCACCAAAACGCTTGGTCAGGTTAATGGTATCTTGCCTTCTGATATCCAGATAGACAATGCTCACTATTCAAGACCGCTGTTATCAGATTTATTCTTGGCACATGTAGGAGGTTACAATGAAACAGTTTAAAGGTTTAGTTAAAAAAGAATGGAACACTTATAAGAGCATCTTTTTATGGCCTATTTGGTTAACAGCATCTTTTTATGCAATGATTATCAGTGTATCAATTTATGGCTATATCAAGAATAACTTTGTCTTAAACTTTCCGAGTAATTTTGATATAAGTAAAGCCAACTTATTCTTCTATTTCAGCTCTAAAATCATGACTATTATACCATTTGCACTAATGGTTCTCTTTCTACTCAAAATAATCAACAATATGATGAATGATGACTTTAAAAACAAATGTGCTATCTTTCATTTGGCTCAGCCTGTCAGTCTTACAAAGATAATAGGTGCAAAGCTTTTTCTTTTATTAGCAGGGGGGCTGACAATACCTTTTGGGATAGCATTATTCAATCAAATTGTATATTCTACATTGTTTAAATATTACGTTAATGCTAATGTCAAATATGGTTTCTTAGCATTATTACAATGCACTTTGATCGTTCTTTTACCAATGCTTTTTGTCATTACTTTTAAAATGATGTGTGACACGATATTTCAGAAAAAGAACCAATTAGTTGTGGCAGTTATCTTTTTAATTGAAATGGTAATAAAAATCGTCAATGCCGTATGGAAAATTCATTTACCATCTTTGATTGGAAACATTGTAAACTTAATCATTGGTAAGACTATCGTATACCCCTATAGCATGGATAAAATTAACAATCAAATAATCAGTGGTGGAGAGTTTACTCTTCTTAGACAATCCATAGAAGGCATGTTGATAAACTTATTTGATCCAATCAATTTATGGAGGATAGCGCTAAGCGTTTTATTTATCATCATTACCTATTATGTCTACAAGCAAAGAGAAATAGCATAATATAAAAGAAGATATAAACTACAATCTCTATAAAAATATGAACCCCCGAAAGGGGGTTTTTTATATGCCAAAATCTTTTTTACTATTAAAAAGGGGATATAAAAAAGAGCAAATAATCCTATTATTAGACTTGTTTTCTTCTCTTTTCACTAAGTTCCTGTTCATTGTTGTATCTGACTAATTATCAGTGATATATCTATTTGATTCCCTTTACATTCCTCTTGCTATCTTGGAGAATGAAGGGTGATTTTATAGGAATCTAAAGAGAATGAAAAGGAGATTTATTAAGTGTTTTTAAAAGCTAAAAAGGGTGTGTCTTTTTATTTAGATTATTTGGTAAAGATGATTGCTCGATTTGTTATTTGGAAAACTATGCAATAGCATTAAAGGTTTATTAAAAAAGAGAAGAGTGGAGAATAATGGTCGACTACAATAAAGTTCTGAGAGTGTAATATAATCCAACAGCATTTATTTATGTGAAAAAAGGATAATAGGAAAAAGGTTATTATGATTTTAATAATAAAAAGAATCAATAAAAGAATGGCGGAGATGTAGAGATTCGAACTCTAGATACGCGACTAACGTATACACGATTTCCAATCGTGCTCCTTAAGCCAACTCGGACACATCTCCTTATAAACCATATTAAAAAGTATGAATATTTTGGCAAGCAATTTTTTATTAATAGCTTAGTATTCTTATTGAGCTAAAACAAACTTGCTGTCTGTCAGCGATTTAGCTATTCTAAAAAACTCAACTAAGAATAATGGTTCATAAGACCTTTTTGCTTGGCGCAGACCTTCAAGGTCCATATCTTGTTCACGATTTAGTAAGATATAGCCATTCTTTTGTGCATATTTTGCAACTTCGTAAACAATCATCTGTGCGGCGCCCTTTATCTCAAAGTCAAACTTTTCAAAGTGTTCTGTCAACATTGTTTGATTTTGAGGGCTAAAGATGCTAAAGGCAGCAATATGACCATCAACTCTAAGAATCAAACCCTCTGACTCAATTTGCCCCCAAAGGTCGAAAGTCTTTTTAAGCGCATTGAATTCGGCAACTACGTCAATTTGGTTTTTATTCTCTCTCCATTTTTCAGCAAAGGCAAGTACCTCGTCTTTGTGTGAGCTACTTATTTTCTCTATTGAATGGTTTGGATAAAGCCTTTGGAATTGTGATATTAAGTTCTTTTTCTTGGCAAGTTTTTTACCTTTCATATTGACAAGGTTTTCTGATAGATAGACGTAATCTGACCACTCTAAATTGGGTATTAATTGGCAGTATTCGTTTATATCTTTATTTCTTGAGATAAAGCTATTAGGGATAAGTACAAGTTCTAAGTTGGGGTTTTGAGTGAGAAAGGTGTGGTAGATTTTACATAGCTCTGAAATATGAAAATACTTACCTATTGGAAAGAATAAAAGTGAGAATTGTGGATTGTAGAAGAATAATCTATCTTCTATTATTGCATATTGAACTTTATAATAGCTACCCCATGTGAGCAAGTTGCTGATATTATAGTCGCATGATATTTGGGGGTATAGGGTAAAATATTTTTTTAATAATTCAAAGTCATTGATCGTTAGGGTTTTAAACTGATTCATTCATTACCTTTCCATAGATAAGGTGTATAGTTATCCATTTTTTCGAAGTTTAAAGATTCATAGAAATGCTCAGCGCCTGGTTCGCTGATTAAACCTACCCATGATAGCCCTTTACCTGACAGATATGTGAGCATTGTGCGTATCAACCCTTTTCCTATGCCTTTACCACGATGAGACGATAAGGTCACAACATCTTGAATATAGGCATCACTAACGCCATCACTGATTGCTCTTCCCATGCCAATTATTCTATCACCATCTTTAGCTATTACAAAGCAAAAAGATCCGTTGACTATCTTATCGACAAAATATGGGTCAGTATCATCGTTTTCAGGTTTCCACCAACCAGCATCTTTATATAGTTCAATAAGCTGTTCTCTATCAGCTTTTTTAACTATTTCATAAACAATAGGATTCATTAAATCCCCCTTCCATATTGATAAAATACATAAAAAGAGTTCTTTTGCCAATATATTTAATAAGAAATATTAAAAAAGATAAATAAAAAACATTGACATTCTTTTTTTTATTTGTATACTTTTATTTTATTCTTAATTTTGGAGGTTTATTTTGGAAATACCTATTTTATGGTGGCTTGCTCCTTTATCAGCGATTATATCATTAGCTTGTGCATATTTGTTTTATCGCCAAGTAAAAAGAAAAGATGCAGGTAGTGTACGTATGCAAGAAATTGCAGGGTATGTTAGAGAAGGTTCATTTGCCTATCTAAAACAGCAATATAAGGGCGTAACAATATTCTTTGTTGCAATATTTATCATATTTAATTTGATGGCTTGGGTATTAAAACTCTTGGATCCATTAATTCCATTTGCTTTTCTCACTGGAGGATTCTTTAGTGGTTTAGCAGGTTTTATTGGAATGAATACAGCCACTATGGCATCATCAAGGACCGCTCAAGGCTGTACAAAAAGCCTTAATGAGGGCTTAAACATTGCTTTTCGCGCAGGTAGTGTAATGGGGCTTGTTGTTGTTGGACTTGCTTTGATAGACATTTCAGCTTGGTTTTTTATCCTTCATAAATTCAATTATTCATTAGACAAGACTGTTGTCATAATGCTGAGCTTTGGAATGGGTGCCTCAACACAAGCATTATTTGCAAGGCTTGGCGGGGGGATTTATACCAAAGCAGCTGATGTTGGTGCTGATTTAGTAGGTAAAGTTGAAGCTGAAATACCCGAAGATGATGTGCGCAATCCTGCAACCATTGCTGATAATGTGGGCGATAATGTAGGAGACGTTGCTGGTATGGGTGCTGATCTTTATGAATCTTATGCTGGATCGATTCTTGCAACTGCAGCTCTTGGTATGGCAGCATTTTCACAGATAAGTTTAGATCACTCTTGGGCAATACGATTTGTGACTGCTCCTATGGTACTGGCTGGTATAGGTGCGTTTCTTTCAATTTTTGGTATCTTTTTGGTAAAAACAAAGGAAAATGCAAATACAAAGGATTTAATGTTTGCTCTCAATAAAAGCGTTTATGGAAGCTCTATACTTATTGCTGTTGCAGCTTTTTTTGTGACAAAATATATGCTTCCAGCGGAATACTACTTTGGCATCTTTCTCTCTTCAATTATTGGCTTGGTCGCAGGCATTCTAATCGGTTTAACTACTGAATACTATACATCTTATAGCTTTGATCATACAAAAAAAATAGCTGAACAAGGTACATATGGACCTGCAACAGTCATTTTAGAGGGCTTTTCAGTTGGATTACGTTCAACTGCAGCACCTGTTATCATTATTGCTTTAGCTGTTTTGGGGGCTTACAGCTTTAGCGGTGGCTTCAAGATACCAGAAATGGGTTTATATGGTATCGGTTTTGGAGCTGTGGGTATGCTTGCAACCTTAGGTGTTACCTTAGCTATGGACTCATTTGGACCTATAGCTGATAATGCTGGAGGTAATGCACAAATGAGTAAATTACCTAAAGATGTACGCGAAAGAACTGATGCATTAGATTCTGTTGGAAATACCACAGCCGCCACGGGAAAAGGCTTTGCAATTGGATCAGCAGCATTAACAGCCATGGCTCTATTAGCCGCATATTTAGAAGAAATAAGAAACTCTTTGATAATGACAGGTCATAATATTATTGAGCTAAAATATGCATTAAATATCTCAGAAAAAGTCGAGGTCACAAAAATATCAATTACACAGTTTATTGACTTGTACAAAATAAATCTAATGAACCCCAGATTTCTTACAGGTCTATTTATCGGTGCTATGGTCACTTTTGCTTTCTCTGCACTTACTATAAAAGCCGTTGGTAGGGCAGCTGGTAAGATGGTTGAGGAAGTTAGACGACAATTCAGAGACATCCCAGGCATATTGGAAGGAACTGGTATTCCAGATTACCGAGAATGTGTGAGGATTTCCACTGTAGCAGCGCAAAAAGAAATGTTGAGACCAGCCTTAGTTGGCATAATAACACCGATAATTGTTGGTTTAATCTTAGGTGTTGCAGGGGTAATGGGTACATTAGCAGGCGCTTTAGTTGCAGGTATTCTGCTTGCTATCACCATGAATAATTCTGGCGGTGCATGGGATAATGCTAAAAAATTTGTAGAGACAGGATTTAATGGTGGTAGTGGCTCAAGTACTCATAAAGCAACAATTGTGGGCGATACTGTAGGTGATCCATTCAAAGATACAGCAGGTCCATGTATCAATATCTTGATAAAATTAATGAGCATGGTCTCCATTGTGTTTGCTGGGCTTATCGTCGCCTATTCACCAAACATTCAAAAGCTTTATACTGGAATTGACGATGCGAAGATTGTTGAGGTACAAAGTCAAGATTTGCCTCAACTGCTTGATGAATAAAGAAAAATAGCACAACTTTTTAATACTATAAAAAAACCCATGCTCTGCACAGTGAGCATGGGTAATCAAGCAGAAAACACGTCAGTTAAGTAATAATAATATATAAAGATTATAAAGTCAAGTAATAGTTCTATTAAGATTATCAAGATTCATTATTTTATTTGTCTAAAGATCTCTTTTATTTGTTCAGCGCTAACAACAAAGGGGTTATTCATCATATTTCTACTTTGCAATACTTCATCATATTTTTCTTCTATAAAAGAGTCCATGATAGTACCTTCAAACTGCAAATTAAGAGAATCAAGCCATTGGTAAAACTCTTCTTTTGTCATTTTTAAATGAGAAAACATTTTATCAAGTGTGTCTTTTATCGCTGGATAGTATAGCTCCATGACTGCTTTCATAGCAACACCATTTGCTAAGCCATGTGACAGACCAAGTTCTGATGTTAATGGGTAGCCGATAGCATGTTGAAGAGTCGTTCCACAGTGTGCTATTGTAATGCCTCCATAAAGCGATGCACGCATTAGCTTTTCTCTCAATTCAAGGTTATCAAGATTATTTAATAGGTCATTTAAGTTGCTTACAATCAGGTTTATGCCATCAAAAATAAACGGGTAGAGTAATTCGTTTCTTGTATTTGAATATAGTCCTTCTAATAGGTGGCTTAAAGCATCAACAGCTGTATCTCTTGTGACCTTTTTTGATACGGTCAATGTGTATCTTGGATCAATATAAGCTACAATAGGAAAGACTAATAGGCTTGTAAATCCAGCCTTCTTTTTTGCTTTTGGATCTGATAAAACGCTATACTGAGTCACTTCTGAGCCTGTTCCCGCAGTTGTTGGTGCAGCAATAATAGGGTAACATTGATGATGATTGTTTACATCATATAAGTCTTTTGCTTTTATCTGATTAGCTGCAGCCAGGGCAATTGCTTTACAGGCATCCAAAGGGCTACCCCCGCCAATACCTATTACGTAGTCGCAGTGATTCTCGACAAATACATCTATTCCCTTGTTAATAGTGTCAAGTTCGGGGTTTTCAGTGATTTCATTAAATAATACATATTCTTTATTCTTGCATTGAAGCAAATTTATGATATCATTTTCAGCGCCTGATGCTTTAGCAGAATAATGCCCTGTAACAATCATGGGCTTCTGTCCCAAGCTGTATATAGCGTCACCATTAGTATTGATGACATTCTCTCCAAAACAGATATCAACTGGCAAGTAAATTCTATTCATTGTGTCTCCCTATTCATTATTTTTGGGGTATAGTACCAAAGGTGATGATTCATCATTTAACCAGCTATGCTTTACTTCGCCAATGAAAATAGTGTGATCACCACTTAAAATCTGGCTGACTATTTTGCATTCCAAAGTTGCATTTGCATTTTTTATTATTGGCAAGCCCAGTTTACCCTTGAATGTATCCAGTTTTAGCTCTGTAAACTTATCAACATCCTTGCCTGATTGTGAACCGCAATATTTTACTATATCGGTCATATTTGATGTGGGGACAATCATATTAAAGAGCCTAACTTGCTCTAAACACTTATGTGTATGCCTTTCTAATCCTACAGATATAGCGTACATAGGAGGCTGAGCTGAGCAACGCATATACCATTCAACGACCATGACATTTGCCTTACCATTTTCATCTTGAGAGACAATTAAAAGTGGGGTAAAGGGGGGCTTTGACTCTTTTATTACGGCACTAATCTCTTCAACTTTCATATTTATTCTTCCTTTTACTAATTAATAAATTGTAAATGTAATTTTTGGATACATCTAATTTCTCTGCAATAATGCTTGCAACCTCTTTTCTTGGTATGTCATCTGAGAAGGTATTACTTAAATCTAAGATATCTTCATCAGTGGCTTTCTCTTTTATAGCAGGGTTAATAACTATTACAAATTCGCCTTTTATCTTAATAATATCTGGGTTTTCTATAAAAAAAGATATATGATTTCGATACCATGTCTCAAATTGTTTCGTTAGTTCACGTGCTATAGCAATCTCTCTATCGCCTAAATGCTCATGTAATAAGCTCAATGTTTCAGTCAGACGGTGTGGAGATTCATAGATTATAACAGGAATGTCAAGGTTTGCATACTTTGTTAAGGTTTGGATAGCTAATTGCTTTTTAGTTGATAAAAACCCAAGCATAATAAACCTATCAGAGTTGAATCCAGAAGCAGTAATTGCAGGTATTAGTGCAGTTGCGCCAGGGAGGGCTATCACTTCAATATCATGTTTTAAACATTCTTTAACGATTATATTCGAAGGGTCTGAAATGCCTGGCGAGCCTGCATCAGATATTATGGCAATACTCAGTCCACTATTTAAAAAAGAGATTATTTCTTTTAATCTTTTCGTCTCATTAAATTTATGATAAGAATGACATGAAGTCTCAATCTTATAATGAGATAGCAAGTAGTGAGATGTTCTGGTATCTTCAGCGTATATTCTATAAACGCTCTGTAATATCTTAACAGCACGGTATGTCATGTCTTTAAGATTACCAATAGGTGTGGGAACTAAATATAATTTGCCTTTTTCCATATTATTTAAGAATAAGGGAGCTTGTGCTCCCTCAAATTACCTCAATTAAATGACTTTAAGTTCTTTTCCAACTTTGATAAAGGCAGTGACTGCTCTATGAATATCTTCTGTAGAGTGTGCTGCTGAGAGTTGAACTCTGATTCGTGCTTGACCACGTGGGACAACAGGGAATGCAAAGCCTATCACATAAATACCTTCTTTGAGTAGCATATCAGCCATCTTCAATGCAAGAGGCTCGTCGTAAAGCATGACAGGCACTATTGCCGTATTGCCAGGCTGCAATTTAAAGCCTGCTTGTTCCATTTCATTTCTAAAGAGTATAGCATTTTCCATCACTTTTTCTCTCAGATCTGTTGATTCTGTGAGTATGTCAAGCACCTTTAATGTGCCTCCCACAACGGCAGGAGAAACTGTATTTGAGAATAAATATGGTCTTGATTTCTGTCTTAAGAGTTCAATAATTTCTTTTCTTCCAGATGTACAGCCGCCATTTGCACCGCCCAATGCTTTGCCAAAAGTTGTAGTGATTATGTCAACTTTACCCATGACATCATGGTGTTCGTGAGTTCCACGACCTGTTTTTCCAATATAGCCTGTTGCATGAGAATCATCTACCATAACTAATGCGTTATATTTTTCAGCTAACTCAACAATTTTATCGAGCTTAGCAATGTCACCGTCCATTGAAAATACACCATCAGTGCAAATCAAGCGATACTTACTATCTTGTGAGTCTTTTAAGCATTGTTCAAGCTCTTCCATATTTGAGTGTTTGTATCTAAAGCGTTTTGCTTTACTCAAGCGTACCCCATCGATGATAGATGCATGGTTTAGTTCATCTGAGATGATTGCAGAATCTTCACCCAATAAAGGCTCAAATACCCCTCCATTCGCGTCAAAACAAGCAACATAGAGTATAGTATCTTCTGTGCCTAAAAACTCCGATACTTTTGCTTCTAAGTCTTTGTGTATTTTTTGCGTTCCACAGATAAAACGAACTGATGATAGTCCATATCCCCATTCATTCATAATATCTTGTGAAGCTTTGACAACTTCTGGGTGATTGGATAGCCCAAGATAGTTATTCGCACAAAAGTTCAATACTTCTTCACCAGTAGAGACTGATATTTGTGCACCTTGACTACTTGTTATCACACGTTCTTTTTTGAATAAACCATTCTGTTTCAATTCTTCAAAAAGTTCTTGTAAGTCATTTTTCATTCTTCCGTACATTGTAGCCTCCATAATAATCTTTTTTATTATTTTGAAATATTAGGGTATTTAGTCAAGTAGTTTTTCAATATTTTTTTTATAATTCAAAAAGGCGACAGTAAATGCCGCCTAAAATGTGATATAATTTATCTTAAAGCTGATCAACAGCTGTCTTAAGCCGTATTAATGCTTCTCGCAGCATCTTTTTACTACATCCAAAGTTTAATCGCATAAAGTGCTGACCCTGTGCACCAAACTTTGCCCCTGTATCAAAGCCCAGCTTTGCCTTATAGATGAGGAAATCTTCAAGCTCTTTATGTGTTTTAAAGTTTAGATTTCTAAAATCTATCCAGGTTAAAAAGGTCGCTTCTGTTTGCGCAATCTTTAGCTGCGGCAAGTTCTCTGCAAAAAATGTCTCTATTTCTGTTTTGCGTTCTTGTAAGTATTCGAGGAGCTGTTCAAGCCAGTTCTCGCATTTGGTATAACATGTTTCAAGTGCAATATTACCGATTGTATTGCCAAGGAATACCCCACAATTAAACATCATTGTAGAAAAATTCTCTCTCACTTTTTGATTTGGTATGATGATAGCAGATGCGCATAAGCCAGCAACATTGAAGGTCTTGCTTGGTGCTATGCAAGTGATAGAAATATCTTGGAATTCTTTGATTGAAGCCATTGGATTATGGGTATTAGGTTTAAAAACGAGGTCTGAATGTATCTCATCTGATAGAATTATTACTCCTTTTTCTTTGCAAAGTTTGCCAAGTCGAGTGAGCTCTTCTATTGTCCAAACGCGTCCGACAGGATTATGTGGTGAACAAAGTATCATTAGTTTAACACCATTTAGTTTTTCTTCCAAATCTTCAAAATCCATTTCATAGTGTATTTTATTACCCTGATGAACTTCTTTTAAAGGGTTTTCTACTATAATACGGTGGTTAGCTTCGATTGCATCAAAGAATGGTCGATATACAGGAGGTTGAATAAGTATCTTGTCTTCAGGCTGCGTAAATGATAAGACAGCATAACTCAAAGCAGGTATAATGCCTGCAGTACTCAAAATCCACTCATCTTTGACTTCCCAGTTAAACCTTTTCTTCATCCAGCTTTTAACGGCATTATAAAATTTTTCTGTTCTAATTGTATAGCCTAATACTGGATGTTCGCATCTCTCTTTTATGGCTGCAAGTACTTCAGGTGGTGCTGGTATGTCCATGTCGGCAATTGCCATTGGTAGCAAATCATCTGTGCCAAATATATAATTACAATGGTCCCATTTAAAAGAAGCTGTGTTCTTTCTATTCATTTCGACATCAAATTGATAATTCATAGACTCCCTCATATTTTAATATTTAATAAACTCATACAAAGATATTTGAAATACTTTGATATGTATATATATAACACTTTTTGTTCCAATTCTCAAAATACTTGCAAACAATGCATATAATCAGTATAAAAGCTAAATGTTATTAATAAAAGATAATTAAATAGTCAATTTTGCAACACTACTGTGGTTTATTATTGAACACTTTTGAAAAATACTAACAACAATACGCCAAGAAGTCATTTCTTTATTTGATATATTTCTCTTAGATTCTCGCAATATTTATCTAACTATGGAGAAGATTGAATATATCTTTAATTACACAGCTATGTTTTTTTCTTTGATCATCTTTTTGATGAGCGGGACTTTAAATCTAAAGACCATACTTGCTAAAAAGCACAATAAACCTGATGCAAAGACTGAACGCTCAACGCCAAAATACTTTGATGCACTTCCAATCAGAAGGCTGCCTAATGGTAAGAAAACGAGGAAGGACATGGAGTAAATACTCATTACTCTACCACGTTTATCTTCATCGATTATGTTCTGTATGATGGTATTAGAGCCTGCATTTTGCATCATTAAGCCACAACTGGTAATGAAGATGAGGATCAAGCTTAGATAGTATATTTTTGAAAAAGCAATCACCATTAAACAGAGCGTGGCTAATAGTCCAAAGTTAGATATTTTATCAGTTAATCCTTTGGTATTCTTTCTGGAAGCTAAGTACATTGCACCAAACAAAGCGCCTGCACCAACAGCTGAAACCATTAGCCCAAGGATACGTGAATCTCCCCCAAATACCTCTTTTGCGAAGTAGGGCAATATAACCGTATATGATTGTCCAAACAGCGTGAATACGCAGACATTAAAGAGTAAATAACCTATAGATTGATTTTTTACAACATAGGAAAAACCCTCTTTAAGATTAGAAAAGAATGGTAGCTTTTTTACATTAACTTTAACAATATCTATTTTCATCTGAAAGAGTGCCAATAGCATTGCTATAAATGAAAATGAATTAATCAAAAAGCAATATGCTTCACCAATTTGTGCTACCAAATATCCTGCTAAGGCTGGTCCAATCAGGCGTGCAGTGTTAAACATAGCTGAGTTTAATCCAATAGCATTAGCTATTTTATTTCTATCTTGCACAATATCAAAGACAAAAGCATGGCGTACGGGCGTTTCAAAGGTTTCAATAGCACCAAGGATTGTGGAAAGCAAGAGAACTTGCCATATTTTTACATCATTGATATATACAATCAAAAACAGTGCAAAAGCTTGAACAAGCATTAATATTTGTGATATTTTTAGTATTTTATGACGTGGATATCTATCAGCAATAACTCCTGCGAATGGTGTAATAAATAGAGAAGGTATCTTACCGACAAAACCCAAAAGTCCAAGCCACAAGACAGAGTCTGTTACGCGATAAATTAGCCAACTAAGGGCTGTTCGTTGAATCCAAGTACCAATGAGAGAAGTCCCTTGCCCAAAGAAATATAGCGAGTAGTTCCTTAACTTAAAACTTTCAAATATACCTAAGAATCTATCAGTGAACTTTTTAAGAAACATGTTTTATTACTCTATTGTAAATATGATCATCTCTGGTTTGCTGCCTACACGACCGACAGGACCCCAGAAGCCATAACCGCATGATACATAATAATAACTCTTGCCCAAAATTTGCAAGCCCCAGCTATTATTAAATATCTTTTTAGTGATCAATGAAAAGGGGTAAAGCTGTCCATGATGAGTATGCCCTGAAAGGTATAAGTCTATCGGGTAATCTTTACCTTCTTGATATGATCTTGGTTGATGATCAACCACTATCGTAAACAGGCTATCGACATCATTAATAAGTAGTTCTTGCAGGCTTGCTCTTTTTTTCTTAAGCATACGTTCAGCACTTAGGTCGTCTCTACCAATGACAACTAATTCATTGTTAATTAAAACAGAACTATCTTGCAGTATTTTAATATTATACTTTTCAAAATGATTGATAGCACTCTCAATGCTGCCAATATATTCATGGTTTCCAAAAACAGTATATACACCATATCTTGTCTTGAGTTTTTTTAAGACTTCACCGCTGTCATGATAGGATAAATGCGAGACATCTTCGGTAAAGACATCACCGCCAAACAGCATCAAATCGACATCTTCTTCATTTACCTGATCAACCAACTTTTTTACTGAGTTTGTATAAAACAAATCATTGATGTGTAAATCAGAGGCATAGGCGATCTTATAGGGTTTAGAAAGGTTAGTTTTATTTGCATGAAGTGGCTTTATATCGATACGAACAATCTTCTGATTTCCTGCATTGAAAAAGGCATAAATGGTTATTACTGAGATAAATGTTATTATCACAGAAGATGTAATAGTCTTTATATGTGGAAATGATGCAAGATAGTTAAACAATGTTGGAGATATAAGCCTACAGAGCCAATATGCTATATCATACAGTATAATTGTAAGGAGCGCATATACCATAAATACGAGCCAAATTGACCCAATTTGACCTAATATCTTAACTAATGGGGTAGAGTGTATTTTATCGCATATTCTATAAATGAAATATGATGAAGCAATAATGGTAAAGCTGATTATATAGAGCTTTTTAGCAAGTAGGCTTGAACTGAAAAGGGGGTAGAAGTGTCTGAAAATATAATAATTAATTGAACTGTAAATAATAAATACTATTGATAAAAAAGTAATGAACACATTTCTCCTTATAGATGTTTTTTTGCGTTGAACGTAAGGCTTATCACAGTAATTTAGATAGATTACCTGTTTCTCTATCGACTAATATTAGTTCTACGCCTGCTTCAGCAAACATATTTTTTGCTAATTCATCAGGGTAGTCGTCGGCGATATATACGCATCTTATTTCAGCATTTATGAGCATCTTAGCACAGATTGAACATGGGTGGTTTGTGCAGTATATAGTTGAACCCTCGATAGTAGTGCCATTGACTGCTGCTTGTATTATTGCATTTTGTTCAGCATGCACTCCACGGCAGAGTTCATGACGTGTACCTGATGGTACATTGAGTTGTTGGCGCATACATCCTGTTTCTGAGCAATGTCTGATATGTTTTGGTGCTCCATTATAACCAGTTGAGAGTATTTGGTTATTTCTTACAATGACTGCACCGACTTTTCTTCTTAAGCATGTCGCACGTTCAGAGACTAAGAAAGCCATTTCCATAAAGTATTTGTGCCATGAAGGTCTTTTATCCATATTGAATTCCTCTTTAATGAAAAAAAACCGCAACCCTTTGAGAGCTGCGGTCTATATTATAATAGATTATGATAAACCTAAGATTTCACGTGCTTGAGCGGGGTTAGCGAGCGGTCTTCCATATTCCTTTGCAATACGTGCAATTCTTGCTACAAGTTGTGCATTTGAATCTGCTAAAACGCCTTTGTGATAGAAGACATTATCTTCAAATCCAACTCTCACATGTCCACCCATTACCACAGCCATAATTGCACAAGGCAATTGCCATCTACCAATACCAGCAACACCCCAAGTAGCAGTTGGTATTTCTTCTTTTAGATGTTCAGCCATATAGAGAACATTTTTTGGTTTACCACTCATGCCGCCAGGCACTCCAAGAACGAATTGAACATGAAGAGGGGTATGTTTGATGACGCCTCTTTTCACGAGTTTGGCTACATAATCAATCATTCCTGATTCATAAACTTCAATTTCTGGAGCAACATTTACTTCTTCAAAGTATGCTGCTAATCTTTCGATATCAGTAGGGCTGTTAACAAAAACTTCATCTCCAAAATTAAGGGTTCCAGCATTAAGAGTTGCCATATCAGGGCGAAGCTTTAAGGGTGCCATTCTTTCTTCAAAAGGTACTCCAACAGCACCTCCAGTACTCATTTGGATAATAATACCAGGTACTGCTTTTCTGATTTGAGTAATTGCATCTTCAAATCTTTCTAGTCTTTGAGATGGCGCACCATCGTCTTCTCTGACATGCAAGTGCATAACGACAGAGCCTTCAGCAAAACAATCTTTTGCTGTTTGAGCTTGCTCAGCGGGTGTAATTGGTAGATTTGGTTGAGCTTCGCGAGTAGTCTCTGCTCCTGTTAGAGCTGTAGTTAAAATTAACGGTTCCATTGTATCTCCTTTATACTAAGTATTTTTTTCTCACTATTTCAAGAGATTCTGCAATCATATCGGTTGCTCTGATTAAGTCTTCGTCAGTGTGACGATAGCAAATATATCCATGGTGATATGGTTGCAAGAATACATTTCTACGGATTAATTGTGTGTAAAACTCGGTTCTTAAATCTTTATATAATTTCTTTTCGTCTGCATCAAATGTGATATAGGGCATCCATGGACCGCCACTAAATGAAGCAGGAACGCCAGACTTTTCAAGAATTTCATTAACTCTATTTGCAAAAGCATGACCTTTGTCTGCTACTACCTTTAACACATCATATTTCTCTAAGAAAGCTATTGTAGATAATGCTGCTACTTGTGCATCGCTATTTGGGAAGAAGGTAGAACTCAAGAAAACGTCTTTTTCAAGTGTTTTCATTATTTCTTCTTTACCTGCTACAACGCCAATGGGCCAGCCATTTGCAATAGCTTTACCAAAGACAGATATGTGAGGTGTGACACCAAAGAGTTTTTGTGCACCACCCATATCGACTCTAAAGCCACTTCTAATTTCGTCAAAGACTAAGACACTATTGTATTGTTCAGCAATTTCTTTTAAGCCTTCTAAAAAGCCTGGTTTAGGCATTTCTACTTTATTAGCTAAGGGGTGACCTACGGGGGTTACCATAATACAAGCAACATCATTACCGTGTGTTTTCATCAAGTCTTTTACTTGATCGAGGTCATTGTATTCAAATTCATAGACGTCTTCATAAAACTTCTGAGGGATACCGCCCTTAACCTCTACACACCAGTCATGCCAGCCATGATAGCCACAACGTAAGACTTTTAATTTTTTTGTATATGCTCTTGAGATTCTAATTGCTGTGGTTGTTGCATCTGACCCTGTTTTAACAAAAGCAGCCATCTCACATGAAGGGATAATCTCCTTAAGTTTTTTGACAAGAGTGTTTTGATATGATTGAGTTAATGAAAAACAGAATCCTTTTTCTCTGATCTGAGCAATTACTGCATCATCAATTTCTTCTTCTCGATGTCCTACAATTATCGGTCCATAAGCACAGAGCATGTCTAAATACTCATTACCATCTACGTCTGTTACTTTACCACCCTTTGCATGATCGAAAAAGATTGGATACTCACCAGGTACGAAGTTATATGGTCTTCTAATACCAGCAACAGCACCAGGAACGAGCGTTAATGCCTCTTCATAAAGTTCATTTGTCTTTGTTAAATTTAATTTCTCCGCCATTTTTAGCTCCTTTATATTTATTTTTTCCCCTATTATTATCAAAAAATATTCACTCTATATTTTAGTTTTTATCAACTTATACCAAAATATTAATTGTAATTGTTTTTGTCAATATAATAAACAGCTATTGTATTAAATCATCCTATAATACTTAAATATAGTGACTTGAATTGAAAGAAATATAAAAAAGAACTAATCAAGACACAAAACCCAAACAGATAGAATCTTGAATCAGATCGTCAGGTGATTTAAGAGAGGCTGTTGCATAGTACCCAAAATAATTTAAAAAGAAAAAAGCAGAATTAAAAAAACAACACCCTCTATATATAGGGCTTACAAAATGGGTTTTTTCGAAAACTATTTTCACACAAGTCAGCAGATGCCTACTACAAGCGGGTTTAGAGATGATTTTTTTTACCAACAACTATACTTAGTTGGCTCAGATCAATTACATTTCATCTCTCTGTTCTCAGCTTTCAGTATTATTCAAGTCTATAAACGAGAGCTTTGAATTAGAAAGCAGACAAAAAATATAGTTAAAATATTACTTGACAATAATATAGGGTATCATATAATGGCATTAATTAAAGAATAAAAGAGGTGTTCAATGTCAGGTAGCTTTATCGATTCAGAAATAGAC